>CAZFLL010000147.1:0-7931 GCA_964519865.1 uncultured Chitinophaga sp. | reverse complement strand
TTAGGACACCACCCTTTCACGGTGGTGATACGAGTTCGAATCTCGTACGGGCTACGAAAAGAAGAGACTCTCAGAAATGGGAGTCTTTTTTTATGGGAAAATTAAAGTTCAGGGATGCAGAAAAAGCCAACCTTCTAGTTTCTAGCCTCTCGCTTCTAGCCTCTCTATATTTTCACTACATTTAAGCCCCCCTGCTTATAATAAACAATGCAATCCATCATCACTTATTTTATCCTTCCCTTCTGGCTGTTAGTCCAACCAATCACTGAAACCGCTAAAGTCATCTCCATCAAAGACGGCGATACCATCGAAGTTCTCCTCAACGGCAAACCACAACGTATCCGCCTGGCGCATATTGACTGCCCGGAGAAAAATCAACCTTTTGGCACAAAGGCTAAATCGTTTACTTCTGCATCATGTTTCGGGCAGCTGGTTACCCTTTCACATTCCCGCCAGTACGACCGGAATAAACGACTGATTGCTGAAGTGATCTTACCGAACAGGGACACCCTGAACCGGGAACTGGTGAAAGCCGGACTGGCCTGGCATTATAAGAAGTACTCAACAGACAGTGCTTATAGTTTGCTGGAGAAAGAAGCCCGGTTGGCGAAAAAGGGGTTATGGGTGGAGAGGGAAGCGGTGGCGCCGTGGTTGTGGAGGAAGAAATAGTAAGTAGTTTGTAGTTAGTAGTTAGTAGTCAACAGCCCATTCTAAGAAGGTCGTTCTTATACTAACAGACTTCTTTCTACTTACCTCTCTCCTCTTTCCTCTTTCCTCTCTCCTCTTTCCTCTTTCCTCTTTCCACTTTCCTCTCTCCCCTCTCTATTCTCCGGACCCGATCACTTCCATCCACCCGCTTTTCATGATCACCGGCTGATAGCCATAGGCAGCAGGGTCATAATCAGCCAACAGGGTTTTTACTGAAGGGGTTTCATTGGTAAACACGAGCCGGATATTCCTGCCGGCCGCTTTGGCCGATTCAACAATCCAGATCAGGGTCTGGGTATCGGGATTATTATACGTTCCATCGGCTGATATAACATAGGTATCGGCCGTAACTTCTTCAAACAGTTTTTTACTGCTGTTGCGCATACTGCCATGATGCGGCAGTTTGAAAATATCCGTATGAAAACGGCCATCTGCTGAAAGACCGGTTTCGATCAGTCCCTGCTGCAGGTGATCACCCCGGCAGTCACCGGTCAGCAATATGGATTTATTCCCTTCCCTGACCAGCAAAACAATACTGCTCAGGTTTGGCACACTGCGATCCATGGCCGCAGCAAAATCACGGGTGTATTTCCCTTCAGCAATCTTTTGTTCATTTTTCTTTATCCATTCTTCCCACTCCACCTGTAATTTCTTCAGGTTATCGAGGGTGGGACCAACCACCGTAATCTCCATTGTGTCCAGTTCAATGACCTGCCTGTCTTTAACCGCAAGGAAAAAACCACCCGCCGTACCAGGGTTTACGGGGATGTTCAGGGCTTTTGTCCGCCTGATTACCTGGCTGCCCTCCCGTATACCGGAAAGTGCCATACTCATTTCCTGCATCTTTACGCCGTTCATTGACGCCACATTATTAATCTGTCCTATTCTTTTCTCCAGGTCATTGACACCGATCGTACTGCTGAAAGAATTGAACCAGACCTGACCGATTGTTAAAAAAGCCGGCTGCCTGGTATCTTTCTGTTTTTGCAATTCAGTAAGCAGATCGAGTACACCCACTATATGATCGTTATCAACATGACTGATGATCACCGCATCCAGTTTATCCTTACTGGTCAGCAATTCCTTTAAGGCCGGGCGCAGGTGTTCTTCATATACCCTGACCGGGCCACCATCGATCAGGATATTCGCCTGGTCACTTTTCAGCAGAAAACAATCCCCGAACCGGGCCTGAATGGCATAGAGTTTCATCATACTGTTATGGTTGAAAATGTGGCGGAATCATCGCCGGTGGTGACGACCAATGCAAACCGCAGGTTGCCGTCATGGGCCATACTGGTGGCGACCACTTCAATAATATACCCGGACGGTTCGGCTTCCGGGATGCGCGCCACTTCAATATTATTTGTAAAATCATTTTTTACATCGGAGAAAAGAGGGTCTTTGGCATTGATCCCGGCATTGCCTGTCCATTTGCTGACCGTACCCTCCATCGAGATAATCAGATCAAGGTCACTCTGGACCCCACCTAAAGCCGGATTATCAATAAAGACAAGACAGGCCCTGATCCAGGTTTTCTGTTGCAGGATCAGGCGAAACTGCCGTCTTTCACCTGATCGCTGGAAATTCAATGAAGGAGCGACGCCTGAATCATAATAAGCAAGTGTGAATTGATTCTGTAAATGGGGAATGGTCATGGACATATCCAGCAAGCCATAGCCCTGGTTATTATTGGGAATAATATCGCTGCCGCGCATAGCACTGTCAGCCTTGAGTTGTTTGGTCCCATTGAGTAAAGTAGCTTTTACCAGTGCCGCACCCGGATGAGCATTCCCTTTCTGCGTCCGGTAATACTCGCGAACAAGGGCTGCCGCTCCTGATACAACCGGGGTGGCCATACTGGTGCCGCCCATAAATACATAGGCCGCGTTTTCATAAAAACGGTCAAAGTTCCGGTCAGGCGCTGCCCCTGACCTGGTGGATAGGATATCCGTACCCGGCGCTACAATATCAGGTTTGATACGCCGGTCACTCTTACAGGGGCCACGGCTGCTGAATGGCGCGATCGCTTCCGGGTCCTCCTGCATCCTGGAGCTTCGGCTGGCCCCAACCGTTAGCCCGTTTTTCGTTGTGGCGGGTGACCCCACTGAACCAAATGCCACCACTTCATTACCATTGTCATCCGTTCGTTTTACGGCTTCATTCCCGGCTGAAACCATCACCAGCATATCGGGATGGTCATAGACAAACTGATCCATGGCCACTGAGTCAAACGTATAATAAGACTCCGTGGAAGCACCCCAACTGATGTTGAGAATGCGGGCCCCCTGTTCATAGGCTTGTAGCAGCAGGTCGGGCAGTTTCAGTTCGAGATCACAAAGCTGGCCGTTTTCATCCAGTAAGGACTGGAAGAAAATTTTAGCTCCGGGGGCCATTCCCCTGATCTTTCCACCGGAAGAATAGCCATTACCGGTTATAGTGCCCGTGACATGGGTTCCATGACCATGCGGATCACTGGTATCATTACCAGTCCTTCCCCAGGAAACAGCACCTGTAAGTTTTCCCTGTAAATCGGGATGATTGCTGTCGATGCCTGTATCCGCCACTGCAATGATCTCCCCCTCCCCGGTCTGACTGAGCCAGGTTTCGCCGGCAGGTGCGGCATCAATACCGATCAGCTGACGGGCAATATCGTTATGGAGTACCGGTGGGATATGTTCATAAATAGCCTGGATATATTTATTGGAAGCCAGCAGTTGTGCCGTAGCAGTATCGGGACGTATCCTGATCCGGATAATATTCCGGTAAAAACCGGACATTTCAATTTTATTGCTTTCAAGGAATAACCGGACAGGCAGACCATCTTCCTCCCTGTGCAGTACCAGGTCAAGTACCCAGTTTGCATTCCCGTTTCCAGAACCGCTGACATGATCTTTCCGAAGGAAAAATCCGGTATCCATCGTTGTATAAGGCGTAATCAGGCGGATAAAACCAAAAGTCTCTTTGTCCTGTAACCTGATCAACTGATCCTCGTCCTTCACCAGGAGTATATAACTGTCGACCGGAATTTTCTGAATTACGGTAAGCCCGATTTCTTTCAGCTTTTCCTTATACTGTGGCAGCAGGGGGTCATCGAGGGTAATCATATAAAAGGAAGGGAGCGGGTGTGAACCGGTGTCCTGATCCGGCAACGTCGCAATAAGGTTATGGAATTCACCCTGGTGTGTATCTTTTGTTACGGATTTTAATGTCGCCTCTCCTTTCTTAAAGGAAAATTTATACGTTCTGGTAATTCCCGGGGTGTGAACAGTAAGCAACCGCCGGTTCAATAAGCGCAGGGGCAGGCCCTGTTTCTTCATTTCTTTAATATTGGTCCGGCTGGCATGACCTACTATATAACCCTCGGTCTGTTTTGCATCAGGCACCAGGGCATGGGCCAATGCCTCTTCTTCTTTAGTAATAAAATAGACAATGATTTTTTCTTTCTGGCGCCACCAGATAATATACCAGTATCCGGCAGCAATCAGCAATCCGGCAACTAAACCCACCCATATCCATGCTTTTTTAGCTGGAGCCGCCGGGCCAACTTTCAGCATCATGGTATCTGTTGCTGCACTCCCCATATTATCCCTGACTGTCAGTTGAAAAACATACAGCCCGGTATCTGCAACGTTAATTGCAGTGGTGGAATCATATGGCGAAAGGATCACCGCCTTATTATCGCCATCAATTTGCTCCCAACGGTAGCTGACAATTTTTCCATCCGGATCATACCCCTTACCAGTCAATAATAACTTCCCTGATACAGAAACCGTCTGATCCGGACCTGCAATTGCGGTGGGCGGAAGGTTAGCCGGAGATTCTCCCCCTGGATTTACAGTTATAATTACTTCATCTGCCGCTTTACCGCCTTTATTGTCAGTAACAGTTAAACGAAAACGATATACTCCTTGTAAAAGCGCACTGACCATTGTCTTCGTTTTCCCGGGGTTACTGATATGAACCAGACCGGGTCCGCTGACTTTTGTCCAGGCAATGGTAACCGGATCACCATCCGGGTCACTTGCACTACCTGTTAATTGTACACGGCTAAGAGGTAATGAGATTGACTGGTCTTGTCCAGCATCTGCAATAGGGTCAGCATTAGGCCGCACAGATTGCGGGTAAACAGTAATAACAACAGAATCCTGGTCTGACTGCTCGAACCTGTTGCTGACAATAAGAACAAAGTGATGTATACCCTGATTTAATCCTGTGACAGTCGGAGAAGGGGATTGGGAATTCAGGATTTGTTCTCCTGGTTTTAACCCACCCAGCTTTATCCAGCGGTATGTTATTGGATTACCATTGGGAATACTTCCGCTACCATCAAGTTCGGCTGTATTCAGCGGTAAAATAAGACTGAAATCCTTACCGGCATTGGCAACAGGTGGCTTTGACTGAGGAGCACTGACTGTTATCATTACTGTATCATAATCATATAATCCTCCGTTATCATTTACACTCAGGATGTACTGGTAAATACCCTCCTGAAGATTTGCAACAGTTGTACCAACACTGTTTGGACTATTAATTATATCATTTTCAGGCCCCTTCCATTTTTGCCATCGAACCGTTAACCCGTCATTATCAGGATCCGAAACCCGTCCGTTTAGCCTGACACTGTTTACAGGAAGTGTAATGAATATATCTTTTCCTGCATCCGCCTGTGGTGGATTGTTTTTCCTGGCTGGTGGTGGTAAATTACATAACCCGGCAACCTTTCGATTAATATCTGCAGCAATTAACCTTGATGAAAGAAATACCTGTGCATCCTTAAAAACCTGCAGCTGAGGTTTTCCGGAAAACCGTTTTCCCGCATCATCCGGATTTAAAAAAATTACTGAAAGATCCTTGTCTATGCGTGCCTTTAATTCAGCCAGGAAGAGTGCCTTCACTTCAGGATTAAAAGACAGCGATTTTCCACCACAGGGTGCTGTAATACGATAGAACAGGGCTTCATCATTCTGGCTAGTAGTATATAATCCAGTAATGTGCTGCTGTACAAAAGTGCTAAGTTGATTAATATATGGATCCGCCTGCCTGCGGGCAGGGACCTGAGCACTGGCAAAAGTTATCCCAAGAAACAATATGGTGATTAACCGTTTCATACAGGTTTCGAGGGGCAGGAGTTATTAAGTAAGGAGTAGAATGGGTATTGCACAGGAATACCCCTTTTTCCGCAGTGTTTTGCAGGTTGGATAATGAATAACATAGATAAGGTTGCGGAAATTAAGATAAGGAATCTGCCGGAAATGAAGAAATATTTCCTTTGAATGAATATCCGGCTGGATTTAGACGTCAGCCTGTCTCCGGGAGCCAGGAAATATTCTTAATTATTGAAAATGTACTTATTCCTATTCTCTATTCTCTATTTACCATTTCCTCTCTCCTCTCTCCTCTCTCCTCTCTCCTCTCTCCTCTCTCCCCTCTCCCCTCTCCCCTCTCCCCTCTCCCCTCTCCTCACAGTTTCAACAATCCAACCTTCCACAAGCCATTGACCGGTTTATTATCCCAGAACAATTCAAAATCCTCGAGCCCGGCATTTTCATAACCCGCTTTTACTTCTTTCAATGTCATGGTTTTTGGCTGGGAAATTTGCAGTTGCGGTAAGAGCTGGAGTAGCCACTCCCCTTTGACCGGTTCAACGCTAATAGTATGGCTGCCCTTAAGTGCCTGGAAACTGAGGGACATGACTTCCCATTTTGCGCCCTTTTTGGATTTCTGAATTATTTCAACTGACGGTTGTTTTCCTAAATATACGATCCGGCTATTGGGATTACTATTCAGTTCTGGCTCTTCGATGGCCTTTTTGATAAAATCAGGTGCTACCGTGGTTTTGGGAACTTTGAAATCAAACCATTTGTCGTGGGTAAAATCAAAACAGGTGCCATGCATATAATTCAGCAGGGCCTTTTTTAAACCAAATCCGAAGGTTTCATGATCGGCACCCGTGGGATCAATATGCCCGATATCGTTATTGGCGAATGTGCCCGGTACATTTGTTTGCTTGCGGACTTTGTATTTATCCGGATCGAGTCCGATGGGACTGTGCGCGGTCATGGTAAACAAATGCCAGAATGCAGATTGCAATACCCCGGTCGCAAACAACTGCCTGACCATTTCAAGGGAATCGATGGTTTCCTGTTCCGTCTGCGAGGGAAAACCATACATCAGGTAGGCATGAACCATGATACCCGATTCAGTCAGGTTACGGCAGACCTTCGCCACCTGGGATACCGTGATCCCTTTATCAATGAGTTTTAATAACCGGTCCGAGGCGACTTCGAGCCCACCGCTGACAGCAATACAACCGGAAGCTTTTAATAATAAACAAAGATCAAGGGTGAAACTTTTTTCAAAACGCACATTGGTCCACCAGCTGACTACCAGCCCTCGGCGGATGATCTCTATAGCCAGTGATTTCATGAGGGAAGGCGGTGCGGCTTCATCCACGAAATGAAAACCGTTCTGCCCGGTCTGCGCGATCATTTCTTCCATACGATCCACCAGTAAGGATGCCGCGATGGGTTCGTAATTTTTTATATAGTCCAGCGAGATATCACAGAAAGTACATTTGCCCCAGTAACAGCCATGGGCCATGGTGAGTTTGTTCCAGCGGCCATCACTCCAGAGACTGTGCATGGGATTGACCACTTCAATGGCAGAAATATATTTATCCAGCCAGAGATCACTGTAATCGGGTGTGCCCACCTGCCCCTGTTTGTAATCTGTACAGTTTGTATTATTGATATAGACAACTTTTCCTTTTTCCAATGTAAATGCCCGTTTCAGTTCAGCTTTTTCTTTCCGGCCATTTATATAATCCCATAACTGTTCCAGGGGTGCTTCGCCATCATCGAGGGTGATAAAATCGTAAAACTCAAATACCCGGGGATCACTGAGGGAACGGAGTTCGGTATTGGCAAAGCCTCCGCCCATGGCCACTTTGCAATCGGGATAATGTTGTTTCACCCATTGTCCGCATCTCAGGGAAGTGTACAGATTACCGGGGAAGGGAACGGAAATCGCCAGGAGTTTTGGCTGAATCAATTCCATCTTTTTTTGCAGTATTTCAACCAGGATGGTATCCAGGTACCGGTAAGGCGCATTAAGGGCCGCATACAGATCATCGAAACTGTTTGCTGATCGTCCGAGGCTTTCTGCATAACGGCTGAAACCAAAATGTTCATCCACGGTTTCCTTGATCAGGTCGCTCAGGTCCT
>CAZFLL010000146.1:0-8017 GCA_964519865.1 uncultured Chitinophaga sp. | reverse complement strand
TATCGGGCTTGGAGCAACTATCTCCGAAGAGTGGCTGGGGAAATGGGAGAAGGTGAGTGTGGGACAGTTAAACTGATTCAGTAATTTCATTAGTACTATACTGAATAATATTAAACACACATGCAAAAAGCCAACAGATTTCAATCTCAACATCCCTGGGACAGAAATTTTTTCCTGTTGATGATTGGCTTTGCCTGGGTGGCCATCCTTTCAGGTTTTATTAATGATATTATTAAATTGAAAGCAGAGGGCCGGCTTCATTTTCCGCTTATTGTTCATTTTCATGCCGCCGTTTTTTTTGGATGGCTTAGCTTATTTACCATACAAGTAGTTTTGATCCGGAAGGATAATTTCCATTTACACAAAAAACTGGGAATTGCAGGTGCCTGGCTGGCTATACTGGTATTCATTATGGGTGTGGCAACAGCCCTTGTGTCGGAGCATGTAAAGTATGGCACCGCCTATTCGGACCCCGCTTTTGTAAGTATCATGTTGGGGGATATGCTGGCATTTGGCGGGCTGGCAGCTGCAGGTCTGTATTTACGAAAATTCCCTTCAGCCCATAAACGCCTCATGCTGATCTCAACCCTGGTACTTACTGATGCTGGTTTTGGCAGAGGCATCAGCTATTGGGTAGCTTCTTTTTTCGGAGATTACTACTGGACCTATTCCAGCTTCAGCGATGCCTTCTGGCCCTTTATCGCCTTCCAGTTATTCTCCCCCTTCCTGTTAATTTTCCTGGTTGGCCTATATGACCTGGTAACCCGTAAGCGTCTTCAACCGGCCTATGTATGGGGCGTTCTCTGGGCGCTGAGCATTGACCTTTTTGCCGGCTGGCTTTATTTTAATCCGGAGTGGGTCAGGTTGGCGAAAAGGCTGATCGGGCATTAATTTCTGTTATTAAGGAATAAATGCATTGCTCCAAACAGGTCATGAATATCCATCCTTATAGCTGGCAATCTGCATTAGCCTGTAAGCCAGGCTGATGATGCCGGTCATTGTTCCCGCCTCGGTTTTGGCACAACTTTGCCAAAACGCGATTATGAAACTCCCCTTCACTTTGCAGCAGTTTTTAGATGTATTCACCCGGTATAACCAGTTCGTCTGGCCCATGCAGATTGTACTGGTATTATTTGCCCTGGCGGCCGTGCTTCTGTCTTTCAAGAAAATTGCGGCAGCAGATAAGTTAATCACTTTATTACTGTCTTTCTTCTGGCTCTGGATGGGTATTGTATACCACATTGTCTTCTTCAGTGAGATCAACAAAGCGGCCTATCTTTTTGGCGGCCTGTTTATCCTGGAAGGTTTTTTATGGCTGTATTATGGTTTGGTGAAAAACAGTTTCCGGTTCCGCTTCAGGCCAGGATTAGCCGGGTACACCGGTCTGGCCCTTGTCCTGGTGGCCCTTCTTTTATACCCGGCTATCGGCTACCTCCTGGGACATGTTTATCCTGCCTCCCCCACATTCGGGCTCCCCTGCCCCACTACCATATTCACCTGGGGTATCCTGTTATGGTCAGGAAAAAAAGTCCCAATTCCCCTTATAATAATACCCTTGTTATGGTCCTTTATCGGTTTTATGGCAGCCTTACAGCTGGGTATCCGGGAAGATGTGCTGTTGCTGCTGGCGGGAATGGTTGCCGGTACTTTACTTTTTAGGAAGAGAAATGTGAGGACACATTGAGTTAACGGCAACGGGATAAAAATGAAATAACTTAGTTTTGAATTGATACCCCAGTATTATGAGAATTCACATTCTGTATTTCCTATTAGCCATGGCTTCCTGTAAGCAGCAGGAATCGAAAAAAACCATCAATCCTCCAGCAAATGTATATAGCATTATTACGCCCCTCTTCCAGCAACTTGACAGCCTCTACCCCTATATTACAGTTGATGGTGACAGCCTGAATCAAAATATAGCAGATACTTTAATCAAGTACCGTGAAACAATTATGTCTCTGCCGGATAGCTCCGGGTTGAAGGAGCCCCTTATTATTAAAAGTCAGGATCAACAGTTTTGTATGGTTTCCTGGAATACCCGGCAGGGTGGCACCAATACGGATAACCGGGCCCTTATACTCTTCAAGACCAGTAAGGGGATTGTTTACCGGTATCCGGCCGATACAGCGGCCTACGCCAGCACACAGATTATGTACAGGGATATCTATGAACTCCAGACGGGCAATAAAGTCATTTACATTGCCCGTGGCTATGGTCGTGGTTCCTCGGCCCTGCCCTGGGAACAACTAACCGCCTGGATTATAAGGAATGACAGCCTGATTCCTGAACCCATTTTCCCTGAAATGAGTGATACTGAGTACACCTATAGAAATGATTCGTACTCACCGGCCTTGTTTATTGAATTTGATAATCACTATAATTCAGGTCCGGATGAACGCCCAGTAACCGAATTTGCAAACCAGAATAAAAAGATTAAAGTCCCGATTCCGAATGAACATGGCGGTTGGTCGGATAAGTTTTGCGGGATGGAGTTTGATGGGGAGAGGTATAGGGTGGTGAAATGATTTCTGTAAATCATGAATTTTTATTTCTCAACAGTCATATCGTAATTTTTTTAACCATTCCCATGATTTCCCTGCGGTTTCAAATAATTTTTTATCATTATGCAACAGCTATTGTATGGCTGATACTATTACTATTAAAATATTACATTCCCGCTTTTGAACAATTGCCCATACCCAGTAAAGGAGTACTTATCGGCTTGAGTGGAGGATCATTAATCGGGCTGACGCTTATCAGATACCGCTATTGCAGCTCCATCACCTTGGATGCGTTATCGATCCATCTGGAATATTATACAGGATTAGGCCGGAAAGGGGAATACAATATTCCCATTGACCAGCTTGCTGATATAACACTAAACAGCATCTGGTACAGGCGTGGCAAAGGGAAGCTGGAACTTTCCGGAACAGGAACAGACCTGGCCTTTTATTTAATTGACAAAGAAACTTTTTCAATGGCTAAACAAGCGGAGATAATGTTTGATAAAAGTGAACGGAGGAAGAAAGTCTATAGCGATAGTTAGTTGTAAAATACAAGCCATAAGTTGCGACGCATAAGCCGTCCGGTAAAGGCAGGTCCGTGGCCTGCCTTTCTGTATTTCTTTCCCGCATTTGGCGGGACAGGCGTGTTGTTTTGTGAGAAATCGTGGCCAAACTATTTTGCCGCAGGCAAAATATACTTAGTGAGTATCAAATATGGATTATTATCTGCCCGGTTGTAGTTGCCACCCGTAGTTACAACCACTAAATTCAGGGACTTACAGAAAAATATTGATTGCCCGCCATTCCCTTTGGCTTCAACAATATCCATAGGCTGATCATTCCATGTATCCCGATAGGTCCAGAACTGATAACCATAGCCGCCTTCGTGTAATTTGTATTTGCTCAAATCCGGCCGCCCAATATATGATTCAAATGATTGCTTTACCCAGGTCGTGTCAAGAATCTGTATTCCATTCCAATTCCCGTTATTCATATAAAGAAGACCGAATTTCAGTAAATCCCGTGAAGTAAGTCTCAACCCCGATGCAGCTGCAGGGATTTTTTTGAATGTCAGATTAACCCACTCATACTGATGAATACCCAACGGAAGGAAAAGGTATTTATTCGCAAACTCATCGATTCTTAAACCGCTTTCCCGGTAAATGATTTCAGCCAGCAGCTGCGTGTTGCCCCCACTATAATTCCATCCGGTACCCGGCCTGGAGTGCAATTTCTTCCTGAGAATGTATTTAACCGGATTAAACCGTAAACTCATCTGTGTTTCGCTGTTAAAAAAATTCCCATAACTTCCGATTTCATTCCATTCCAAGCCCGAGGTCATCGTGAGCAGGTTCCGGATCGTGATTGTACCTTTCAGGCTGTCTTTAATTTCCGGGAAATATTTTTTAACCGGATCGTCAATACCTTCGATTGTCCCATTCTTTAAAGCTATGCCAATACAGGCCGAAACAATGCTTTTGGAAATACTCCTGCAATCATGCAACAGGTCAATATGATGATTTATAACCCCAAACTTTCTGCCATGTCTTTGGTCTTTTCCGGCAAAATAATTTTCGTAAACCAGTTTGTTGTTTTTCATTATTAGCAGGCTATGCACATTAGAAATACTGTCATTCATTAATAGCCTGGTTATTTCACCGATTACTGAGGAATCCAATCCTGCCTCGGATAAATTTCCAATAATAATGCCGTCTTGATATATTGACTGTTCGCTATTCAGGTTCCTGTACTGGTGCCTGGTTGCCTGACCATATCCCTGTGTGGCCGGCAAAAAAGAACTAAACAGTACAAAAGTTATTACTGTATTTCTCATGCTCTTCAGTATATTTTAAGCGCTTCATTTCAGTTTTTCCAACTCAGTTATAATCCAATGACACTTTCACGAATGTTTCATAGGCCTGCCCATATTGCTTACCGATCCTGTCCAGGAAAACATCAAAGAGGTATTGTTGTTGCTGGTTATCGTACCGGACCAGTTTCGTTTTTTTAAAGTATGCGTGATCGATTTCTGAAAATGAATCAGGCATAACCACATGCAGCTCATCCAGACCTTTACTGCTGTTACTACCCTTATAGATCAATGCTAAACCATACTTAGTCCGGACAGTGGTGTCGTTCAGTATATAAGTTTTAAAAGAGGCCGGAAATGTACGGCCATAGGTATCTATTACACCGGCCATGGCAAATTCATTGATCCCGTTTTCGAGCAGCACCCCGATATCCCTGTTCCTCCTGAAAAATATTTTTTTAGCCACTGCTAATTTATTACGGCCACTGAGCGCAATGCTCTGGTGTACCAGCCTGATTTCATCATGGGGGTATTGAATATCCGCAGCCACTTTACGGCTTGTTTCCCCGCCGAATAATTCGTCAATCACCAGCAGGCTGCCTTCCACCGCATTTGAAACTCCGGCGGTACTGAATAGATTTCCATCCTTCGCCACCGTTACATCCTGCACCCAGACTGGTTTACTGAAATGCGATTTAATAACTTCATAAGCCGATCCATGGCATGTTATTGCTTGCCCAGCATACAATCCGTTATCCGCTCCGGTTGACGCGCCATCACAAATGGTGAGCAACCTGGTGGATGGGGTAAAATGACGCCTGATCCATGAGAGTACAACCGTATCCTGGTTTTCATCGCGTATTGACAATGCAGGAATAACAATAACATCTGCGGCCAGGCGCATCGAATCAGCCTCCCGGAAGGTTACCTGGGGACATAAAAACAGATCCTTCTTGATCAGGATCGGCGTTTTTTCCTTCGCAATTATAAACACATTGGCTTTACCCGTAGAATTAAATAAATAAAAGGGAGCCAGCATGTCAAAAATCTCCGTGAGCTTATAGTCGGCGACAATAAAAACATTCTTTTTCCCGGGATCCCGGGCCGGCATTTCTGAACCGATTTTGCTAGTGCCTGACCATGGACTTGGTGTAGTCGTTAAACTCCGGATTGGCTTACAGGAATTAAAGCTCATAATGCCCGCCAGAATAACAGCTCCTGCTGCATAGATTAATCTTTTCCTTTTCATATCATTAAGAAATTAAAGATGAACGACCTGGAAATTGTTGATTTACTGCAACTCCGTTTTCAGGAAGAGTTTTTTAAAGGCATAATGATAAATTTCAGTATCCCCCCTGCGAACCGGATATGCGTTGATAAAAATCCAGCCTTCCTTCCCCATATAATTCAACGCATCAATAATGGTATTGAATTTTTTAACCCTGCCTGCCTCAGTTTTAAGCCTGGAGTCGTTCCAGAAACTCTTTTCATCACCAAAATCAATATCAATGGTTACCTTATTACTCAGGAGCCTTGGTGTGGCAATGACCTGGCAATATTGTTCTGCCCTGGTGCTGTCCGACTGGGCATTTGAAATAAATGCAGTGAACAGGAATAAGCCGATTGTTAATAGTTTTTTCATGATTCTTATTTTTTATTATTGTTTAAAATTATTCCCGTTTTCAAAGAGGCAACAGACAGCAGGGCGTCAAAAACAGACAACCTGAAATTTGGATAGTGATTGCTGCCGGGAGCGCAACAGGAGGCTTTAGCGATCCGTGCTGATCGCCGGTTCTAAAAGACATTAAATAAATTATGCTCCACCCTGATAAAAAAGCCATTGGGTGCAGTTCTCAACAGGCTGCTGCTGATCTGCTTTCTGTAGCTGATATCAATTCTGCTCTGGCTATGGAAAATGAATTGAATGGAGGGGGCAATGTCAATATAATATCTTCCTGTCCGGGTATTTACCTGGCTCATGGCTTCTGCCATCAGGTTCAGATTCGTCTGCCGGTAGTTCTTATACTCTTTGGGCAGCATAAGTTTTCCGATCGAAATACTGTAATTGACCGCGCGGCCATTGTTTAACCCGTAAATGAATTTGTTGTTATTGCCGTTATCCATTGCTTTCACATATGAAGCTGAAGTGGATACCGCTATTTTTCCCGATAATTTGGTAGCCACAAGCCCTGTTTCAAACCCGGTGTTATGCCCGTACATGCTGATTTCTTCCTGGTGCACATCGCTGTTGTTATAACTGAAGGTGACAAAAGCCGCCATCCGGAAATGCCGTTGCATGGCATCATTACTTAAAAAGCGATACTTTGAGTAGATACTGCCCCCTTCATACCTGAATTTCTCAGAACGGTTGCTGAAAAAAGCACTACCCCTCAACATCCATTTTTTTGACAGCCCTGCTGCCAGTTCGGGAATAAGGTGATAGTTGGTTTTTGAAGTAGTAAGTTCGTCCATGACTGAATTATCCACCCTGAGTGAAATACTCCTGGCAGCAACATTACTGGCAGGGTCGGTCATGGTAAACAGCTCCTGTGCGCCCCCGCTTATGGCGTGCAATAAAAAGGCGGATAAAATTATCTTTCTCATGACTTGTTTTAATAAATGGTGATTCCTAAAGTGTGACATGATAAGTATACGGGGACTGAGGCAGGTAACTATTCCGCTTGTGTTCTTTGGCAGAGACAAAACCCTTGTCCAGAATCTTTATCTTTTTATCGCCGTTAATAACCTGGTTTTTGGTGCCTACAAAAAGAAATGTCTTCCCCTGCAGGGTAACCGGTTCTCCGGATTTTACCGGGACATTACTGAAGCTCAGATCTGCATAAAATGCTGACACCGCAAAGCCAGCGCCTTCCACTTTATTCCTGATCAGATCAAAATCCGCAATACTGCCAGGCTTAAACGATATTTCAAAACTGTATGTTTTAATATCCGCCACGACTCCTGAAACAAAATCCAGCGATTTCAAGGCTTTGTTAATGGAGTTGCTGCACATACTGCAGGTTAATCCGCTTGCCTGCAGGGTCACTCTGTTAACCTGGCCCTGCGCCATAAATGATACCATCAGTGCCATTAATACTAAAATCTTTTTCATAAAACAATGCTTTAAAATGGTTGTGTAATGTGTTATTGATAACGTCTAATTATATATTATAAAAGACAGCTGTCCATCTATATCAAGCGGCTCTGACTGAATGTTGCTTTTACCTGAAAATTTCCAGATTGATGACGCCGGAACATTCTCAGGTGATTTTACTTTTCCATGATTTAACTCTGCCAGGATATATACCGGAATAAAGGCGATTAAGGCAATCATTTGGATGGCGAATACTAACTTTTGCATATTTAAAATTTTTAACGGTTATTTTATAATGCAAAGCTAGCCTGGCTTTCAGGGCATCTACGGACAGGCTTATGTCAAAAACGGACAAGCTTAAAATTCAGCTCCACTTAGCTGATTTTTCTGTCAGGGAATGATTCCGGTACCCCTCTTTTGGGTAAAAGATCATTTCTCCTTACCATACCAATTGAATTTACCAGCTGGCAAAAAAAGCCAGGTAGCCGTAGCATGAGTAACATTTTACAGCTGAATGAGTTAATTTTAATCAACAAAAAACCTGACAGAACCATTCATGATCAACTGGGGTATAATTGGCTGTGGTGATGTGACTGAAGTAAAAAGCGG
>CAZFLL010000145.1:0-8285 GCA_964519865.1 uncultured Chitinophaga sp. | reverse complement strand
TCCATGCTGCTGCTGGCCGCCATGGTTGGTTGTATCATAATTGCTTTACGCAGTAAACCTGAAATAAAATGATGGAACCCGGACTCTACCATATATTATTTGTCAGCATGGCCCTGTTTTTTATCGGTGTGCTGGGATTTCTAACCCGCCGGAACCTGATCACCATGCTGATGAGTATTGAACTCATCCTCAATAGTGTGAACCTGAACTTCATCGCTTTCAACAAATTTGTGTGGCCGGAGAAAATGGATGGATTGTTCTTTACCATATTTATTATCGCTATCGCCGCTGCAGAAGCGGCCGTGGCCATTGCCATTATCATCAACCTGTACCGGAACAACCAGTCCATTGATGTGAATAATGCTGAAGAATTAAAGTATTAAACGACTATGCCGAACGCAACCTACATAGCACTGATTCCCCTGCTTCCCTTAGCGGCCTTTGTTTTACTGGGCCTTTTCGGCCGGAAATACCTGAAGAACAGCGCCGGCCTGATCGGTACTGCCCTCCTGCTCGCGTCCGCTGTACTGGCTTTCTATACCGCTTATGATTATTTCTTTGTGTATGGAAAAGTGGGCGGGGTCTACCAGCAGTTTATTCCATTAAAAATCACCTGGCTGGCTTTCACTAAAGAGATGTCCATAGATATGGGTCTTACAATCGACCCAATATCTGTAATGATGCTGGTGGTCGTTACCCTGATTTCCCTGATGGTTCATATTTATAGCTTAGGTTACCTGAAAGGTGAAGAACGGTTTGCCACTTATTACGCTTATCTCGGACTTTTTACCTTCTCTATGCTCGGACTGGTACTGGCCTGTAATATTTTCCAGATCTATATCTTCTGGGAACTGGTAGGGGTATCCTCTTTCCTGCTGATCGGATTTTATTATGATAAACCCAGCGCGGTGGCGGCCAGTAAAAAAGCATTTATCGTGACACGCTTTGCCGACCTGGGTTTCCTGATCGGTATATTAATTCTTTCCTATTGCTCCGGCACATTTGATTTCCAGACCCTGATCAGCCGGCTGACCAATCCTGAATCCATTGAAGTGCAGCAAGCCGTAGCTTCCACTTTCCTTGGTGCCTCCGCCCTGACCTGGGGTGCGGCACTGGTCTTTATTGGTGGTGCCGGTAAGAGTGCCATGTTCCCCCTGCATATCTGGCTGCCCGATGCCATGGAAGGTCCCACACCTGTATCTGCCCTGATCCACGCGGCTACCATGGTGGTGGCAGGTGTATACCTCGTGGCCCGTTTATTCCCGGTCTTTTCAGTCACCACACCCGGTGTGCTGGAGATCATCGGATGGGTAGGTGCCGTTTCGGCCATTATTGCGGCGGTGATCGCCTGCACGCAAACGGATATCAAACGTGTACTTGCTTATTCCACCATGTCACAGATCGGGTATATGATGTTTGCCCTTGGTGTTTCCAAATATGGCGGTGAAGCCGGACTTGGTTATACGGCTTCCATGTTCCACCTGTTTACCCACGCGATGTTCAAAGCCCTGTTATTCCTGGGGGCCGGAGCCGTGATTCACTATGTGCACAGCAATGAAATAAAAGATATGGGTGGATTGAGAAAGAAATTACCCATCACCCATATTACTTTCCTGGTAGCCTGCCTGGCCATTGCCGGTGTGCCTCCCCTGGCCGGTTTCTTCAGCAAGGAAGAAATATTACTGGCCGCGTATCACAGTAATATGGCGATTTACTGGATCGCCTTGATCACTTCCGGACTGACTGCTTTTTATATGTTCCGTTTATACTTCAATATATTCTGGAGCAAACCTTACGAAGCGCATGGTGAACATCATGGTCATGGTGAAGGTGGATTTGTCATGATGCTGCCGCTGGTTTTATTAGCCGTTGGCGCAGCTGCCGCTGGTTTTATTCCGTTTGGGGAGCTGGTCAGTTCCGATGGCAAGGCTCTCGAATCCCATTTTGATTTAACATTTTCCGCTGCTCCTGTGGCGCTGGGTCTTGCCGGTATTTTACTGGCCCTGTGGATGTATGCCAAAGCCAGTGACAAGCCCGCCAGGCTCGCGGCTACACTGGGTGGATTATATAAAGCCGCCTATCACAAATTTTATATCGACGAAATTTACCTGTTTATAACAAAGAAAGTACTGTTCAATATCATTGGCCGCGCGGCCGCCTGGTTTGACCGCAATATAGTGGATGGACTGATCAACCTCACCGGCAATACGACTGTGCTGGTATCAGAAGGGATCAAAAAATTCCAGTCAGGGAAAGTACAGCAATATGCCATGTTTTTCCTGGGAGCGGCGATCCTGTTGGCGGTGTTGTTTATTTATGTTTTAAAACAGGTATACTGATAAATAAGAATTGATGAACCTTTTATTACTTATAGGAGCTCCTTTACTCACGGCAGTGGCAGTATTAGCCGCCCGTAACAAAGCGCAGGTGAAATGGATTTCACTGACCGGTTCCTTTATACAACTTGGACTGGCCGTAGCCCTGCTCCTTGCGTATCAGCAGGAAAGAGCATTGAATAACACGGCGCAGATGCTTTTTGAACAGCAGCACCAGCTTTTCAAAACCCTTAATATCAGTTTCCACTTCGGGGTGGATGGTATTTCAGTGGCCATGATCCTGCTCACCAGTTTTGTAGTGGTGGCCGGCGTACTGGTATCCTGGAATGTGGAGAAGATGACCAAGGAATTTTATTTCCTCTTACTCCTGCTTGGATTCGGCGCTTATGGCTTCTTTATTTCACTGGATCTTTTTATCCTGTTCTTCTTCCTCGAAATTTCTGTAATTCCCAAGTACCTGCTGATCGGCATATGGGGAAGCGGCAAAAAAGAATACAGTGCCAATAAACTGGCCCTGATGCTGATGGGAGGTTCTGCCCTGATCCTGGTGGGGATGCTCGGACTGTATTTCTATGCCGGGAATACATTTGATATTCTCACTTTATCAAAGACAGCCATTCCGCGTGATATCCAGCATATCCTTTTCCCCTTGTTATTCCTGGGATTCGGAGTGTTTACCGCTTTATTCCCCCTGCATACCTGGGTACCCGATGGTCACTCCTCCGCTCCCACTGCGGGTAGTATGTTCCTCGCCGGTATTTCCATGAAACTCGGCGGGTATGGTTGTTTGAGGATAGCCACTTATTTATTGCCTGAAGGTGCCAAAGAATATGCCACCATCATAATTATACTTTCTGCCATTGCGATCCTGTACGGCGCATTCGCCACCATGATGCAGAAGGATCTTAAATATATCAACGCGTACTCTTCTGTAAGTCACGTGGGGTTCAGTTTACTTGGTATCGGTATGCTTACCCAAACGGCGATCACCGGTGCGCTGATGCAAATGGTATCACATGGGGTGATGACGGCCCTTTTCTTCGCCGTGATCGGTATGATCTATGACCGGACCCATACCCGTATGGTGGGTGAAATGGGCGGACTGATGAAACAGATGCCTTTTATCAGTACCGTATTCTTTATTGTTGGTCTTTGCTCATTGGGTTTACCCGGACTGAGTGGATTTGTGGCAGAAATGACCGTGTTTGTCGGCTCCTGGCAGCATCCGGATATGTTTCACCGGATTGCCACCATAGCAGCAGCCATGTCGATTGTGGTGACCGCGGTGTATATATTAAGGGCCATTGGCCGGACAGTGATGGGACCCAATACCAATGAGGCACACTTGTTATTAAAAGATGCCGCCTGGAATGAAAAACTCGCGGCGATCCTGCTGGTAGGTGGTATTCTTGCCATTGGTATTGCGCCGGGCTGGCTGAATAACCTGCTGCAACCGGCAGCAGAAGTAATAATGAACAGAATTGCTGGAAAATAAAACAGGCTGGAATGAATGAATTGCTCACATTGATGAAATCGGAACTGGTGCTTACGGGCATTATCTTCCTGTTGCTTTTTATCAAGATTGGTAATGGGGTGAAGAATGAAACCCTGCTGCCCATGGTCCAGGTATTACTGCTGGCCAATTTTATCTTTGGTTTTTTATTCAACAAAGAAGGCCGGCTTTTCGGGGATATGTATTATACCAGTTCCCTGATCGCCTTCCAGAAAAACATCCTCAATCTTGGTGTATACCTGATCTCCCTGCTTTGTGCTGACTGGTTAAAGAAGACACCACACCTGTCGGAATTTTTCCTGCTGATGCTGTCCGCCCTGCTGGGCATGTTCTTTATGATCTCCAGTGCCAATCTCCTGATCTTCTACCTGGCCCTTGAGTTGGCAACCATTCCGGTGGCAGCTATGGCTAATTTTGATCTGGATAAGAAAAAATCTTCTGAAGGAGCGATGAAGATGATTCTTTCTTCCGCTTTCTCTTCCGGAATACTGTTATTTGGGATTTCACTGATTTACGGAAGTACCGGCAGCATCAGCCTGCCCGAAATACAGGTTCGCCTGGATGGTTCTCCGTTGCAGTTGCTGGCGTTTATTTTCTTTTTCACTGCTTTTGCGTTTAAATTATCGATCGTTCCCTTCCATTTGTGGACGGCCGACGTATACGAAGGTTCACCTATTGCCGTGACATCCTTCCTGTCTGTCATTTCCAAAGGAGCGGTCGCTTTTATTTTCATGACCATGCTTTTCAGGGTCTTTAATTCACTGCATGAGGTCTGGCATCTGTTAATGATCATCCTGTCCATTGCCACGATGGTCATTGGTAATCTCTTTGCCCTGCGCCAGCAGAATATCAAGCGTTTCCTTGCCTTCTCTTCCATTGCCCAGGTCGGTTTTATCCTGCTGGCCTTAAGCAGTGATGATTTCCATATGGCCAGTACTTCCATTATTTATTTCGTCCTGATCTATATTTTCTCCAACCTGGCCGCTTTTGGAGTAGCCAGTGTGATCACTGAACAAACCGGGAAGGAAAATATTGACGACTACAAAGGGCTTTATAAAACAAATCCTTTTATCAGCTGGATACTGGCCCTGGCTTTATTCTCCCTGGCCGGGGTGCCGCCTACGGCTGGTTTCTTTGGAAAATTGTTTTTAATCACAGCCGGTGCATCCGGTTCCACGTACTGGTTTATCCTGGTGGCAGCGCTCAATATGATCATTTCACTTTATTATTACCTGCGGGTGATCCGGGCGGTGTTTATGGATAAAAATGAAAATCCGGTGGAGCCGGTAAAACTGATGGCCCCGGTAAAACTGGGTATGCTGCTTTGCGGGGCCGGTATCATATTCTCCGGATTGCTGAGCTGGATCTACGATTACATTCATTCATTATAAGCAATGGTTTATGGCGATCAACAAGAATCATGAATTTGAAGAACTGGATGGCGTGAAATGCGGCATCGTGGAAAAGAATGTAAGTCCGGAAAGACTCGCTTTCCTGAAACCGCTGCTTGAGTTGAATGGCTTTACTGTCGTGGCTGTACCAAGCCCTGCGCCTAAAGCTCCTCCCGCACCAAAACTTGCAGAAGGCGAAACAGCCGCGCCACCCCCGCCTCCACCACCAGCTCCCTCTACTTTTACTCTTGGCGTGACCGATTATACTTTCAATACCACCAATGCCATTTTCGGCCGGATGCTGAAAACAAAAAACGGGCATGTGGTTACCCAGGCCTATTGGCTGCAAAAGGAAGCAGAAAGCCATGACGAAGTGCCTTACTACGAGTTTAAAGGTTGATTTCCCAATAGATAAACCATTGAAAAAGACGAAATAAAATACCATTTCGTCTTTTTTCATGTTTATGCTTGATAAGAATCAGTGTTTCCGCTGACCTGAGTCCCCCCTATTGGGCTGGTTTAGCGCTAACTATGCAGGCACAAAAGCTTATCTATTATGGCAACAAAAACAAAAACCGGAAAGTATGTTTACTTCTTCGGCGGCGGCAAGGCCGATGGAAATGAATCAATGAAAAACCTGCTGGGGGGCAAAGGGGCTAACCTGGCTGAAATGGCAGGACATCCTAACCTGAGATTACCGGTACCTCCCGGATTTACCGTTACCACAGAGGTTTGTACTTACTACTATGCAAATAAAAGGACCTATCCCAAAACCCTGAATGCCCAGGTAAAAGAATCCATGGAAAGAATGGAAAAGATCACCGGTAAAAAATTCGGTGACGAAAAAAATCCATTGCTGTTATCTGTCCGCTCCGGCGCCCGTAAGAGTATGCCCGGTATGATGGAAACCGTATTGAATGTGGGTTTAAATGAAAATACCATCAAAGGTGTGATTGCCCAGAGTGGTGACGAACGTTTTGCTTATGATGCTTACCGCCGCCTGATCATGATGTATGCGGATGTGGTCATGGAAAAAGCAGCCGGTATCGAACCCAAGGGCGGTAAAGGGATCCGTAAAGTACTGGATGAAAAACTGGAACATATCAAACACGCAAGAGGTTATGCCAGTGATACCGACCTTACTGCTGATGAACTGAAAGAACTCGTTAAAGATTATAAAAAAACCGTTAAGAAAGTACTGGGTACTGAATTCCCCGATGATCCCTGGGAACAAATGTGGGGTGGTGTGGGTGCCGTATTTGCCAGCTGGAATGGTAAACGGGCCATCGAATACCGTCGCATTGAAAAAATTCCACACGAATGGGGAACAGCGGTAAACGTACAGGCCATGGTATTCGGTAATATGGGCGAAGGAAGCTGCACCGGTGTGGCGTTCACCCGTAACCCTGGAAATGGGGAGAACCATTTCTATGGTGAATACCTGGTAAATGCACAGGGTGAAGATGTGGTGGCTGGTATCCGGACTCCCGCTCCTGTGAATGAATATTCCAAAAATACCCAGAGTGAACAATTCACCACCCTGGAAAAACTGATGCCGGCTCAATACAAAGAGCTTTACACGATTCAGCGCAGACTGGAAAAACACTACCATGACATGCAGGACATTGAGTTTACCATTGAAAAAGGAAAACTCTATATGCTGCAATGCCGCGTAGGTAAACGCAATGGAGTGGCCGCCGTTCGCATGGCCACTGAAATGGTAAAAGAAAAACTGATCGATGCCAAAACCGCTTTGATGCGTGTGGGCCCGAACCAACTGGTTGAACTCCTGCTGCCAATGCTGGATCCTAAAGCCGAATTGCTGGCACCCGTTATCGCCAAAGGGCTGCCTGCCGGTCCTGGCGGAGCCAAAGGCCGGGTGGTATTCTCTTCTGCAGAAGCCGTAGAATGGGCATCTAAAGGCGAGAAAGTGATCCTGGTACGTGAAGAAACATCTCCCGAAGATGTGGATGGTATGCATAAGGCACAGGCCATTCTTACTACTAAAGGTGGTATGACCTCTCACGCTGCCCTGGTGGCCCGCGGTTGGGGTAAATGCTGTATCGTAGGTTGCGGTGATATTGAAATTCACGCCGAAGCCAAGAACTTCCATGCTAAAAATGGTGTGGTGATCAAAGAAGGCGACTGGATCAGCCTGAATGGAACAAAAGGTGCCGTTTACGAAGGCAGTATGGCCCTGGTGGATATTGATATCGACAAGAATCAGTCTTACAAAGACCTGATGAAACTGGTGGATAAATTCAAACAGATCGGTGTTCGCGCCAATGCCGAAACCCCGCTGGATGCCACCCATGCGGTGAAATTCGGTGCAGAAGGTATTGGTCTTTTCCGTACAGAGCACATGTTCTATGGCGAAGGAAGTGAAGAACCCCTGTTCCAGTTACGCAAAATGATCGTCAGCAAGACAGAAAAGGAAAGAAGGGAAGCACTGAACGGCCTGTTCAAATATGTGAAGAAGGATGTGAAGAATACCCTGTCTGTCATGAAAGGACACCCGGTAACCATCCGCCTGCTCGATCCCCCGCTGCATGAATTTGTTCCCCATGATAAGGAAAAACTCCGCCAGCTGAGCAAAGAGCTTGGTATCAGCATGGGTATGCTGAACAGAAGGGTACTCGCTTTACACGAAAACAACCCGATGCTCGGACACCGTGGTGTACGTCTTGGTATCAGTTATCCGGAGATCACAGAGATGCAGGTACGCGCCATTTTCGAAGCCACTGCTGAACTGCTGAAAGCCGGTAAGAAAGCTTTCCCGGAAATCATGGTTCCTGTAACAGTGATCGCGCATGAATTGCGTCACCAGAAAGAAATCGTAGACCAGGTATACAAAGAAGTATGTGAGAAATTCGGCATGAAGAAGATCCCTTACCTCTATGGTACCATGATCGAAACACCAAGAGCCGCCCTGCGTGCGGAATTCATGGCCAATGTAGCCGACTTCTTCAGTTTTGGTACCAATGACCTCACCCAGATGAGCTTTGGTTTCAGCCGCGATGATATCGGTGGTTTCTTACCGAAATA
>CAZFLL010000144.1:0-8364 GCA_964519865.1 uncultured Chitinophaga sp. | reverse complement strand
TATTGCTTATTGCTGTCAGGCAATGTATACCACATCAGGTTTTTGAAAATATCTTTCTTGATCAGGAAGGCATTGCCCTTGGCCACCTGCAATACATCACAATTATCCGGGAAGGCCTGTAAGGCATCGAGATAGGTATCGAGTTCGTAGTTGAGACAGCATTTGAGGCGACCACACTGACCACTCAGTTTAGTCTGATTGATCGACAGGTTCTGGTAACGGGCTGCGGCGGTGTTTACTGATTTAAAATCAGTCAGCCAGGTACTGCAGCATAGTTCACGGCCGCAACTGCCAATGCCACCTACTTTACCTGCTTCCTGGCGGGCACCGATCTGGCGCATTTCCACTTTTACCTTGAATTCTGAAGCATAGACTTTGATCAGTTCACGGAAGTCCACCCGTCCATCAGCGATATAGAAGAAAGTGGCTTTCCTTCCATCGGCCTGCATCTCCACCTGGCTTATTTTCATATCCAGTTTGAGCTGCTTGGCAATGGCCCGGCTGCGGATCACCGCTTCCGGTTCACGGGTCTTGTTCTGTTTCCATATATCAATATCGCGGTCGGTAGCCCGGCGCAATACTTTTTTCATTTCAGGATTGTCTTCCTTGACATTCCTTTTCTTCATCTGCAGGCGCACGATCTCCCCGGTCAGGGAAACCTCGCCCAGGTCGAAACCGCTTACGCCTTCCACGCAGATCAGGTCTCCTTTTTCAAAAGGCTGTAATGTGGGATTGCGGAAGAAATCTTTGCGGGTGCCCTGGCTGAAGCTGACTTCGATCACTTTGCAGGCACTGTCAAAATCCGCCATGGGTAGATTACGCAGCCAGTCATGCGCGTTCATGCGGTTGCACCCGCCGGAACTGCATCCGCCGTTGCTCTTACATCCGTTTGGCTTACCACCGGTATCCGTGCTGCAACCTGTACAACCCATAAAGCTTATAGTTCCGGACTTACTCCGGCAGCAATTAAAAATTAAAAATTCAAATGGGAATAGTGTGACCGGGTTACAAGCGGGGTATATAGTTTATGGCAAAAAACTGCTTATCAGCTATTTATAAAACTATATAAATTGAAATTAGATACTTAACCAGCTTGTAGCACAGGGCTTTACCTGTCCTTTGTATTTTCCACTCTCTATTCTCCACTCTCCACTTTCCCTTTTCACTCCATCAAAAATACAACCTTATCCTGAATAATATGGTATAGTTTAATGGTCAGGGCATGGAAGAGCATTTTGCCATGGGCGTTCCTTTCTATATAATAACTGGCCCTGTCCAGCTCCTCAATAATGGCCTGTTGCTGCTCGATTCCCGCAATCCGGTTCAGGCGGACGGCAAAGTCCTTTTCCTTTTCCCCGATATTCAGGGCCTCGCCCCGGATCCGGTAATGGATAGCCTGTTCCAGCAGGTGATTAAAATACCGGAGAAACTGTTTTTGCTTTTCCCGTCCCAGCCGGCTGATATCCTCCACCCATTTAGCCTGGGCCACAGGTCCGCTTTTCAGGATGGCATTGAGCCATTCCCGGAGCAGACCCTGCCAGTCTTCCTCGGCATGTTGTACCAGTTGCAGGGCTTCCCGGTAATTACCTTCACTTACCCCGGCTACCTGTCGGGCAATGGCCGGCTCGGTTTTATTCCGGCTGACCAGGGCTTCTTCAATTTCATCATCCCCCAGGGCCGGCACTTTGACCAATTGACAACGGCTCAGGATGGTGGGGAGTACCAGTTCCTCGTTTTCCGCTACCAGGATAAAAAGTGTATTGGGTGGCGGCTCTTCGATTATTTTCAGGAGTTTGTTTCCTTCCTTGTCCAGTTCTTCCGGCATCCACATCACCAGGATCTTGTACTCACTCTCAAAACTTTTAAGGCTCAGTTTTTTGATGATCTCATCACATTCCCTGGCCGTGATCTTTCCCTGGCTGTTTTCTTTTTCCTTGATCATCTCGATCCAGTCAAACAGGTTGCCATAGGGATTCAGGCGGATAAAATCCCGCCATTCAGTAATAAAATCAGTGGCAATCGGTTTCTCTCCCGCTTTTTTCGTCACCGTAGGATAAGAGAAATGTATATCCGGGTGTACGAGTTGTTGTGCTTTCAGGCAAGCCGGACAAACACCACAGGAGTCAGTTGTCAGATGCCGGTTGTCAGATGTCAGCTCGTCCTCCGTAGCTTTTGCGAAGGAGGGATCATCTCCAAAGAGGGAAGGACCAGGTGCCGTCAAAGCTTTCTTCGGATTGGCTTTTTCACAAACCACATATTGCGCAAAAGCCAGGGCCAGGGGCAGGGCACCGCTGCCTTCCTTGCCTAAAAACAACAGGGCATGACTGAGCCGGTTATGTTGTAACAGTTCAGCGAGTTGTTGTTTTACGGCGCTTTGGCCTATGACCTGGGAGAATGGCATGGACGGCGAAAATAAATCTTATTGCGTATAAATATGGAATTCACCGGTACCATGATTTAATTAAATAACCGGGCGGTCATAAAAAAACCTGCATCATTACTGATACAGGCTTTTCATTCTAACCATTAATCCTAATTCTGGCTTCTTAATTGAGGTATTTCAAAATTTCTTCACTCATGGGTGTTGTCTTGGGGGAGAAAGTGGCAATCAGCTCGCCCTTCTCATTGATCAGGAACTTGCCAAAATTCCAGGTGACGGGATCTGCAAATCCTTTGGCGGCGGCCTGCTCTTTAAGATATTTATAAAGGGCGTGGGTGTCTTCTCCTTTTACGGAGATTTTTTCTGCCATCGGGAAAGTCACGCCATAATTCTGTTTGCAGAACTCCACGATCTCCGCATTGCTTTTAGGTTCCTGTCCGGCAAAATTATTGGCCGGGAAACCAAGGATCACCAGCTTGCCTTTGTACTGTTCATATAATTTTTCCAGGTCGGCAAACTGGGGGGTCAGTCCGCATTTGGAAGCTGTATTTACGATCAGGATCTTTTTGCCTTTATAAGCAGAAAGATCAATCTCTTTCCCATCAAGTCCTGCCACTTTAAAATCATAAATGGAACCGGCTGTTAAAAAGGCAGCCATAATAAGGGTAATCGCCAATGCTTTCATATTTCGCTGGTTTTATGAGATGAATAACAAATTTAAGGCAGTCTGGTTCTCTGAACGGTGATATTGGATAAAAGGTTTCCTTATTGTTTTTCAAAACAGCCCAGGTCGGGCAGGCCTACAGGACGGTTTTTGCCATCTAAGTCAGTGATTATACCGGCATTAACCCCTTTATTCAGGGCCGGTGATCCGGTTTTTAGCCGGAAATCATAATAATTGTCAGACGTATTAATACTGTCAAACAGGGGCGACTGGTTATTGATGATCTGGTTGCTGGTTATATTGGCCGGGGTGCTTTGGACCTTCCAGAGATTATAATCAAAGTTCACATTAAAGATACCCGTACCGGATTTTTGCACGGCCACCTCATCGGTTACAATTCCGTTCTCGCCCCAGAAGATACAGTTCCGGAAAACAGCATCAAGTGTATTGGTTATATTATTGGCCGTATTGGAAAGCGTGAGAACAGGTTCTTTATGTTCAATAAAACGATTGGCATAGGTAACCACCGTGCAATGGGTGAACTGGTAATTGCCTCCCTGTGTGAGGTAAAGATTTTTGCCACAGTTGCTCACCTGGCAATTGCGGGCGCGTATACTGCTGTTGATGGCTATGATACCGGCGTCATAGGCGTTACTGATCACCGTTTCATTCAGGGTTAATTTGGGATTACTGTTCGAAGGCAATCCCTGTATGCCAATGGCCTGGTAGGCATTTTTAATAACGGTATAATTCAGCACATTGTCCTTTGCATTCGCCAGGAAAAATAAACCCGGCCAGCTGGCAGGATAATCTTTATACGGATCATCCAGCCGGTCACCCTGGAAATAAACCCGGTCTGCAGAATCCTTTAGCCCGTTAACGGTTAATGTTCCATCCACAATCAACGGCGCATCGGCATGTACATAGATCCGGCAACCTTTATTGATCGTGAGTGTTTTTCCATCAGGAACCACCAATGATCCGAGGATCACATAAGGCAGGTCGTTGTTCCAGGTTTCATTACTGCTGATGACTTTATCGCGGTAAAAATGCGCATTGCGGCCCCAGGCTTCCAGTTGTACTTTCCTGGTCTTACCATTATAAACAATCTCCACACTGTCACGGATGACAAAGGGAAGATTGGCGGCATTGGGATTTACATTCACCTGTACAAAAACAAACAGGCTGTCGTTGGCGGCAATTTCCAGGTTGCTGAACTGTGTACCCGGCGTGCCATCCACATTCATTTTATAAACAGAAGCCGTGCCGCCCATAAGTCTGACAGAGGAAAGACGGAGCCGCTGGTCATTTTCATTTTTAATGGTAAAGCTCCGGAAGGTGGAACCGGCACTGACAAATACGGTATCAAATTTCAACGTGTCACTGCTGAGATTCACCCGGGCTTCACCCGAAGTAATAAAAGAATCTTTCCGGCAGGAGTAAAGAAAGATCAGCAGGGATATGGTCAGGAGTCCGGGTAACCTCATTGAAATCAAAAATAAGTCATGAAACTGACATTAACGAGCGGCCATACACAAGGTGGCAATACTTAGTTGCAGACCCGGTACTTTCAGCAACTCCAGTCCGCAGGATTCCAGGGTGGCACCGGTGGTCACCACATCATCCACCAGGATTACCTGTTTATTACGTAAAGACCCGGGATCGCTGAGGATAAATTTACCTTCCATATTTTTCCAGCGCTCCACTCTTCCTTTTTTTGTCTGGGTTTCGGTATGCTCAGGACGTTGTACCGCCTGGTCCAGTACAGGCACCTGCATCACTTGCGACATTCCTTCACAAAGAACCGTAGCCTGGTTATAGCCTCTTCGTTTTTCCTTGGCCGGATAGAGTGGCAGGGGGATCAGAGCATCGGCCCGGAAACGTCCTGATTTTTTCAATTGTTCACCCATGATCCTGCCCAGTTGAATACCCAGTTCTTTATTTCCCTTGTATTTCAGCAGGTGCATGAGGTGTTGAACGAGTGATTCCTTGGTAAAATAGAATTGGGCAGAGGCCGCCATTAGCGGCAGACGCCCCCAGAACATTTTTTCCACCGGGTTGGAAGGATGCCATTCAAAACAGGTTTCGGGTAAATGATGCAAACAATGCAGGCAAAGGGTGGAGTCTTCAGGGAGAATATCATTTCCGCAACCGCAGCAGGTATGGGGAAAGAAAAAGTGAAGGAGGGATTCCTTCATTTCTTTTAATAAGGGCATAGTGATAAGGTTTGTCCCGCTAAATCTAAGGAAATACTCAGAATAAATACCGGTACACCTCCTCCACACGTCCCATGGTGACTACTTCAATATTGAATTTCTGTTTGGCCAGTCCCTTCTGGTTGTATTTGGAAACAATGATCTTTTCAAATCCGAGTTTCTCCGCTTCAGCGATCCGTTGTTCAATCCGGTTTACGGCACGGATCTCGCCACTCAATCCCACTTCACCGGCAAAGCAGATATGCTGCGGCAGGGTTACATCTTCATAAGAGGAGAGGAGGGCACAGAGAACAGCCAGGTCAATGGACGGGTCTTCCACTTTAATACCACCGGCAATATTGAGAAAGACATCTTTCATGCCGAAATGGAAGCCACCTCTTTTTTCCAGTACAGCCAGTAACAACTGTAACCGGCGCAGATCAAATCCGCTTACTGTGCGTTGCGGGGTGCCATAAACGGATTGTGTAACCAGGGCCTGTACTTCGATCAGCAGCGGACGCATGCCTTCAATCGTGGCGGCAATGGCGATCCCGCTCAGCTGGTCTTCTTTCTGGGTGATCAGTATTTCACTGGGATTAAGCACGCCCCTCATACCGGTATCAGTCATTTCATAAATACCCAGTTCGGCTGTACTGCCAAAACGGTTCTTTAATGTACGCAGGATACGATACGCATAATGGCGATCGCCTTCAAACTGCAATACAGTGTCGACCATATGTTCAAGGATTTTTGGTCCGGCAATGCTGCCATCCTTGGTGATATGCCCAATGAGAAACACGGGTGTGTTTGTTTCCTTTGCGAATCGCTGGAACTCGGCGGTACATTCCCTGATCTGTGATACACTGCCCGGTGAAGATTCAATATGTGCAGTCTGTAATGTCTGGATGGAATCCACAATCACCAGTTGTGGTTTCAGTTTTTTTATTTCCTGGAAAATAGTTTGCGTGGAGGTTTCAGTCAACAGGTAAAACTGATCATTTTTTAAACCGAGCCGGTCGGCCCGCATTTTCAGTTGCTGCTCACTTTCCTCGCCGCTGATATAAAGGACAACGATCTCTTTCAGCCATAATCCGTTTTGTAAAAACAAAGTGGACTTCCCAATACCTGGTTCACCCGCCACGAGTACAAGACTGCCTGGTACAATTCCGCCGCCAAGCACACGGTTCAGTTCTGCATCGGCTGTGGGTAATCTTTTTTCTTCATTACTTTTTATCTCACTCAGCGAAACTGTTTTTGCTGTTCTTTTTTCAGTATTGTATTCTTTCCAGCCGGGATTTGTTTTCCCGTTATCTTTTTGTACCAGTTCTTCCACAAACGTGTTCCATTGTCCGCAGGATGGACATTGACCCACCCATTTCACACTTTCATGACCGCATTGCTGACAGAAAAATGTTGATTTTACTTTACTCATGCGATAAAATTAAATGATTTGACACAGCATGCAGAAAGGATCGTTGAAGGAAAGAAAATATGGATGAAACCCGGAAAAAATAAAAGAAGCGTGGAGAAAAAAAGAAGCAAAAAAACAGTGCCGGTTCTGAAATGTAAAAAGGGCCGATCTGACGACCGGCCCTCTTACTTACTAACCCATTAAATTCTATTGCTAAGTTACAATTATGCCCCACATTTCAAAATAAATTTTTGCTGCTGTGAATAACTAAAAGGGCCTGACAGCCATGATAAAACTCCTTGAGAATCAGTAAAATTAGAATTTTAAATAATTGAATGTTAATTAGTTATGAGTTTATTTTTAAAAGGGCTATCTTTAATATCCAGTCTTAAAAAAGACTTGTTTTTATGCATGGAATGACAAAACGACTGGAAAAAACCGGGTTGATCCAACTGGTCACAAATTTGTTATAACCTATATCTAAATAAACAATTTTTAAACCATGACAAGTGAGATTTTTATCGTTTCGTTGATCTTTTTGGGACTCAGTTTCCTGGTCTCTGCCGTACTCAAAAGCAAGTTCAAAAAGTACAGCAAAATCGGCCTGGCCAACGGCCTTTCCGGACGCGAAATCGCGGAGAAGATGCTCAGGGAGAACGGAATATATGATGTAAAAGTTATATCTGTTGACGGCTTCCTGTCTGACCACTACAACCCGGTAAACCGGACGGTGAACCTGAGTCCGGATGTATATAATGGAACCAGTATTTCCGCCGCGGCCGTGGCGGCCCACGAGTGTGGCCATGCCGTTCAGCATGCCACCCAGTATGGCCCCCTCATGTTCCGGAGTAAGATGGTGCCGGCCGTTCAGTGGAGTTCCATGCTGGTCAACTGGATTTTGCTTGCGGGTATGGTGGTGCTGGCCAGTACCAAGAACCCGACGATCCTGCTGGTAGGTATTATTATTATGGCTGTAACGGTATTATTTACCCTGGTTACCCTGCCGGTGGAGTTTGACGCCAGTAAAAGAGCACTCGCCTGGCTGGAAAGAACAAATATTACTAATGCGTCTGAATTTCCTAAAGCCAAAGATGCCCTGAAATGGGCCGCCACCACCTATGTGGTTGCAGCTCTGGCAGCTGTGGTACAACTTATTCAATATATTATGATATATATGGGTGGCAGGGACAGAAGCTAACATATAGTAGTTGATTTGAATCAATTTAGGAAACCATGCAGCGATCTGCATGGTTTTCTTGTTTTGTTAAGAAAGGGTTAACATATATTTATCCCTTCTTATATTACAAAAACCAACACACATGAGTAAACTAAGACTGCTCTTGCTGGGATTTGTGCTGTTTTCAGCTCAAATTCTTTCAGCCCAGACCAGAGAAGTAACCGGAAAGGTTACTGATGCAAACGGAGCCCCGATAAATGGCGCTTCAATCAACTTAAAAAATTCAAGGATCGGAACCAGTGCAGGCGCTGATGGTAAGTTTACGATCAGCGTGGCACCGAACACAGTACTGGTGATCAGTGCCGTGGGTTATGAGCAAAAAGAGCTGAATGTGGGATCTTCAACCACAATCGCCGTTAAGCTCGACGCGAGTGCTCAATCCCTGAGTGAAGTGGTGGTAACCGGTACCGGTGCCGCTACCAGTAAAAAACGATTGTCTTTTGCCGTTGAGTCTATTTCTGCCGATAAACTGCCTGC
>CAZFLL010000143.1:5737-8537 GCA_964519865.1 uncultured Chitinophaga sp. | reverse complement strand
GCCACCAGTTTCTCCAGCACAAAATAAGTGATCGGGCAAAACGTGGAATTTTTCAGCGTCAGAGGTTGCCTTTTAAAAATCACATCCTCGTCGGTATATGGGAAGCGCCGGCAGTCGGAGGGGCGGTCTTCGTAGATGGAGCAGTAATTGTCGGAACCCAGGAAGGGGCAGGGACTGGTATTGGCCACATAATCCCCGTCTTCATCCACTTTGAGGTAGGTTTCAATAAAATCACTTTCCCGCAACTGCAGGAGTTTGCTGAGCCGTTTGATATCCGGGGTCTTGAACCGGGGGGAGAAATTCTTACAGCAATTGGCGCACTGCAGGCAGTCTACCCGGCTGAAAGCCTCCTCATGGAGATCGGGCAATTGCCGCAACACCGTATTCTTTTGCGCCCGCTGGAGGTACTGTTTATAGATCTTCTGCCGCTCTTTCGATTTCTTTTCCCAGTTCTTTAAAAGGTCTTCTGCCATACAGCAAAGAACGGTATTTCACGGCTTATCCCCAGCTTCCACAAAACAGCTTTTTTCTGCCCACCCATCCGTAACTTTGCCGGGCAAAAAAGTCGCTCTGTCACCCCCGGCCAAATGTCTCAGTTTTACGACCCGTAGCCCTGACCGTTTGCTCCGTTTGACTGCCCTGACTTACTTACCAAAACACTGAATATCCCTCAATATGAATCTGACAGCACAACAATCGAATGAGTTTACCGGAAGGCATATCGGACCCCGTGACACGGATACCCGGTCGATGCTGAAAACCATCGGCGAAAACAGCCTGGCCTCATTGATCGATAAAACCGTACCCGCCGGCATCCGGATGGCCAACCCCCTGAATATACCGGCCGCCATGAGTGAGCACGAGTACCTGAAACATATCAAGGAAATCTCCCAGAAAAACAAGCTCTTTACCAATTATATCGGCCAGGGCTATTATGATACCATCACCCCGTCGGTGATCCTCCGGAATATTTTTGAAAACCCGGGTTGGTACACCCAGTACACCCCCTACCAGGCCGAGATCAGCCAGGGGCGACTGGAAAGTCTGCTGAATTTCCAGACCATGGTGAGCGACCTGACGGCCCTGCCGATTGCCAATGCCTCCTTACTGGATGAAGCCACAGCCGCGGCAGAAGCCATGACCATGTTCTTCAACTCCCTGAATAAACAGGATCATATTGAACGGCCTAAGTTCTTTGTGGATGCGGAAATATTCCCGCAGACCATTGATGTATTAAAAACCCGTGCTGTACCTGTCGGAATTGAGATCGTTATTGGTGATTATAAAAATACGGCCATTGACGCCAGCTTCTTCGGGGCCATGGTGCAATACCCGAACAACAAAGGCTCTGTTGAGGACTACCGTGGATTTATCAGCCAGGTACATGCTGCCGGAGCCTATGTGGTAATGGCCACAGATCTTTTAGCATTGACCCTGCTCACCCCTCCGGGCGAACTCGGTGCAGACGCAGCGATCGGTTCAGCACAACGCTTTGGGGTACCCCTGGGTTATGGCGGACCACATGCGGCTTTCTTTGCCACCAAAGACGAATTCAAACGCAATATGCCCGGCCGTATCATCGGGATCAGTATCGATGCCCAGGGTAACCGCGCCTTACGCATGGCCCTTCAGACACGCGAGCAGCATATCAAACGCGAAAAAGCCACTTCGAATATCTGTACAGCCCAGGCATTGCTGGCCAATATGGCCGCGATGTATGCCGTATACCACGGACCGGATGGTTTGAAGAATATCGCCAAACGGGTGGCCCTTTATACCCAGACAGTGGCGGAAGCCATCCAGGAAAGAGGCTTTGACCTGGTATCCGACAGCTTTTTTGATACGATCGTGGTAAAAACAAATGACCTGACGATCATAAAAGAAAAAGCAGAACGCCAGCAGATCAACCTCCGCTATATCGACAATACCCATATCGGTATCTCCCTGGATGAAAGCACCGATGTGGCCGACCTGTTTGACCTGATCAATTGTTTTGAAAACGATAAGGACCCTGTGTCCTTTGCCATCGACCAGGACGGCGAACTCGATCATATCCCGACTGCCCTGACCCGTACCTCCCATTTCCTGACTCACCCGGTTTTCAATACGCATAAAAGCGAAAGCCAGATGATGCGGTATATCAAATACCTGGAGAATAAAGATCTTTCCCTGAATACCTCCATGATCTCACTTGGCAGTTGCACCATGAAACTGAATGCCGCCAGTGAAATGATGCCTTTGAGCTGGGCCCATTGGAGCAAACTACATCCCTTTGCCCCGGACAATCAGACCGAAGGCTATCAATTCATAGTAGATGAACTCGGCAAATACCTCTGCGAGATCACGGCCTTTGATGCCTGCAGCCTGCAACCCAACAGTGGAGCCCAGGGTGAATATGCCGGTCTGCTCACCATCCGCTCTTTCCATGAAGCCAATGGCGACCATCACCGCAATGTGATGCTGATCCCCATCTCTGCCCACGGAACCAATCCTGCTTCAGCCGTAATGGCCGGAATGAAAGTCGTGGTGGTGAAAGCCCTGGAGAATGGGTATATCGATGTGGAAGACCTGAAAGCAAAAGCCACCCAGTACAGTAATGAACTGGCAGGGATCATGATCACTTACCCAAGTACCTACGGCGTGTACGAAGAAACAGTTAAAGAAATTACGGATATCATCCACCAGCACGGCGGACAGGTGTATATGGACGGCGCAAATATGAATGCGCAGGTAGGACTTACCGCTCCCGGACTGATCGGTGCGGATGCCTACAAAGTCGCAGTGCACACGTTTCATAGTT
>CAZFLL010000143.1:3617-5727 GCA_964519865.1 uncultured Chitinophaga sp. | reverse complement strand
CATGGTGGTGGTGGTCCGGGTATGGGCCCTATTTGTGTGAAAGCCCACCTGGCCAAACATTTACCCGGTCATGTACAGGCTGGCAGCCAGCATGCCGTTTCCGCAGCGCCTTATGGATCAGCATCCATCCTGCTTATTTCCTATGGTTATATCCGTATGCTTGGTGCGGAAGGCGTGAAGAATGCCACTGAATACGCGATCCTGAATGCCAATTATATGCGGGCCAGGCTGGAGGGCCAATATGATATCCTCTACACCAACAACAGCGGACAATGCGCGCACGAGTTTATCGTGGACCTGCGCCCGTTCAAAAAATCAGCTGAAGTGGAAGCAGAAGATGTGGCCAAGCGCCTGATCGATTACGGTTTCCATGCTCCGACCATGAGTTTCCCGGTACCGGGTACGATCATGATCGAACCTACGGAAAGTGAAGACAAGGCCGAACTGGATCGTTTCTGTGATGCCTTATTAGCCATCCGGGAAGAGATACAGGCCATTGCAGATGGCAAGTCTGATAAAAAAGACAATGCCCTTAAAAATGCGCCACATACACAGTTTGTTTTAACAGCAGATGAGTGGAAACACAGCTATACCCGTCAGCAGGCCGCCTTCCCCCTGCCCTATGTGAGCCTGAATAAATTCTGGCCTTCTGTGGCAAGAGTGAACAATACACATGGAGACAGGAACCTGATTTGTACCTGTGAGCCGGTAGAGAGTTACATGGTAGCAGAAGCTTAGAGAGAGAAGTCGTTAGTCTTTAGTCGTTAGTAAATAACTAAGAGACCTATTATAGAAGGTTGTCAGTTTTGGCAACCTTTTTTATGCTTCCACGTTTTTTCGTGTATACCAGATAGTTAAAATTACCGCCACAATACCTGCAAGTACCTGGCAAATAATACCCACCGTATTAGCGGGCATCCATGCCACAGACTGGTCTTCTGACAGCATCCAGATTGAACCGGCTTTGCCATCTTTCATTCCTACTACCTGTTGGGAAAGATTCAGGGCGACATGGATCCCGGTGGGAAGGGCAATGCCTTTTGACCAGGCAGCACCCAAACCGAATACAAGCGACCATAAACCCGGGCCCAGGATAGCGACCGTAATATCCCAGCCCATGGAGATATGATAGAGTGCGAAAGCCACCGCCACGATTACCTGTGTTAATGGAAGACCGAATGCCTTACTTAGTTTTATAAAGGGATAACTTCGGAAAGCCAATTCCTCCATCAGTGCCAGCGGGATAATGGATAATAACCAGAAAGCGGAGGCCGGATCCCAGTTGGCGGAGCGGCTGATGGAGAGACCGCCCAGCAGAACCATGGCCAGTATGATGAAAGCAAATATTAGGGCCCCGATGATGATCCCCTTAAAAAAACGGCCGATTGTGCCTGATTGCCAGCAGAGTTCATAGTCCCGGAAACTTTTCTTTTCCCGGCTGATAAATAACCAGCAAAGTGCAAAAGCAGCCAGGGTACCGCCGGTACCGTATGCAAATTGTTCCCAAACGGGTGGAAATAAAGGATTGAACAGTTTGGTAACCACTATAAGCAGGACGATGAAAAGAATCCAGAAACCAATTGATTTAAGGATGGCGATGGGCTTTGGCGTATTCATAATTCAAAAAAGCGTTGGTTCCTGTACTACTAACTTACTTAAATTTTAATTTATGTTGCCTTTATTCTGGTCCGGCTTACCTGTCCTTTTTCATTTTGCAAAGCAATTTGCCCTTCCTTAACAGAACTGTGCTAACTTGCTATATGGGGAACGAAACTATGAAAGTCAATAAAGCATCCATCATCAGCATCGGGGCGGGAGGAATTGTCCAGAGTGCACACCTGCCGGCTTATAAAAAAGCCGGTTATACGGTAAAGGGCATTTTTGATCTCGATTTAAAGAAGGCGGAAAAAGCCGCTTCGGAATTCCGGATACCAAAGGTTTTCCTTACTATGGAAGAAGCCATTGCCGCTGCTGACCCATCCGGCATTTTTGATATTGCGATTCCGGCATCCGGTATCCTGGATGTGTTGCGGCAATTACCTGACGGATCCGCGATCCTCCTGCAAAAACCAATGGGTGAAAACCTGGAAGAGGCCAATGCGATCATGGC
>CAZFLL010000143.1:0-3517 GCA_964519865.1 uncultured Chitinophaga sp. | reverse complement strand
CTGGCTTCTGTAAAATCGGTCATTTATATGGACTATGGCGATTTTATGCGGGCCAGTATCCTGACCAATCATTGCCACAAATTCGGTCCCCGTCACCAGCAGTCCTATATCAAAATTGAAGGAACCAACGGGGCGATCTATATCCGGATGGGATTACTGATGGACTACCCGCAGGGAGCACCTGATCTGTTCGAATATGTTTCACTGAAGGATAACGGAAAAAATAAATGGGAAACAGTGGATATCAAAGGCTCCTGGTTCCCGGATGCTTTTGCCGGCAGTATGGGGGAAATAATAAAAGCGGTAAATGATGATCACTATATTCCGGATAATAACCTGGAAGATGGGTTAAAGACCATGGAATGGGTGGAGAAAGCCTATACTTCTTCGCACGCTGAATGAATACCATTAATTCTTCAGGACCATCCGGGCATGAGTGATTTCCGGCCTGGATGAACCTTCCGCAATCACCAGTAACTGATTGAAATAAAGTTTCGCCGATTTCAGATCGCCTGATTTTTCTGCAGCCACAGCACAACCATACACAGTATTAAACCTGTTTGGATGTTTGTGTAACACTTCCAGGTAAGTTTTCAACGCTTCTGCCGGACGATTGAGTTCCATCAGCATATCTCCCAGCCACTCACCGGCTGGTTTGATTTCTCCGGGCGTTACCGGGTGCTTTTCCGTCTTGTCTTCAAGGGCGGCGGCTTGTTTCATTTTGTTCAGTCCTGTTTCTTTATCCCCGTTGCTGAAACTGACCCATGCTTCTGCGGTAAGTAAAAGTATATTGACCTGATTGGCTTTATAATCGTCTTTCTTCCTGGTTAAAGTATCCAGGTTTCTTTTAATTGCATTTACTTCAATGGCCGATTCACCTGATTTGCCTGTATGTACAAGGCCCATCAACCGGGTAAAATGAATCATTGCTTCCTGCCAGGGGTAGTTTTGCCAGGGAAAATGGTCAAACCCGGCTGTTAAAACGGCGGCCTGTTCCCAAAGCCCGTTTTCCAGTAAGTACCTCGAAGGTATGGCGGCAAAAGCGAAGGCCACTTTGAAATTAACAGGTTCCACCACTTTAAATGTCTGCAGGTATTCCCATAACTTTCTGGCCGAATCTGTTTTTCCGGCTTGCAGGTAGGCATACTCCAGGTAATCCAGTCCATGCAATTCTTCATCCCAATGGCCCTTTATTCCAGCGGCTCCGGCATAACATTGTGCTGCATTCACAGCCGCAAGATTAGCCTGAATACACTCCTTCCATAATCCAAGTCTCGTGAATATATGCGAAGGCATATGCAGCGCATGTGAGGAGGAAGGGGCCACAGAAGCATATTTCCTGGCCGCTTCCAGCCCCTGGTCCGCGAGTTCAGGATAATCAAATGTATGGATCAGGTAATGCACCACCCCCGGGTGATTGGGATACTTCGTGTAAAAACGATTCAGGATCGCCCCGGCTTTCAGTTGTTTGCTGAAGGTTTTATCCTCCGGCCTGGCTGCAGCATCCAGTGACAGGGCATAAAATACGGCTGCATCCACTTCTTCTTTATACTGGTTATAAATTTTTTCCATCCCTTTTTCAAACGCCAGGCAGCGGTCATAATGACTGATGGTTTGCCAGTTATTGTAAAAGGAGGCAATGGCATCGATATACATTTTTTCTCTTGCAGAAGCATGTAATGATTGCGCGATTTTTATCGCCTTCTCCCCTTTCCGTAATTCTTCAACAGAAGGGGCCGTCCACAACGGATGAAAATTTGCCATTGCCACGCCCCAATAGGCCATGGCACAATCCGGCTGCTGGTCTATCACGCTGGCAAATTCTTTTTCCGCCTCATCATACTCAAAGGAATGAAGCAGTTTCACAGCCAGGTAAAAATCCTGCTTACTGAGGTTGTTGCAGCTGGTTTCAAAAGAGGCTTGCCCGAATTGCTGGTCCGGGGAGCCACAGGAAATCACCTTTCCTCTTTTCAATCCAATTTCGTTTATGCTTTCTTTGTCCGGAACAACCTTTTTTTCATTGCACGAAAAAAAGAGTATTAAGCACAGGAATACCTGTATCCAACGTGACGTTGTCATTAACCTGGCTATTTAATTTTGAAAAGAGGTGGTTTCAATGCTGATTAAATTTATACATATTATCAGAGAACTGGATAAGTATTAATAACCTGTTGAGGATGCAGGATTTAAGTAGCAGCAACATTAGTAAGGACGGGCGGTTCCTGACAACCGACACCTGACATCTGACATCTGAATGGTTTGTTGTTTAGAAGGCTGATAGCAGCAGATGTTCTAAAGAAGCGTTTAGTCGTTTAGAAAGTTTTCTTAGTATTGGCTGTTTCTGACAACCGGCACCTGACATCTGACAACTGAATGGTTTGTTGTTTAGAAGGCTGATAATAGTAAGGATCCTAAAGAAGCGTTTAGGTGTTTAGAGGTTACTCTGACTCATTACCTGTTTGGATTACCGGCTTTATTTATTTCTGTTCAACCAATCGTAAGCAGAGTTAAAAGCAGGGTCGCTGAATAAATCGGTAAAATTGTCCTGCTTACTGCTTATGAATTTATCCGGCGAAATGTACATTTTATGGTAAACTCTTTTTTTAGCATCGGCAATTTTATTCACGCTCAGCAACAGATAACCCTGGTTATTCATAAACAAAAAGCCTTCTGTTGCGTTGCAGAAACGGCCACTCGGTTCACCAAAAAACTTTGTATTCTTTTGTTGTTTGAGGTATACTGCTAATATTTCCCCTGAACTTATTGTAGAAGGACCTATCAGGACCGCCATCTTTACCGGTGAATTCACAGGGCATTGGTTCTTCACATTGACCAGGCTAACCCCGTTTTCATCAAGCAGCACTCCGTTTCTTATTATAGCCGGGGCTAAGAAATTATTGTCCCTGTCCACCCCATATCCCAGTATGGAATCTTTCAGCACCGGGCTTATCCCTGAAATCATAGGGGCAGAATTTCCTCCTGCATTCATTCTTAAATCTATAATTAAGCCTTTGATGTTTTTAGCAAGCAATCCGCACAAAGAATCCCGCAGCGCATTGGCCTTTTTATCAATGTCTTCCTGGCTGAATACATTCATGGATGGTATTCTTAAATACCCGATTCCTGTTTTATCGTAATACCGGGAAATAATCTTATTGCCTTTTAAGAATTCTGCTTTTATCCCTTTACTTAAGACCGAATCAAAATTTACCGGAGGCGGGTATCTGTATGAAGTATCTTCATTTGCCGCCATTCCATGGTAGTCTTTTAACTGTTTAAATACGTAGGCTAAGGCAGGGAAAGCCTGTTTATAGGTTTTTGCATCTTGTGCAATAAAAAATGCGGTATCCCTGGTTCTTGCCCAGTTCACCGTATTGGAAAACAGGGACCGGGTCTGCATGATTGTTATAGCCGTATCAATATACTTTTGCACAGAGTCGGACATTTGTCCAAATGAACTACCCGAACTAAACAAAAACAAACCAAGGATTATTTTCTTCATTACTATTCATTTTTA
>CAZFLL010000142.1:0-8540 GCA_964519865.1 uncultured Chitinophaga sp. | reverse complement strand
CGCAGAGAGAAGGAAACCGCAGAGGACGCAGAGGGTGGACTTGCTATGTATTCCTTTGCTTCTTCTTTAATTTTTCCACTAAACCATTCAGTTTCATGATTTCCTTATATAGCTTATCATTTGTTATTTCAAGTTGATTTTTTCTATCCTTAATATCTACAGTTTCACTGATATTATCGATACGCAAGGCCCGCAAAGAATCTATGTGCAGTGCTAACCTGACAATGATATCATTCAGTTCAAATTCTTTGTTCTTCAGGTCAGAAATATCTGTAGCTATGAGTATATAATTATCGCCATGAAGATGCGGAGGCAAAAGGTGAATCGACAATCTGAGGTATATTGTATTTGTCAGGGTTACGATTAAAACATCATGGTTGTCGTGAGTTACCTGTGCCAGAAAGGGATCTATTTTTGAAATATCTTTTGGGGCAATGAATTGCTTAATGGATGTACCAATAACTTTTTCATAAGGCGATTGTACTATTTCCGCAAATCGCTGATTGCAAAAGAGAATGGTCCCTTCTCTTGTAAGCGTTACTGCACCTTCACTCATTTTCTCAATGAAAGTGCGGTAGGGTGTTTCAGCAGAACTAACAGAATAAACCTGTTCACCCTGATCACCAGTTACCATAATAGCATCCACTTCTCCATTCCTGATTGCCCTTACAGCCTCCTCCATTTCAGTGAGACGGGAACGTAATTCTTCATTTTCACTTATTAACTGCTCTTTAGTTCTTGTCATTTGTTTGCCCTGTTAAATCACTTGTTTAAAATTTAAGGTCTAACCCTGAAAGTACCTTTCTTTTGTCTGACATATCACCAATGATACGACGGAGAGGAAGCGGAAACTTTTTAATCAGTGTAGGAGCTGCAATGATCTGGTTTTCCCGCGCCAATCCTGGCTTTTGATATAAATCAATCACTTCAAGGTCATATCCGCCTTCAAGGTATTCCTGACAAATCTTTTTGAGATTCCTGATAGCTATTTCTGACCGGCTGGTTGAGCCGGTTATATATAAACGCAGTACAAAACTCTCCTTGTTTAAATCAGATACTGCCTTATCTAAATCTCCGGCAGCATTTTTTATCTTCTTCTTATTTTTCATAATTATTACTGTTGATGCATGTAATTAAATATCAACTGACCGGTAATAAATCCAACCCAACAAGTACGCGTTCTGTATCAGACAGGTCACCAATAATCTTTCGCACCGGTACCGGAAGTTTCCTTACCAGTGTGGGCAAGGCAAGAATCTGGTCTGCGGCGCCTAACTGGGGATTTTCCAAAAGGTCAATAACCTCAATGGAGTATCTCCCATTTAGTTGTTCTTCGCAGATCTTTTTCAGATTTGCAAAGGCAGTAAGTGCTTTTGGCGTTTTCCCGGCCACATATAACCGAAGAGCCCACTTGTCTTTTTCCGTTTCTTCCAGGTTCTTTTTTGCCCTTTTTCTGTTTGAATTCACTGCCTTTAGTCTCATAAGGAAATTCTTATATTTGTTTTTCAGGTTCCTGGTCCTACTGCATTTATTGGTAAGCTTTTCTGCTTGCGGCCATTGCTATTTTATCATTTTCAAGTCGTGTAATCATATCTTGTTCCGCTTTTATCGTTTTGTTGGCTTCGGCTTCTTCCGTCTCAAAATTGGCAAGCAGGAATGCAATCTGGGATTCCAACGCCTTACGTTTTCGTTCTATTTCACGTTTTTTGCGTTCAATATCCTGTTTATGTGTCAGCAATCGGGCATTTTCAATTGCTTCCTGTGCGATGCGGGCCGAGCCAGTTAAAACCCCGCTTGCTCCCACATAAATGTCACGTAATTCCACACCATGACTGGTTAATATGAATTCGCGGATCTGGTTAGAGTTCGCCATCCCGCGTGATTTTAGCACATACATTCCCCTGTTTCTTTCCCCATTTAATTCGATATCCCGGAGTAATAACCAGGTATCAATGATGGATGATATCCCTGAATCAGTATTTTCCAATGCACTCTGGCTGTCAGTTAAGTTGGTAAATAATGCGGTTATTTGATTCGCTTTAAGAAAATCAACTATGCGGACCAGCATAGTTTTAACTTCTAAATCTTTATCACTATTAACAAATGTGTTAATGGGATCCATAATTACGATATCCGGCTTAAAATCATTAACCAGTTTATGCGTTTTTGCCAGGTGCATTTCCAGGCCATAAAAGGTGGGGCGGGTTGCCTGGAATTGCAATAGCCCCTTCCGGACCCAGGTCTCCAGTTTTATTCCGATAGAAAGCATATTCCGCATTAACTGGTTTGGGGATTCCTCGAAACAGAAATAAAGAACACGTTCTCCTCTTTTACATGCTGCTTCTGCAAAATGAGCTGCTATACTTGTTTTCCCCACTCCGGCCGTACCGGAAACAAGTACTGTACTGCCACGGTAATAACCCTTTCCTTCAAGCATTTCATCAAGTACTTTTATTCCACTTAAGACTCTTTCATTGGATACATTATGCAGCAAGCCCAAAGAAGTTACAGGCAGTACCGAAAAGCCGTTTTCATCAATCAGGAATGGATACTCGTTGGTGCCGTGAATTGAACCCCTGTACTTTACAACCCTTAAACGACGCGTGGAAGTCTGGTCATTTACCCGATGGTCGAGCATAATAACACAGTCTGAAACATATTCTTCCAATCCTTGCCTGGTCAGTGATCCATCTCCACGTTCCCCTGTTATTATAGCAGTAACCCCTTTATTTTTTAACCAGCGGAATAAACGACGCAGTTCGGCCCGCAATATCAGTTGGTTGGGCAAACCGGCAAACAGCGATTCAATGGTGTCCAGCACAACACGTTTTGCTCCAATTGAATCGATTGCATGGCCAAGACGAATAAATAACCCTTCTAAATCGTATTCTCCCGTTTCTTCTATTTCACTGCGCTCAAGATAAACATGGTCAAGTGAAAGTTTTTTATTTTTAATAAGGTCTTCCAAATCGAAACCGAGTGAAGCGACATTTTTGGTTAATTCTTCATTTGTTTCTTCGAATGACATAAAAACCCCCGGTTCATTAAACCGGGTGGCGCCCCGGACGAGAAACTCAATTCCAAAAAGCGTTTTTCCGCAGCCTGCACCACCGCAGATCAGTGTGGGTCTGCCTTTAGGCAGACCGCCGGCAGTTATTTCATCAAACCCCTGAATTCCGGTTTGGGCCTTAGGAAGAATAGTATTGAACGTTTTGTGCACCGCTTTTTTCATTGGATTTCAATTGAGGTAGTTTTTGCAGGTTTTTTGATAACCTCCTATTATTTTACTCATTTATTTTTTAAAAGAAATAAAACAGTCTAAAGATTAAGATTATTTAGTGAATAAAGTAATACAGTACTATTAACTAATTACATAATTCACACTTTTTTCAACGTGATAATTCTGTAAACTGGGGATCAATTAAAGCATTGGGTGTTCAAGTAACTTGTGGTAAAGTGCCTGTAAACCGGCAGGAGTTGAAATGGCAGGAGAAAGCCTTCCCGCGTGCGGAGTCGGGCCGGGAAAAGAAGCATGTGTTTGGAAGCGGTGGGAAGGGCAGAAGGGATGGGCTGCAAAATTCTTGCGTAAGCAGCGGAAGTCCGGCTTTTATGAAAATTTGGCCGATTGCCTTGCAGCTAAAGTATGGGGCTTTGTACACTGGCCGGCCCGGGCCGGCATATCCTTATATCAAAATAATTTTGCCTGATAAATAGCAGGCAGGATGTATTTATCCAGTATTGAGAAGGTAGTGGTAAGCGGTATATAATTTCCTCCAGTAAAAACAACTACCGCATTAAATTCAGGGATAATTATAAGTTCCTGTCCTCCCCAGCCTACCGCGTGATACATGTTAATTTCCTTCCCTGATTTATTTAGTGTTTTTAACCACCAGGAATACGCATAACCATGACCTCCCGAAAAGTGTCCTGGTATGAAAATATTATTATTGCCCGGATATTGGGTATTGCATTTTTCAATCCACTTTTCCGGTATGATTTGCCGGTCATTAAAAGTTCCCTTATTCAAGCACAGCGCCCCGATTTTGGTTAAATCCCTGGGGGTAATCTCCAAACCACCACCTGCTTCAATAACCCCGTTTTTAAAGCGGAGATTCCATTCCGATGAATCAATTCCTAAAGGTTTGAATAAGTATTCGTTTGCAAACTGTTCAAGATCCATCTTTGTTGCATTCCTGATGATTTCTCCTAAAACTATTGTATTCCCCCCTGAATAATTAAAAGCAGTTCCGGGTTCTTTGATCAGTGGCTTCTCTAAAATGAACGTAAGCGGATCTTTATCCTGGAACCAAATACCCACAATATCATTTTTTTCACTGCTTAAAGATGCTTTCCATTCCTCCCATTCCAAACCAGCCGTCATGGTTAACAAATGCTCAATAGTAATTTTTTCTTTACCCCCTTTTTTCAAGGGCTGGTGGTCGGGTAAATAGTCAAAAACAGACTGATCAACACTCTTAATAAACCCTTTATCAATAGCGATCCCGATACAAAGTGAAGTAATACTTTTACTCACCGATTTTACGCCATGCAGCGTAGATTTATCCCAATTAATCCATTCACCATGATGATTTGAACCATCCCATTTGTATTGGTGCCCGGGAAAGTACTCTTCAAATACAATTTTGTTATCCCTGAAAAGGATCATGGAATGTACTTCACCATATTTACCAAGACCTATTTCCGCTGCCGCCTTTTGAAGTAATGCGGAGTCAGTATTCATCTTTTTCGAAGTGTCACCCTCAAACTCATCGTTAAAACCTTCAAGTGGCTGATAAAAATATGTGGGTGCAGGGTAGCAATTATTACTGCTTGCAATGGAAAAAGAGAAAACCAAAATTATTGAAATAATGTGCCCTGTGAAAAGGGTTTTAAGTAGTCTCATTTGCATTGTTAATTGATAAAAGACGTACAAATTTAGTGCTTTGTGCAATGGCCGATCCGGGCCCGCCTGGGACCATAGGTGTGAAAACCCTCCCATATACCCGCCAGACAGTCTGAACTCAAAATCTGTTTTCTTTCTAATCTAAGATTGATTCCAAAATGAACATTTCACAAAACCCGATGCTGGCGGATGGTTTTCAACTTACGTAACAGGAGAAGCCTGTTTGCTTCAGATTCCTTCAATAACGTTTGTTCCGGATCTACTGTATCATCCTCAAATCGATTGTGCCCGGTTGTGACATAATCAATGAGTTTATTTTTATAAAAATAATATTTGCCTTTGAAAGTTATCTCTGTTGTATCATGCCTGAGCTCACTTTTTTTCTCATCAAAAACAAAAGAATGAAATTCCTCGTATACAAATATCAGTTTGCCGTTATTATAGTAGTATTCAAATATTTCATTACCAAAGGAAAGACCGACCCAACTGACCATCTTTACAATGTCTCCCTTTTTACTGTACCCGGTTAAAGAAATTCCACCATCAGTTACATTTCCTTTCTTTATGAAATACTCATTATCCAGTTCAATCGATTTCAACGTAGTGTCCCTGTTTATACCCTTTACCTGCCTTTGTATAAATTCAGTTAAAACGGTATTTTTCTGGCCCCAAACCGGAGAGGTGGATAATGTCAGTAGTAAAGTTAATATGGGTGTTGTAATACGCATTTATATATCCTCAAATGCCTGAGGCTTTAGAAAATGGCCGATCCTCATCAGTAAGCCGGACAGGCTTGATCGCGGCGCCTGAATGTAAAAAAGCTGTTCCACCTCCTAGGTTCCAGGGTTTATTCTGCCTATGCCTAATATACTGCCAACTATTCCTCATACTCCAATATTAGCGGAGTTGTTCATTAATTGGCTATTGTTGTGTCAACCATACTATCGTATCGCCAGTAGTAACTCGAGTGATTTATCCCGAATAATCGGTACCCTTTGGTCGTCTCCAGCAAAGTAAACTCCATCCCTTCAACAACAGAGCCCACGGTGTCTTGACTAATTAATATTGTCTGGCAATTACATGCGTCACTATATTCTAATTTTACTGCCTCTTTTACTTTAGGACCAGGGTAACACCCGATTGAACTATATCTGATTTTATTTGTGTCAAGAATCCCAATAAAATCAGCGCCCGAATAGCCTTTGTAATACCTCCTGATAAATTCTTTGGAGCCAATATGGTCACCCCATAGCCAAATGGAGTCCAAAGAAACTTTTCTTACCTCTGCAGTGTCACGGGCATTAAATTTTGCCGAGAAATCCTTCCAGGAATTGACTAAGCGACGGTCTACTGGTGATTCCTGAAGTATCATTTCATGAACTTTGGCTTTCCCAGACTGCTGAGAACAAGCGGCGAGAAATATACAGAATATGACCAAACCTTTTACCATGGACTTTATTAGAAAATGTCGTTACTATAGTGGTCAGTGTAATTATTGCTCAGACCTGAAGGTCAATAGAATATAAAAAAAGACTTTTAAACAGAGCACTGTTCTTATATCATACTTCTAAGAAGCCAAGCCAACCCACCTGTAGTCTGGGATCCTTCCTCTGATGTATTAACTTTTGGCGCTGTTACAAATTTCAATATTAAATGCCAATTAGTGTATGTAAATGCAAAATCTTACTGAAAAGGAAATGTTGTAATATCTGCGCCTATAAATTCAGCAATAAATAATATAATAATAATTAAAGCTCCGGTTATAGCCAGCATTTTCTTTTTCTGAATTCTGGCGCTAAGTGTAAGTATAGTGACTATTAAGAATAGTAAACCACTTATTAAGTTGTATGAGGAATAAATATTAGAATTTTGATAGTACCAGGGCACTTCCCTTGTATCGCCCCAACAGGATTGATGCCATCTTGGTTCACCCACGATGGCCACATTAAAAAACTCGGCTAAACCAATAAGTGCAAAGCAAAGACCAATAAAAAGAATAATGGATACAAGTGCCCAGAGAAATCCTATTTTATTGACTTTCTTTTTTATTCTGTCCATTTGATTAATGGTGACGTATGTTATATTATGTAGAGTCCGATTTGACCAGGCATGTTGACAGGTATAACTACTTGAAGTGCGCCGTAAAAAATAAGTACCTTGGTTATAATATTAATAAATTCATAATTCTAAGAAGTTGGAGCAGGCCGAAATAACCCATTCTAGTCATAAATGGCGTCTCTTATAGTTATGAATTTTGATCTTGTCAGGTTGAAGAAATTACCACTAAAATGACTTTGTACAGTCAGATAAACATAGCTTGAATCATCTGTTCTTTGGATGATATATTTTACATCTTTAAACATCCGGGCAGTGTCTTTGCTAAAAAATGCAATATGATTCAAATACAAAGTGTCATTGTTTAAATCCCAACGAATTGATTCTGAAAATGTTTTATTTAAAAATAGCCTTGCAGTATTATTTTTACCAAAGAGTATTTCAGGACATATATTATATTGGGTAATCCCCTTATCGTTGCCATCTGAACAAATTGCCCAATGCCCGATTAAATAGTTTTTCGGATTCCTTGGTTTGAGGTTAGGATCTTCGATAGTTATATCTTTTGGACTTACTTCAGTTGAATTCCTGCACGCAATTAATTCAAGTAAAAATAAAAATAATATTATTAAAGTAAATTTCATTGAAGTAATCACTATCGGCAGCGGCTAGGCAAAGTGGCGGTATTCCGTGCTACTTCAGCTAGGCAACTGTCGCTTGTTAATAAATGTTAAGCTGAATTTACAACAAACTTATCTTTTGAACCCGTCCAGCCCGTAAATGAAGCTGCTCTGGGAACTGCAGATAAGTATATATTCATCAACCGTCATTTTGCCAAACCGCCCTGTTAGGTGCCGTTCTATAGGTTTCTGATACTAAAAGAATCAATAAAAGATGAAGTTACACCACTACATTTCTCACCTCGTGTACCTCTCAAGTATATGAAAGAATTGGCAGACATACCTTTTAAAGGGACTTTTGAATTAAAACATATTATTTTAGTAAAACGGCTATCAAGCAAATGAATACTGGAATCAACAAAAGTATCAGTATATAAAACAAGCCCTCCATAATTTCGGTCAACTGCGCAAAGAAGAACCGTTAGATTTAATATTGAATCAGATCGTAGTGAGTTATATCTCCACTGAACAACTTCCTCTTCCTGAAGTCGATTTTTCCTACCTAATGAGTCATATCGTATCATAAACCCTGAATACGGCCAGTCATACATAAAGGCATATAAGCCCAAATGCCCTTCGTTGTCAAAGTGAAATACACCACCTTCCCCATTTTTAATAGATGTATCCTGCATTTCAATGGAGTCTTCTTGTGAAAAATTATAAAACCTGACTTGGAGTGTGTCAATACTACGCTTCAAACTATCCATGTTTACAATGCAGTTTTTTTCGATTACTTTTTTCATGGGAACTTTACAACTGAATGCAAACAAAAAAAGTATAGGAAAATAATAAAGTATCTTCATTAGAAATGATGCTTAAAAATGGCATCTAATATATGGGGCTTTGTGCAGTGGCCGATCCGTGCCTGCCTGCCGGTAGGCATGGATCCTGGAAGCCGGGCT
>CAZFLL010000141.1:4918-8546 GCA_964519865.1 uncultured Chitinophaga sp. | reverse complement strand
TACCAGAATTCCGGTGTATATGTGTGGATCCTGAATGCCATTGATATTGACGGAAAACCCATCAGCCGTAAAGGCACCCTGACCCTGATCCGGTGATCCACGCAGCATGAAATTCATTGTTTACATACTTATACCCCCATTGTTTCTGTGGCAAACCGTTTTTGCCCAGCAACCAGTTGTTACAAAAGTCGATTCAAAGACGTATCGCCAGCAAATAACAGCCGGACCGGTATTCCCGCTCGGGTCTTTCAGCGAAACGCATTTTCCGGGTATAACGGCCAGCTACATACGAATAATGGATAAACTGAAAATGAAAGAACCTGCCAGGCTGAAAAAGACAGGCTGGGTCATGGCCGCTTCGATTTCCCATTTCCCGGGCAGAAAAGAAATCATCGGGAACGGTTCATATCGTTATTCAGGATATAGCATACTGGACCTGCAGGGTGGTCTGGGCTGGTATCCGGAACAAAAGATCAGTTTTTTACTACGGAGCGGGCCAGGACTGGGCTATTATAGTAAAATATTCCGTTTTACGGTCACCGGTCAGCTCCAGGGCAGTTACACCATCAGTCCCAAAACTACAATCACCCCCGGCCTCTCTTTTATCAAGGAACCCGGGAGTGATGCATTATGGTCCCCCAGTCTTCAACTGGGAATTTTATTCTGAACCTTATCCGGTAATACCTTCAAGGGCCAGCATAAAAACATATTTCAAAGCCACATCTTTCAGGTAATCAAAACGGCCGGATGCGCCTCCATGTCCCGCTTCCATATTGGTCTTGAACAACAGCAGGTTTTTATCCGTTTTCATTGCCCTTAACCGGGCCACCCATTTAGCTGGTTCAAAATACTGCACCTGGCTGTCGTGAAGACCGGTAGTCACCAGTATATTGGGATAATTCTTTTTCTCTACATTATCATAGGGAGAATACGACTTCATGTAGAAATAAGCTTCTTTATTGGCCGGGTTCCCCCATTCATCATATTCATTAGTGGTTAACGGAATGGAAGGATCAGACATGGTGGTTATGACATCCACAAATGGCACGGCGGCAATTACGCCATTCCAGAGATCCGGGGCCATATTTACAATGGCTCCCATCAGCAATCCACCGGCGCTGCCACCCATGGCATATAAATGCCCTTTCGATGTATATTTTTCCTTTACCAGGGCTTCCCCACAATCAATGAAGTCGTTAAATGTATTTTTCTTTTTCAGCAGTTTTCCGTCCTCATACCACTGCCGCCCCATTTCCTGGCCGCCCCTGATATGGGCAATGGCATAGACAAACCCGCGATTGAGCAGGCTGAGATAGTTACTTTGAAATCCGGGATCTGTACTGTTGCCATAAGACCCGTAGGCATAGAGCAGCAATGGGGCAGATCCGTCTTTATTTGTACCTTTTTTATAAACAATGGATACAGGAATTTTTACACCATCGCGGGCTGTTACAAAAATCCGTTCGGTGACATAGTCGTTTTTATCAAACCCGCCCAGAACAGCCTGTTCCTTCATCAGTTTTTTGGTATGACTGTTCATGTCATAATCAAACACCGAATTCGGCGTGGTAAGGGAGGTATAATTATACCGGAATGTGGTACTGTTGAATTCAGGGTTGTTTCCGGCATAGGCGGAATAAGCCGGTTCCCCAAAATCCAGGTAATGTTCTTTCCCGCTGGCCATATCGCGGATCCGCATATGCAGTAGCCCTTCTTTACGTTCCGTAATCACCCAATGCGTTTTGAATACTTCAATGTCTTCAAGCAATACATCCGGACGATGCGGGATTACTTCTTTCCAGTTTTCCTTCCCGGTCTGATCAACCGGCGTTTCCATCAGGCGGAAGTTCTTTGCCTCCAGGTTGGTACGGATAATGAATTTATCGCCCCAATGGTCAAAACTGTATAACACTTCTTTCATACGTGGCTGGAAAACCCTGAATGAAGCATCCGGTGTACCCGATGGGATAATCCGGTATTCACTGGATAACGTGGCACTTGAATAGATGACGATATAGGCTTTTGATTTGGTATTGTACACCCCGATATAATTGGAATGATCTGCTTCTTCATATACCGTCTGATCAGCTGATGCATCCGTTCCGAGTTTATGTTTCCGGATTTTTTCAGACAACAACGTCTCCTGGTTATTGGCGGTATAAAAAAGGGTTTTATTATCCGCCGCCCATACCGCATAACCGGCAGTGCCTGGAATTTCGTCTTTTAATATTTCTCCGGTTTCGAGGTTCTTTACATATAGAGTGTATTGCCGGCGGGATAGTTTATCCACCCCGTAGGCCAGCAGTTTATTATCGGGACTTATATTAAACCCATTCACAGAAAAATACCCGGATCCTTCGGCCATTTTATCGACATCCAGCAGAATTTCTTCGGGTGCATCCAGGCTGCCCTTTTTACGGCAATATTTATAATATTGTTTGCCTTCGTCTGTACGGGTATAATAATAATAGCCGTCATTCAGTACAGGAACAGACTCATCCTTCTCCTTAATCCGGGCTTTCAGTTCGGCAAAAAGATCGGCCTGGAATTTTTTGGTACCTGCCAGCATAGTATCGAGATAGGCATTTTCTGCTTTCAGGTAGTCCACGACCCTGCTGCTATCCGGTCCTTTTTTGAAGTAATCATTCATCCAGTAATACTCATCCGTGCGGTTATCACCATGCGCGGTCAGAACAGTATCTTTCTTATCAGCCACCGGGGCGGCAATCCCTTCCGGCCATTTTACAGGTTCATTTTTCATTGAATTGTTTTTACAGGCAATAGCCAGTACCGAAAAGGAAATGGCCGTGGTTATGAGGGAAACTTTCATATGTTGTTTTATAGCAATGGAATGTACGAACTCTGGCCAAAACAAAAAAGCCCTTTGGATAAAGGGCTTTAAAACGGTATAAAAAAGTCTTTATTTATCAGTTACCAGGCCGGCTACCAGGTATTCGCGGTTGAGGCGGGCGATATTTTCAATGGAAATACCTTTCGGACAGACCGCCTCACAGGCACCGGTATTTGTACAGGCACCAAATCCTTCTTTGTCCATCTGGGCCACCATATTCAGGGCCCGGCTTCTTCTTTCCGGATGACCCTGCGGCAGGAGTGACAGGTGCGTTACTTTAGCAGACAGGAAGAGCATCGCGGAGGAATTCTTACAGGCGGCCACACAGGCTCCGCAACCAATACAGGCGGCGGCAGCGAAAGAAGCATCGGCCAGGTCTTTATTGACCGGAATAGCGTTGGCATCCACTGGGCTTCCAGTATTTACGGAGATATAACCCCCGGCCTGGATAATGCGGTCAAAGGAAGAACGATCCACCATCAGGTCCTTGATCACCGGGAAGGCATTGGCTCTCCAGGGTTCAATTACAATGGTATCACCATCCTTATAGGCACGCATATGGAGCTGGCATACGGTATTCTGCTGCCAGGGACCATGCGGACGACCATCGATATACATGGAGCACATACCACAGATACCTTCCCGGCAATCATGGTCGAAAGCGATCGGGTCATGTCCTTCACGGATCATTTCCTCATTGAGCACATCGATCATTTCCAGGAAAGACATTTCGGAAGAAATGTTTTTTACCTGGTACGTTTCAAAACGGCCCTGTTC
>CAZFLL010000141.1:0-4818 GCA_964519865.1 uncultured Chitinophaga sp. | reverse complement strand
ATTATTTGTAAGAACGTTGTGAGGGTTTTGCCACTTCAAACTTCAACTCTTCCTTATGTAATTCCCAGTTGCTCTCCCCTTTGAATTCCCAGGCGGCCACGTAGGCAAAATTTTCGTCATCCCGCAGGGCTTCCCCTTCTTCCGTCTGGCTTTCCTCGCGGAAATGACCGCCACAACTTTCCTTCCGGTTCAGGGCATCCTTACACATCAGCTCACCGAGTTCAATAAAGTCCGCCACACGGCCGGCTTTATCCAGTTCAGGATTCATTTCATTGATCGTTCCGGGAATTTTCACATCACTCCAGAATTCTTTTTTCAGTTGCTGGATCTCCACGATGGCTTCCTGTAATCCTTTTTCATTCCGGGCCATACCGCATTTCTCCCACATGATCTTACCCAGGCGTTTATGGAAACTTTCCACGGTTTGCTTACCCTTAATATTCATCAGGGTGCTGATCCGGTCAGCCACAGCTTTCTCGGTTGCCACAAAGGCAGGATGATCAGTAGGAATCGGTTTGGTAGCAATCTCATCGGCCAGGTAATTTCCAATGGTATAAGGAATCACATAATAACCATCGGCCAGTCCCTGCATCAGCGCGGAAGCACCCAGGCGGTTGGCCCCGTGGTCACTGAAATTGGCTTCACCCAATGCATAGAGTCCTTTTACATTGGTCATCAGTTCATAATCCACCCAGAGACCACCCATTGTATAGTGTACCGCGGGATAGATCCGCATCGGTACTTCATATGGATTCTCCCCGGTGATCTTCTCATACATGTCAAACAGGTTACCATACTCTTCCTTCACCACTTCTTTTCCGAGACGGATCAGGGTTTCGGTATCGGGGTTTTCAATGCCATGCTTATTGGCTTCTGCCCTGCCGTATTTATTAATGAGGTTGTATTTGAAATCAAGATAAACGGCCTGACCGGTGGTGCCTACACCATAGCCGGCATCGCATCTTTCTTTAGCGGCCCGGGAGGCCACGTCGCGGGGCACCAGGTTACCAAAGGCCGGGTACCTTCTCTCCAGGTAATAATCCCTTTCTTCTTCGGGGATATCGTTGGGTTTGCGTTTGTCGCCTTGTTGCTTGGGTACCCAGATACGTCCGTCATTCCGTAAGGATTCAGACATCAGGGTGAGTTTGCTCTGGTGGTCACCACTCACCGGGATACAGGTGGGGTGGATCTGTGTGAAGCATGGATTACCAAAGAAGGCCCCTTTCTTATGGGCTTTCCAGGCAGCGGTAACATTACTGCCCATCGCATTGGTGGAAAGATAGAATACGTTTCCATACCCACCGGTGCAGAGTAATACGGCATGTCCGAAATGACGTTCCAGTTCACCATTCACCAGGTTCCGGCAGATAATGCCCCTGGCTTTATCATCCACCATCACCACATCCAGCATTTCATGCCGGGCATACATTTTTACATTCCCCAGGGCCACTTGTCTTTCCAGGGCCTGGTAAGCACCTATCAGTAACTGCTGACCGGTTTGTCCGGCTGCATAGAACGTACGTTTTACCTGGGTACCACCGAAAGAACGGTTATTCAGTAATCCGCCATAGTCGCGGGCAAAAGGAACCCCCTGCGCCACGCACTGATCGATAATATTCACACTCACTTCTGCCAGGCGGTGGACATTGGATTCACGGGCCCGGTAATCGCCCCCTTTCACCGTATCGTAAAACAAACGGAAGATAGAGTCCCCGTCATTCTGATAATTCTTGGCCGCATTGATACCTCCCTGGGCAGCGATCGAGTGTGCCCGGCGGGGAGAATCCTGGAAGCAAAAGGCTTTTACTTTATAACCCAATTCTCCTAAGGAAGCCGCCGCAGAAGCACCAGCCAGACCGGTACCCACCACAATGACTTCGAGTTTGCGTTTATTGGCCGGGTTCACCAGTTTCACATGCCCTTTATAATCTACCCATTTTTGCTCTAACGGACCGGAAGGAATTTTTGAATCTAACATATCCAGTGATTACTTAATGATTAGAAAAAATATCTTAGTATAAACCTCTCTCCTTTCTCCTCTTCCCTCTTCCCCTACACCCATCCAAAATAAAAACTCAGGGGCATCATGGCAAAAGCCAGTGGTACTATTATGGAAAAGGCAATCCCTACCGCATTAATCAGGGTGAGGTATTTCTTATTACTTACACCAAATGTGCGGAAAGCGCTCTGGAAACCATGAAGCAGGTGCCAGGCCAGGGATATACAACCCAGGAGATAGAGTCCCACGACCCACTCCTGCCGGAACACGACCTGCATTTTATCATACAGGTTGATTTCCTCCCCTAACAGGAAGCCCTGGCTGGAACGGTTGGGCAGCCAGAAATCGGTAATATGTACTACCAGGAAGAGCAGGATCAGGGTACCGAGTATGCCCATACTGCGGCTGTACCATTTACTGCCTTTATTACCCATGGCAACAGCATAACCCTGTTTTCTTTTACTGCGGTTCTGAAACTCGAGCATCAGTCCCTGGATAATATGCAGCAGTATGCCGGCAAACAGGCCGATCTCAAGGATACGGGGTACAATATTGGAACCCATGAAATGGGCCCCCTTATTGAACATTTCACCGCCATCCATCGCCCAGATACAGGCGTTCAGTCCCACGTGCACAATTAAAAAAAGAATCAGGAAAATTCCCGTCAGCGCCATTACCCACTTTTTTCCTACAGAAGATGTAAAGAGTTCAGACCATTTCATAAGCAAATTACTTGAGAGAGTAATCAAAATTTCGGCAAAAATACTACCCGCAGGGCAAATAGCGGCAAAAGATTTTCGGGTTGAATCAGGTACCTGTTAAATCAGCCATTCCCCAGCCTGGCAGAAAGATCATTATCGATCTTTTTAAACAGGTGATAAGGCTTATAAGTTCGCCAGTTATCCAACGGCATCATTTCCACATACCGGTTGAGCTTTGCCTGTTTAAAGTCATACTGCGTCTGTTCAGGCATGTTTAAACAAACGATCCAGCCCTCCTCATCAGACAACTCCTCATATAACTCCTCGTAATAATCCTTGCCGTCACTGTGGTAGTTGAGTACATTTTCCCCGATGAGGATAAATTTAAAAATCCCTTCCCCCATAAACTTTTCCAGTACTTCCCGCTTCAGCTCCATGATATCATTCTCAATGGCGTCATTCCATTCCCCGATGAGTTCAATAATGGCGTAGTTTTCTTCATAATCGGCCAGCAGTACTTTCAGGTAGAGGGTCCGGCTGCCAAAATCATCCCATTGCGGATGGATATAATAATTGTAAACCGTGAGGGAAAATTCAAATTCTGAATAAATCCTCCCATAGAAAGGTGAGCGGGGGTCTTCCTCACTGATATAGATATGCCGCCAGTTATAAAAAGGTTCAATATCCTGCATAGCTTATTCCAGGTGCAAAGATAAGCGGGGAAGAAAAAAAATTATCCTGTTTCAGGAAAGGAGATACTCTTTCAGTTCCGCATAGACCGGAGGAATGACCGTACTTCTTTTTTCCAGGTGGATGATTGAACGGACCGATCCGGGCAGGGGTATTTTCTTTCCGGTAATCCGTTCCACCGCCTCCGGAAATTTCACCGGGTGGGCTGTTTCCAGGAAAATGCCTTTTTCTCCATTATGTACGGACAGGTAACGTTCCAGTGCCAGGAACCCAACGGCTCCATGCGGATCGGCCAGGTATCCATACTTATCCATCACTTCCTTTATGGTGGCTTCCGTTTCCGTGTCGGTAATGCTATACGCCGATAAGCGGCGCTTTATTTCAGGAAACTGGTTCTTAAAAATTTCCAGTATCCGTACAAAATTGCTGGGGTTACCCACATCCATCGCATTGCTCAGGGTGGGCACGGCGGTCCTGGGTTTCAATTCCTGTGTCTGCAGGTAATCGCTGACAATATCATTTACATTGCAGGCCGCGATAAAATGTTTTACCGGCAAACCGGATTGCATGGCCAGTATGCCGGCGCATATATTTCCGAAATTACCACTGGGTACAGAAAATACAGGGGGCTGTCCTTTCTCCTTCCATTGTTTATAAGCAAAGAAATAATAAAACTGCTGTGGCAGCCATCGGGCCACATTGATCGAGTTGGCAGAAGTCAGGAATCGCTTTGAAGTCAGTTCAGTATCCGTAAATGCCTGTTTCACCATAGCCTGGCAATCATCAAAGCTTCCTTTCACTTCCAGTGCATGGATATTTCCGCCGAGGGTGGTTAATTGTTTTTCCTGTACCGGGCTTACTTTCCCGGAAGGATAAAGGATAACCACTTCCACTCCTTCCACCCCATAAAACCCGTTGGCCACTGCCCCACCGGTATCACCGGAAGTGGCAACGAGCACAACAGTGCCCGACTGTTTATTGCCACCTTTCAAAGCCTCCCTCAGGCAGCGGCTCATAAATCGGGCCCCGATATCTTTAAAAGCCAGTGTGGGCCCGTGAAATAATTCCAGCGAGGAAATAGCCGGAGTCACCTGCACCAGCGGTATAGGAAAACTGACCGTCTCACTTACTATACGGCGTAATGTTTCTTCAGTCATCTCCTCTCCCACATAAGCCGCAATCACCCGATAGGCAATTTCCTCATTGGAAAAAGACTCAATATTTTTAATAAACTCCTGGTCCAGTTGCGGTATATACTGCGGAAAATACAAACCCTTATCCGGTGCCTGTCCATGGATAGTGGCTTCTTTGAAAGAGACGGAGGGAGATTGTTTATTGGTGCTATAGAATTTCATCGAAGTGATTTGAAGGTTGAGGGTTGAGGCAGCATTACTTAGAATGGGCTGTTGACTACTAACTACTAACTAC
>CAZFLL010000140.1:0-8762 GCA_964519865.1 uncultured Chitinophaga sp. | reverse complement strand
GGGAAAACCTGATGCATGTGCTGGCCGAGCAGTTTGAGTGGATGGAGAAGTATGTAAAGGGGAAAGAGGTGAAGGATAGTAAGGCGGGAAAGGAAGAGAAGAAGGGTTTTTAACAAATCAGGTGTTCTGATTATCCTATCGAGAAAACAACCGTTAGAATAATATTGTGATGTGCTTCAATGAAACTTCTATTTTAACTTTTGAGAAAAATAAAGTTGGCTTTGGCACAAACCAACCTTTTACAATTATGAAACATCCATTTTTAATTTCTCTTCTACTTTTATTTGCTGCCTGCCAAAAAGGAGCAGACAATAACCCTGCAGACCCAACAGCAGACTGTAAACTGAAATCAATCACTTATAATTTTTCGCCAAGTTCAAGAACGTACAATGTTGTATATAGCGGGCAGAATATCTCAGAAATTTCTTCTTCAATTGACAAAACCATCTACACCTACAACCCAGGCGGTCAATTAATCAAAAGAGAAACATTTAATATTGGTAATACCCAAGTACAATTTAAGACGGAGTTCATTTACGATGGAAGTGGTCAATTGATTGAAGAAAATAATTTTGAATATTTTGGCGGCTCACTTCAGGCAACATCTAAATATACATTATCCTATAATGGAAATAAACGGTCACAAATGAATCATTATTCAAATGGCGGATCGACTTTTAGCGGTAAGACTTTTTACACATGGACAGGCGACAACATTTCAAGTATTGCATACTACAACCAGGCCAACATTTTGGAATGCACCACAAATTTTACATATGACTTAACGAAAGAGAATTCATTTTTCTCAAACTTCAGTTTTTTTTATTTACAAGACCTTTATGATGAAGATTTAACTCATATTTATTTTTTAAGTAAAAACCAGTTAACAACAAACAGTTCGCAATGCCCGACCCTTGAAACTGACACCTGGAGTTACACATACAATAATCAAAATCTGACAAAGACAGTAAAAATAACAGACAATAGAACTCCGAGCACAACTACAAATATGTGGACATTTGCATATACTTGTGACTAGGATGTACAAACATCCAACATACGGTGAAAATTGCGGGCTTACGAATGCAGCAACAGTTTTACCTTATATTAACCTGAATTACAACAGTCATATATCAGCTATTCTATGCAAAATTCTTTCACTTTTTAAATCGGATTCGTGACAGGCATACAGTTAAAAAATTCCTCGCATTATATCCTGCTCCCTTAGTTTACTTACAGCTCGTTACTTTTTCCTGTATTTTGCCGTTATTGATATTGCCATTACGCTCCCCTACTATCCTGGCCTGAATCTTTTTAAAAGGGAATTAAAAAATGAAGAAATAATCCTATGCTAAAAGCGTAAACGTTCCGTGTGACTCCGCCACTTCGAAACATGCCCGGATTAATTCGTCTTTTGGGGAGGCCTCAGCTTCAGGTAAAAATACAAGGCCAGCAATACATCAATGGTGATACAAAAAATATCGTAGCCGGGTGGGGCAACTTTGCTTACATGGGGAAACAAAATATCCCAGAGTCCATGGAGTGCCAGTCCCGCAACGATAAGCAAATAATGCTGCTTGTACCCCCAATAAGCAAAAAATAAAAAAAAGCCCGCTGCCGGAACGGTAAGCATCAGTGAACGCGGCTCAATTGAAAATCCGATATAGATAAAAGGGATGACCGCCAGGTTCAGGGAGGCGAAGAATTTCAGGTCAATCTTCCGGAAAACCTCGGCAAAAGCAATAATGGCGGCTGTGGTAATTAAACCAATAATCAATCCTGTCATTTCCATGGCATTTACAGGTTAATGATGACGTTCCCCTTTTTATGGCCTCCTTCCACATAAGCATGCGCCGCTGCTATCTGTTCCAAAGGATAAACCCGGTCTATGACCGCTTTATATTTGCCGGCTTCAATAAGCTCCTTCAGGAAAATAATATCGGCTGCCTTATGGCTGATTACTCCTGTCAGCACCTTTTTATTGCTTGTTTTCGAAACCCATAACCCTTGCAGCATTTCAGACATTCCGGCGGCACTCAGGATCATGATCCCGTTTTTAGCCAGTGACCGGAGTGAGCGGGAAACAGGAATTGTATTGACTGTATCAAAGATCAGCTCATAGATTTCCCCGTTTTGGGTAAAATCCTCCTTCGTGTAATCAATCGCATTATCAGCCCCGATTGATTTCACCAGGTCAATATTCGCCGTGCTGCACACTGCCGTTACATTGGCTCCAAAAGATTTGGCCAACTGAACAGCAGCCGTACCCACCGCACCCGAAGCCCCTGATATCAGCACTTTCTGGCCCGGCTTTATCATGGCCTTCCTGATAAAGTGCAAGGCGGTTACGCCACCAAAAGGAATAGCGGCAGCTTCTTCGTGTGAAATTAAAGCTGGTTTTAAGGCCAGTGATCCATCTTCTGAAAGACAGATATATTCTGCAAAAGCGCCAAAGCGCATATTGGTATGTCCGAATACCTGGTCGCCTGCTTTGAAATGTTTGACCTGGCTGCCCACTGTTTCAACTTCACCGGAAAAAACACTGCCCAGTATATTAATCTTTGGCTTCATCAGGCCGAAGAAAAACCTGACGGCAAAAGGATCCGCTTTCCGCAACCGGATATCACCCGAATTAACAGCAGTCGCCTTTATGCGCAGGAGCATTTCATTCTCCTTTGGCACCGGCTTGGGGACATCCCTTATCTGCAGAACATCAGGGGGGCCATACTGCATATAAACAGCTGCTTTCATATTTACAATTTATCGTTGGTTATTTGTCAGCACAACAGAAGTGGATGGGTTTCCTGCTTCCTTGTCTTCAGTTAAGATATAGCATATTACTCTAAGTCAGTATCCGTCGGAAAGAAAACCAGCTCTTTTCCCTTTATTCCGCCCAAACAAAGTATTCACCTGTTTTAAAATCCGGTCTACTACCTATCTAAGTTGTGGCGGGCCCCGCTCCCATCCCGCTTTTATTATTGCCCAAAACTAATATCCGCAGCAGCTTAAATTCCAAAAATGAGGCGGGCTTCGATAAAACACGTGCCGGGCTCCCTGAAATCATGTGGCGGACGAAAATAGTTAATTGAATATGAGCAGTTTGTCATGTCAAAATCCGGATTTTCCCAGGTTTCTCCCGGATGCCTCCCTACTTCCTCCCTACTTCCTCCCTGATGCCTCCCTGAATCGTTCATCAGAACGAGGAAGCGAGAAGCCTTACCTTTTTTACCCCCTCTCAGCCCTGTCATTCCTCGCTTCGCTTTACCAGGTGCAAGGTTCCTCGCTTCGCTCGGAATGACAGGGCATATTGGGGGGAGGAGGGCAAGATTTCTCGCTTCGCTCGAAATGTCAGCAAGACCTTCTAAGCAAACTTTCTAAACAACTAAACGCTTCTCTGAAACTCCTTCTACTATCAGACTTCTAAACACCAAACCTTTCAGTTGTCAGTTGTTATCATATAATCAGTTCTTTGTTTTAGCAGCAGGGGTATAATTTTTCCTGTAATTTTACACTTCTAAACCAGAATGAAAAGAAGTGCAATCATATTCCTCCAGGCACTCATCCTGCTTACCGGTATCGCCGTTCTTGCCTTTATGATCCGGATGCCGCTCATGGAAGGCCGGGCAAAGGACCTGGACCTTTTTCACATATATACTGATCCGTTCATCCTTTACGGTTATGCCTCCTCCATCGTTTTTTTTATTGGCTTGTATAAACTGTTCCGGTTATTGGGTTATATCAGGCAGCATAAACTGTATTCCCCGGAAGCTGCCGGCGTTTTAAAGAGTATTAAGTACTGTGCCATCCTGTTGAGTGTATTAATAGCGGGAGCCGCATTATTTATACTGGTCTCTCACCCTAAAGAAGACGATCCGGCTGGTTTCCTGGCCCTTTGTATCGTAACGGCATCTGTTGCTTTAGTGGTAGCAGTTCTTGCGGCAAAATCCGGAAAGAAAATACAAGAAACCATAATGATGCAACAGGGGAAAAAGCTGCTGTAACCGTAATTTTAATACAACTTGTATCGCGCAATAAACTATACTAAGCCTGCCCGGCTTTTCCTGGCATCTTTGCTTCTTTTTATTTTCAGTTCACCGGCACCTGCACAGAAAATAAACCGGAGTGAACGATACATGGATGCGTACAAATCATACCTGGATGCCGCCTGCCCGGTAAAAAAAGACAGTATCCGTCACTTTGTATATTTTGCCAGAGACCGGGAACTGCTTAAAGACCATCCATTACTTACACATGCCCTGTTTACCGGGGCGCAGATCATGTACGCCTGGAGCGATCTTGAACCCGAAAAAGGGAAATATGATTTTACCTGGATCAAACAGGACTACGACTACCTCAGGAAAAACAATAAGAAACTATTTGTACAGTTACAGGATGTGACTTTTGATCCCAGGTACAAAGCCGTACCGGGTTATCTGCTGAGCAGCGAATATGACGGTGGCGCTGTTATGCAATACAACGACGACGGCAGTCCGGGCGGCTGGGTGGCTAAACGCTGGAATAAAAAAGTCAGGGAAAGATTTGCTTTACTACTGCAGGCTTTAGGAAAGGAATTCGACGGTAAGCTGGAAGGCATTAATCTGCAGGAAACATCCATCGGGGTCAGGGACTCTGGTTTTAACCAACAAGGCTATATTAGCGGGCTGAAAGAAAATATGCTGGCCCTGAAAAAAGCATTCCCGCATTCCGTTACCATGATCTATGCCAATTTCATCCCGGGTGAGTGGTTGCCCTGGGAGGACAAAGGTTATCTCCGGAGCATTTATGAATATGGCGAACAAACCGGCGTCGGACTTGGCGGACCGGACTTAATGGTCACAACAAAAGGCCAGCTGAACCACTGCCTGGCCATGATGCATGAAGGGCATTTTACTGTGCCGTTGGGCATTGCGGTACAGGACGGTAATTATTTTGGCGCAACAGGTGACAGTATTGAGCATACAATGAAAAAGCCACACCGCAATATTGTACCGCTATTGCATGCTTTCGCAAAAGATTTTCTGAAAGTCAGTTATATGTTCTGGTCAATCCAGGAGCCGTATTTTACAACAGATGTTTTGGGATGTTTCAGCAACAAAAACTAAAAACATCGACTTATTATAAATTAATTTCTGATGGATATCTCCTACAAATTCGACATTATCCCCAGTCCCGACCAGGTAATCGTTCTTTATGATGAAGCCGGCCTGCCACGACCTACATCGGATAAAGTACGGATCCGAAAAATGTACGAACACTCCAACCTGGTCGTTACCGCCTGGGACGGTACTAAACTGGTCGGTGTATCCCGTTCCATCACCGACTGGGCCTGGAGCTGTTACCTGGCCGATCTGGCAGTAAGTCCGGCCTATAAAAAATCAGGTATCGGGAAAAAACTTATTGATTTAACCAGGGAAAAAGTCGGGGAACAGGTGATGATCCTCCTTCTGTCTGTGCCCACGGCCATGACTTATTATCCTAAAGTCGGTTTTACCAAGGAAGACAGGGCATTCGCGATATTCAGAACCGAATAGGTATATCACTGACACATGCAGTTATTTCGATCACGAGAATTTATCCCTACTTTCACATAATGTTTAATTCGGGGATCTGAAGGACGATTTGTAATAATAATTCCTGATTTCCATGATTCTGACACCTTTGACTATTTCATTCTAATGGGAGTTCGAATCTGAAATACTCATTACCATTATACGTTTTTTAAATTATTACTCAAATGTCACTCCATGAACTTCTGAAAGACAAAACAAAAAAAGGGAAAGAAAAAGTTGAAACAATCAGCCACTGGTTACTGGATAATTCCTTACCGGCCGCTGAATTATTATCCTTTGCGGATAATGCAAAAGACCCTGATAAAGCTACCTGTATTGAAGCCATTGAATTTGCCAGCACTCAAAAGCCGGAAATTGCTGATGAAAGCATATTTTCCTTTGTGGTTAAATCACTGACGGAAAAAGCACCCAGGATTAAATGGGAAAGCGCTAAAGTGATTGGGAATACCGCTCACCTGTTCCCATCAAAACTTTCTAAAGCCATAACAAACCTGCTGACCAATTCAGAGCACGAGGGCACTGTAATCCGCTGGGCATCTGCCTATGCATTGGGCGAAATTCTTAAACTGAAAACCAGGCACAATAAAGACCTGCTACCCGCAATCGAAGCACTATGCGAAAGCGAACAAAACAATGGAGTGAAGAAAAAGTATCTGGATGCCTTGAAAAAAACAAAAAAGTGATCAATTAAAAGACAGGCGAAAATAAAACTATAGTTATGATAAAGACAAAAGATACAACCCATTTTGCCCCCGAGCTGCATATCCCCAATGGAACAACCAATATTGATTTTTACAAAAAATTCGGGGCAACCGAGCATTTCTGTTTCCGGAATGAGGACGGGAGTATCCATGTAGCCGAACTGGAATTTGACGGCGCCATCTTTCATGTGCATGAAACCATGCGGGAGGCACTTGAACCAATCAGTGCCAACGGGGTAACGGCCGTTATCGGGTTGTTTGTATCCGATGTGGAAGCCGTAATGCAACAAGCGATCCGGGCAGGTGCCAGTTTAATCAATCCAACCACCGATTACGAGTATGGGTACAGGCAGGGCATGTTCAAGGATCCTTTCGGGCATTACTGGCAGGTTCAGAAAAAAATTTAACCAAACTGATTGTATAATAGCCCCTTTAATTAAATGTCAAAAAAGACAATCATCCTGTTTGCTTTTATACTGGCAAAGTTTGCGTTACAGTATATTCTGGTCAACCCGGAATATGAATTGCAGCGGGATGAATTCCTTCACCTGGACCAGGCAAATCATTTAGCCTGGGGTTACATATCAGTCCCCCCTGTTACTTCCTGGATTTCCACGCTTATTCAGTTCCTGGGCAATTCCCTGTTCTGGATACGGTTTTTCCCGGCCCTGTTCGGGGCGCTGACCATTGTTGTCATCTGGAAAGCCATTGAAACTTTGAAAGGCAATCTTTTTGCACTGGTAACCGGGGCCACCTGTGTGTTGTTTTCAGCCCTTTTACGGCTCAATACCCTCTACCAGCCAAATTCCCTGGATGTGCTTTGCTGGGCCGCCTTTGGTTTTATCCTGATAAAATTTTTCGCTACCGAAAATTATAAATGGTTCTATGTGGGTATGGCCGTCCTGGCGCTTGGATTCCTGAATAAGTACAATATTGTCTTTTTAGTAGCGGGACTATTCCCGGCACTGCTGATCACCAAACCCTCCTTGTTCAGGAATAAGCATTTCTGGTTTTCTGTATTGCTGTTCCTGGTACTTATTTTACCCAACCTGATCTGGCAATACAACAACCATTTCCCGGTATATCATCATATGCAGGTATTGGCTGACACACAACTGGTGAATGTGAACCGCTGGGATTTCCTGAAAGAGCAATTGCTCTTTTTTACCGGATCCCTGGTTGTATTAATTGCCGGCATTTATGCATTACTGTTTTATCCTCCTTTTAAAAAATACCGGTTTTTCTTCTGGGCACTCTGCCTCACCCTCGCCGTTTTTACTTACCTGAAGGCAAAAGGGTATTATGCCATGGGGCTTTATCCAATCTACATAGCCTTTGGGGCGGTGTACCTGGAAACAGCTTTAAACACAGGTTGGAAAAAGTACCTGAAACCTGTTGTGGTCCTGCTCCCGGTCCTGCTTTTTATCCCGATTTACCAGGTTATGTTTCCCAATAAAAGCCCGGACTATATCCTCGCCCACTCTGAACGCTATAAAAAATACGGATTACTGCGATGGGAAGATGGCAACGATCATGCGTTGCCCCAGGATTATGCCGATATGCTGGGCTGGAAGGAACTGGCCCGTAAGACAGATTCGGTATATGCCACCCTGCCCGACCAGGAGCATACACTGATTCTCTGTGATAACTATGGCCAGGCCGGGGCCATCAATTATTATACAAAAAACAAGAAGATCGCCGCTGTATCCTTCAGTGCCGATTATATCAATTGGTTTCAACTGGATATAAAATACAGTCACCTGATCCGGATTAAAACCATGGAAAGCGCAGCAGCTGAATTAAATGAAACGGGTCCTTTATTCGAAAAATCTTTTTTAGCTGGGACTGTAACAAATCCATATGCCCGGGAAACCGGAACCAGCATTTTTGTATTTGAGCATGCCAAAACAGACATTAATCTGCGGATCAAAACGGAAATTGATGAGGAAAAGAACTACTGAAGAAATAGCCTGTTCCCGGACAACCAAAATATCCACTAAACTTAAACGAGAGCATTCTAATGAAAAAAATCCTGCTTAGAACATTAAAACTGGTTGCAGGGCTTTATATTATTCTATGCATATTATTGTACTTTTTCCAGGAAAAGCTGATATTCTTTCCGCAAAAACTGGAAAAGAATTACAGATTCAGTTTTGCACAGCCCTTTGAAGAAATAAATATTAAAACTACAGACAACAAATTATTAAATGGCCTCCTGTTTAAATCAGACAGTTCAAAAGGGGTTATTTTATACTTACATGGAAATGCCGGTTCAGTAAGTACCTGGGGAACTGTAGCAAAAACCTACACAGATCTCCATTTTGATGTTTTCATACTTGATTATCGCGGATACGGAAAAAGTGAAGGTTCAATAAACGGACAAGGGCAGTTTTTTAAAGATATTCAGGCAGCCTACGACAATCTGAAAACCAGGTACCGTGAAGACAAAATTGTCGTTTTAGGGTACTCAATAGGAACAGGTCCTGCCACA
>CAZFLL010000139.1:0-8781 GCA_964519865.1 uncultured Chitinophaga sp. | reverse complement strand
TCCGTGGCCGGACTTTTTTGCCGTACTTCGCACAAGCAAAAGTTGAATTATGAAACGGTTACGGCTCTTCCTGTTCTTTGTGGTTCTTAATACTGCATCCTTCGCCCAGCAAAATTATTCCTCCCTTGTTAATCCCTTTATCGGTACCGGTGGCCACGGACATACATTTCCCGGGGCCAGTATGCCCTTCGGGATGATGCAGCTCAGTCCGGATACAAGACTTGAGGGTTGGGATGGCTGCGGCGGTTATCATTATTCGGACTCCGTGATGTATGGATTTTCGCATACCCATTTAAGTGGTACCGGCATTGCCGATTACTGTGATGTGCTGCTGATGCCGTTTACCGGCGAGGTAAAATGGAAGAATAAGGACTATGCTTCCCCCTTTTCCCATAAAAATGAAAAAGCCAGCGCGTGCTATTATGAAGTGTTGCTGGATAAATTCAATATCCGGGCAGCGCTGACCACTTCGGTCCGCTCCGGGATGCATGAATATACCTTTGACAGCTCTGCCACCGAAGGCAAGGTGCTGCTTGACCTGCAGCACCGCGATGAAGTACTGGGCTCCGGACTTGAACTGGTGAATGAATATGAACTCAGGGGCTCCAGGATCAGCCGCTCCTGGGCGCGGGAACAGCAACTCTATTTTTATATCCGTTTTGAAAAGCCGATCAAACGTTACCGCATGGCCCTCGATGATGAGCCGCAGAACGGGGTGAATAAACTCAGCGGGAAAAATATCAAGGCTTATTTCTCTTTTGACCTGGGAGACGATAAGAAGGTCAGGCTCCGGATCGGCATCTCCGGGGTGAGCATGGAGAACGCAAAGCAAAACCTGGAACAGGAAATTAATCACTGGGATTTCAACCGGCTCAGGCAACAGGCGGAGAATGCCTGGAACACTGAACTCGGAAAGATCGCGGTGAAAGGCGGCACCCATGATCAGCAGGTGGCTTTTTACACGGCGCTCTATCATACCATGCTGGCTCCGAATGTATACACTGATGTGAACGGGGAATACAGGGGTACTGATCTGAAAGTGCACAAAGCGGAAGGATTTACCAATTACACGGTGTTCTCGTTGTGGGATACACACAGGGCCCAGCATCCGTTGCAGACCATTATAAATAAACAACGCACCAATGACTGGATCAATACCTTTCTTGCCCAGTATAAAGCAGGAGGTATGTTGCCGGTATGGGAACTCAGCGGCAATGAAACCTATTGTATGATCGGGTATCATGCCGTACCGGTGATCGTGGATGCGTGGAAGAAGGGCATACAGGGCTTTGATAAAGAGCTCGCGCTAAAAGCCATGACCGATTATGCGGAGAGCAAACGGTTTGGTCTGCCTGCTTATATCAGGCAGGGCTATATCAGCAATGAGGATGATCATGAGAGCACGTCCAAGACCGTGGAGTATGCTTTTGATGACTGGTGCATTGCTGAATTTGCTGCAGGGATCGGGGCAAAGGAGATCAGTGAACAATACCGGAAACGTGCCTTACAGTATCGTAATCTTTTTGATCCACGCGTAAAACATATACGCGGCAAGGTTCAGGGAGCCTGGTATTCACCCTTTGATGCCACGGAAGTAAATAATTTCTTTACGGAAGGCAACAGCTGGCATTATTCCTTTACCGCGCAGCAGGATATTGACGGACTGAAGAAATTATATGGTGGCAATGCCGGGTTTGCCAAACAGCTTGAAGAACTCTTTACCACACAGCGCAAGCTCAGTGGCCGTGACCAGTCCGATGTAACCGGCTTGATTGGTCAGTATGCCCATGGCAATGAACCGAGTCACCATATGGCGTATCTCTTTAATTATGCCGGTAAGCCCTGGCGCACACAGGAGATCGTGCATAAGATCTGCACGGAGTTTTATCCCAATAATCCCGATGGTTTGATTGGCAATGAAGACTGCGGACAGATGAGTGCCTGGATGGTACTCAGTGCCATGGGATTTTATGCTGTAACACCCGGTAGCGATATCTATGCATTGGGTACGCCGTTGTTTGAGGAAGTAAAGATCCACCTGGAGAACGGGAAGGATTTTATTATAAAAACAAAGAACTACAAGCCGGGTAATTTTTATGTGAACCAGGTGCAGCTGAACGGGTCCGGACTTAATGCCACTTATTTCAGACATCACGACCTGGAACAGGGAGGGGAGCTGGTATTTGAATTGAGCAATAAGCCCAATACATCAAGAGGGATACTGGATAAGGATATGCCGCATACGAAAGTGGAGGATAAGGGCTTTACCGCTGTGCCTTATTTTGATATGGAGAGTTATAAGTTTAAGACCACGGCATTGGTTACGCTGAAAAATATTGACCCCGCTGCTGTAATGTATTTTGATATAGCCAGTAACGGAATAAAAGGCAATACCTTCTCAAAATATACCAAACCCTTCACGCTGACCCAATCGGATACTGTGTATACCTATGCGGTAAAGAACGGGGTGAAGAGTCCGACGGTGCACCGGGTATTTTATAAAGTCCCGGCTGACCGCAGCATTAAAGTATTCAGTGAGGTTCATCCCATGTACACCGCCGGTGGCCCGGATGCGTTGATTGATGGCATCATGGGCAATGAGAACTGGAAGACCGGTGACTGGCAGAGTTATTATAACCAGGATTTCAAAGCCGTGATCGATCTGCATTCTGTACGCCCGGTGAATTATGTAGGTGTGCATGTGCTGCAGGATGTGAGTCCCTGGATCATTTATCCCAGTGAGCTTATTGTGGAAACCAGCAATGACGGCAAGACCTACCAGTTTTTAACGGTAGTAAAAAATGATATCGGGACTGATGTCAAAGGACCTGTACAGCGGATCATGGGGGAAACTGTCAATGCCAAAGCCCGCTATCTCCGGTTTATTGCCCTCAGTGGCGGCCCCCTGCCTGCCTGGCATGAGAGTGCAGGTAGCCCGAGTCATGTGTTTATTGATGAGGTGATTGTAAAATGAGTAATCTCCCATGACAATCCCCCTGTTCCAGTAGCCTTATTCATAAAATTGTAAAAACCCCGGAGAAGCTGATCAATATCAGATACTTAATTTTTGAAAGGGGTATTCCTGTATCGTAAATTAACGTAACAAGGACGGGCCATGGATATACGACCATACACCGGCCTGGGGATTGCAGACCGGCGCTTACCGTATAATTCAGCTACGGAAAATCCACAATAAATAAAAGGATAAGAGGAACAGGTACACAGTATACCCATGCTGTGTAACCCGTCATGCCCGCACGTACCGGAATCGTAAGTGAAAACAGGATCATACCGGAAGGGCGGGTTGTGTTGCAACCGGAATACTTCAATTAGAGCAATTGTCTCTGAAAATTAATTTTATGAAAAAGCTTTATTTTTTTACACTGCTGATACTGTGCTGCCATTGTCTGCCGGCACAAACATGGACCGGTGCCACTAATTCTGACTGGAATAACGCAGCCAACTGGAATCCGGCGGGAGTTCCCACCAGCACAAGTAATGTGATAATCCCCGGATCACTCAGTCAATACCCGGTGATGAATGGCAAAGTGTTGATCAACGGTATTGATATGCAGCCAGGAAGCAGGTTGGATGTAAATGGCTCTGAACTGGCGCTTAATGGTGTGAACACATATATAAATTTTAACGGGGCCACCCTGAATAACAGTAACGGGGCTACCGATATCATTCTCTCGATCACAACCGGTGCCGGCGGATTTGTAACGTATTTCAGCAGCAATACAGTAAATGATAATATCGTATTTAACCTGAGCGGGCAAAATAATTTTATTGAGGCAGCGGCTTTACCCCGTAATGTATATAATGAGCATGTAACGTTCAACATAATCGATGTCCTGCCTGTGTATATTTCTTATGGGGCGTCTTCCCTGTTTTACGGTAATCTTACCATAAACCGGGCCGTGGCCGGATATACCAGCCTCTTTTATTCGGGAGCGGACTTAGCCGGTAATTTCAGCTATACAAATAATGTCGGTGCTGCCACAGTTATGGGAAATACGAATTTCAAAACAAACATCGCCGGAATGGTAAATATCACTGCCAGTTATCCGGTACCGGCAGCTTTTGAAATGTACCGGCTGGTAAACCAGGCAACCGGGGGAAATATAAATGTGCTGAATTCGCAGGGGTTCAATTTGCAGCTGGACACGCTGAAAGTCACCTCGCTTAATATTACCGGTTACAGGGGTAATGCCTATGCTAATCTCTTTAACAACGATATTACCGGTAATCTTACGATAGCAGATGACGCCTCTTACAGCGGCGGATTTTATACCTATATACGCAACAATCATATTACCGGTAACAGCAGTATTACCATCAACGGTTCCAATGCTTTGCTGGAAGGAGATGTGGCCGGTACGGGTAATCATTACCAGGGAAATGTAACCTTTAACGGGGCCGGCGGAGCTTTATTTATTTCGCACGGCGCTGCCCTCAACTGCAGCGGAAACTTAGCTATTAACCGGACAGTGGCCGGGCAAACCACAGCTTTTAACGCAGGTGCAATAATCGGGGGTAATTTTTCCTATACTAACAATACAGCAGGTAACACCTATCTGGGTAATCTTTCCAGTAAAACCAGTATTGGAGGTACAGTCAACGTACAGGCAAATTACACCACCCCAAATGCTTTTGAAATGTACCGCCTGGTGAACCAGACGGGTGGCGGCAGTATCACTGTTCAGCAATCACAGGGATTCAGCATTCTTAACGATACACTGATTGTTAATGCACTGGATATTTCAGGATATAAGGGATCTCAATATGGAAGTTTGCAGAATAATACGATTACCGGTAATGTAACCGTTTCCAGTGATGCCTCTTTTTCAAACGGTTTTGCCACCTATATCCGGAAGAATGTAATCACCGGGAACTGTAATTTTTCCAGTAACGGGACTGATGCATTTTATGAAGGGGATGAAGCAGCATCAGGGGGTATCTATAACGGGAATTTATCCTTTAATGCCGGTGGCAGCAGTTCTTTATTTATTTCACACTTCTCCCCGTTGCAGTGTACTGGTAATCTTTCTGTCAGCCGGACTGTGGCCGGGCATACCCAGGTCTTCAACAGCGGAGCAGTGATTGGAGGAAACTTTACATACACTAATAATACGGCGGGAAATACCTACCTGGGTCACCAGAATGCCAGGACCAGCATCGGGGGAACGGTTACAATTACAGCGGGTTATACGGCTGCAAATGATTTTTTGCTGCACCGGTTTATTAATCAGACTGCGGGAGGAAGCATCACGGTACAAAATTCAGCCGGGTTTAGTCTGCAGCGTGATACACTTATTGTCACCAGTCTCAGCCTGACCGGGTACCGGGGGAATGCGTATGCTTACCTGCTGAACAATACCATTACCGGGAACGTAACGACTGCTGATGATGCCGGATATACAGGGGGCTTTACCACTTATGTCCGGAGTAATGTTATTAATGGCAACTGCAGCTTTTCCAATAACGGGAGCAATCTCTTTGTTGAAGGGGATGAAACGGGCACAGGGAACACGTATAATGGAAATCTGACTGTTACCGCAGCAGGCGGACCGGTGTATATTGCTTACCTTGATTCGTTGAAATGCAGCGGTCACCTAAGCATCAGCCGGACAGCGGCCGGGATAACCAGCGCCTTTAATTCAGGATCCAATATTGCCGGCAATTTTACTTATACCAATAACACCTCAGGCGAAACATATTTTGGAAACCAGGCCAGTAAAACCAGGATCGGGGGCCAGTTGAACATAACCGCTCATTATACAACCCCACAGGTTTTTGTAGTACATCGTCTCATTAACGAGACTGCCGGGGGTAGTATCAGTGTTCAGAACACCGCCGGATACAGTTTTCAAAACGATACCCTGAAAGTAACAGCGATCAGCCTGACCGGGTACAGGGGTAATATATATACTTATTTTTTGAAAAATGATATTACCGGTGATATGACCACAGCCGATGATGCCAGCTATGGAAACGGTTTTTATACATATTTCAGGAATAACAGAATCACCGGCAACTGCAGTATTGCCAGTAATGGAACAAGTATAGTACTGGATGCTGACGAAGCTGGTACGGGTAATATATACCTGGGAAATCTTTCATATACACGGACAGGCGGATCAATCATTGCCGGGGCAGGGGCTTTTAATGTAGCAGGCGGTAACCTGGCATTGAATTCATCAGCCAATATCGGTTTAGGTAAAATAAAATTCACCGGAAGTACAACTGCTGTTATTGAGCAACTGGGAACACAACCGGTCCTGATCTCCGAACTCATCCTGGAGAAAACCGGCACCGGGAGTCTGACACTCAATGACCCGGTCAGCATCAGCACATCAGCCACATTTACCAGCGGACTGATCAACAGCAGTGCCGGAAAAGAACTGATCTTCCCTGATAATGCCGTTTATACCGGGGCCTCTGATATCAGTTTTGTCAATGGTCCTGTGAAAAAAACAGGGAATGACGCTTTTATATTTCCGGTAGGTAAAGTAAATAAACTGGCGGTTGTCGGAATCTCCGCCCCGCCACTGACCACCGATGAGTTTTCAGCAGAATATTTTAAAAGTCCGGCCCATAACAGCGGCTACGATTCCACGCTCAAGGATCCGACGATTCACCATATCTCCTTAAAGGAATACTGGCTGCTGAACAGAACGGCAGGTACTTCTGCTGCAGCTGTTACTTTAAGCTGGGAAAGCAGCCGGAGCGGGCTGGTGAATACGCCGGGTGATTTACGGGTGGCCCGCTGGAACGGGGCCATGTGGAAGGATGAAGGCAATGGAGGCACAACGGGAAACAATGCCACCGGCACTGTTGTATCAGCCGCCGCTGTCAATTCTTTTAGCCCATTTACGCTGGCTTCCACCACATTCTTAAACCCACTGCCGCTGAACTTCATTTCATTTACGGCAAAATACAGGGATAATAATACCATCCTGCTGCAATGGGAAACAGCACAGGAAATGAATACAGCTGTGTTTGAAGTGCAGCGAAGTGCTGATCAGTCTGCATGGACAAGTATTTCCCAACTACAGGCCACCGGGTCCGGTCACTATACATATACCGATTATGCGGCAGTTACCGGTACCGTGTATTACAGGATTAAAGAAACGGATATTATCGGGCAGGTATTTTATTCCATCATCGTGCCGGTAAGGAGTAAAACCACACAGCAGGTGTATGCCTGGCCAAATCCGGCCACTGTGTATTTATATGTGCAGACACCGGGGTCAACAGGTAGTATGGAAGTTGCTGATATCAGTGGAAAAATTGTCAGCCGGTTTATTATAAACAGTACGATCACCACTATTCCGGTTCAGCATTTAAGCCAGGGTGTTTATTTTATCCGGGTTAACCAGGGGAACGGAGTGGTGAACGTAAAATTTATTAAACAGTAAAATAGTTCTTTAACGAAACAGCAGCGCATTTAACAATTAAAACTAAAACTATGTCAAACAATCAATTTTGCCAGAGTTGCAGTATGCCGCTCGACAAACCCGAAATGATGGGCACCGAAAAAGATGGCACCAAGAGCAAGGAGTACTGTACTTATTGTTACCAGCATGGTGCTTTTGTTAACCCGTCCATGACCTTGCCGGAAATGACTAAAATGGTAAAGGAACAGATGGAGAAAAGAAAAATTGATAAAGAACTGATCACAAAAGCGGTCAATATTTTACCATCACTTAAAAGATGGCATAAACCTGTTAAAAAGGAGCACACACAGCTTCATTAACCAGGGCTAAATACAGGGCAATGAAACAGAGGCAGCAGCGGGTCTGCTGCCTTTCCACTAATATTAAAGCGTGGCCGAAAAATCGGAATACTCCACCACATAGGTTTTATTCCATTTGTCATGCCAGGGATAACAGGGAGTACCAAGCGCGCTGAAGGCATTAAAAGGGACGGCCCGGCTGAGTCCGCGGAGCAGGGCTGTTACCCCGCTGATACGCTGGCCGTCTTCGGTAACGGCAATGGTCCCGGTAATGAATTTGCCAATGGAACGTCCGCGGAAGATGGTTTCCATTAATCCCATAAACAGGCCATACATGAAGAGGAAAATCAGCTGGCTGAGAATCGGGCTACCTCCGTTCTCGGTTTCCGCGTACATAATAATGGCGAGGTCCATACTCAGGGCCACAATTACGTAGCTGAAAAAATACATGAATACATAGAAGATAATGAGATCGATAATATAGTTGGCCAGCCGTTTACCGGAACCGGCCTGTGTCAGGGTGGCTGACTGGAAATTATCAAAGAGGTGTTGTTCTTCCCTGGGCTCGGACATATTTTCTTCCATAGCGGATAAAGTTTTGGTATCCGGCTAAGATAATAAAAATTAAAAAACGTGCAGGCCAGGCCGTATATAAATTGATCAGGATTTATTTGTCAATGCAGACTCACCACTTTCGTCATCTGCCAGTTACCATCGCGGTATCGCCAGAAAATAATAAACTTACTGGGATGTTGTTTTGCATCCGGTTCCTGGTTATTATAAAACTGGTGCTGTCCCATTTCAATAGCCCCGAAATCCTTAATAGGATACACTTCGATACTGCCGGGAACCAGGGTGCGGGTGACTTTACCACAGATGTTTTTACGGAGACTTTCAAGTAACGCTGTCTTATCCGTCATCAGTCCCCCTTTATCGTGGTAAAACTCAAGCGTGTCCGCATAGTAGCGCGTCTGCGTGGCCATATCGCAGGTGTTATAAGCAGTGAAGTAAATACTATCCTGTGCCACGATGGCTTTGTATAA
>CAZFLL010000138.1:0-8878 GCA_964519865.1 uncultured Chitinophaga sp. | reverse complement strand
GCAGGGGCTCTTTTACCGGCTCACGGAAGATAACACCGGGGGCTTTACGCTCCAGCGGCATTTCATAACGCTCACCGGTGATGGGGCCTTTACCGTCGATCGGGTGACCGAGGGTATTCACCACACGACCTACCATACCTTCACCTACTTTGATAGAAGCGATCTGGCCGGTACGCTTTACTTTAGCTCCTTCCTGGATACCACCGGTTTCTCCCATCAGTACCACACCCACATTGTCTTCTTCCAGGTTCAGGGCGATGGCACGCACGCCTGTTTCAAACTCCACCAGTTCACCATAACGCACATTACCCAATCCGTACACACGGGCAATACCGTCTCCGATTTGCAATACTGTACCAACTTCTTCCAGGTCGGCGTTGGCGTTAAAGTTGCTCAACTGCTGGCGCAGAATAGCACTTATTTCATCTGGTTTAATTTCTGGCATATCTGTCTCTTTTTATTCTTTAAAAATTAGCGGATCTTATAAATAAAATCGTTGTTCTCAAATTGTTTGGCAATGGCCCGCAGGTCATAGGCCACACTGGCATCCACCAGCTGATCGCCTACCTGCAGTACAAAACCGCCGATCAGTTCCGGGTTTACTTTTTCTTCCAGTTCTACTTTCTCAAAACCGGCTGATTTTTTCACCTGGGCTACAATGGCATTCTTCACCTCATCAGTCACCGGGTGAGCTGTGGTGAGATGAACGGTCCGGATATGATGATGGTTTTTATAGGCCGCGATAAAAGCATTGACGATCTCGGGGAGAAAACGTTCCCGGTTCTTTACCACCAGCAGGCGGTTAAACCCGGAAGTGATTTCTGAGATATTCCCGGTCACGGTCACCGCTTCAATGATCTTGCGCTTCACGTCATTCTTGATAATGGGGCTGCGCAGCACATTCACAAAATCACGGTTGCTTTTGCAGACAGACTGCAGCCAAAGCATATCCGCATACACCTTCTCCAGCTCACCTCTTTCGATGGCAAGATCCAGGATCGATTTCGCGTATCTTGATGCTAAACGGGGGTTCTGCATATTTTTCGGTTGAGGGTTGAGGGTTGAGAGTTAAGGGTTGAGAGTTGAGAGTTGAGAGTTTAATGCTCGTAACTCGTAGCTCTTATCTCGTAACTTTTACCCGTACCTTTTCTTAATTCAATTTAACGCCATCCACGAGGCCTTTGATATGGGCTTCCTGGGCTTCTTTGTTACCGAGTTCTTTTCTCAGTACTTTCTCACTCACTTCAATTACCAGTTTACCCACCTGGTTTTTCACTTCGGTCAGTGCGGCCATTTTCTGGGCATTGATCGCAGCCTGGGCTTCCACCACGATTTTATTGGCTTCTGTCTTGGCCTGTTCCTTGGCTTCACTGATGATCTTGTCCTTGGTTTCCCGGGCTTCTTTCAGCAACTGGGCTCTTTCCTCACGGGCTTTCGCCAGCAGGGCCTCATTCTCACTTTTCATCAGGGCCATTTCCTCTTTTACTTTCTGAGCGGTGGCCAGTGAATCAGCAATGCTGTTCTCACGGTCACGCAGTCCTTTAATGATGGCAGGCCAGGCCATTTTCTTCAGCAGGAAGAAAACGATCAGGAAGGCCAGGAGGGTCCAGGCTAACAAACCTAATTTGGGAAGTAATAACTCCATAAAACGTCTGATTTCAAATGAATGGCCCCTTCCGGGACTTCCTCATTTCTTATTGGTTATTTATTATTTGTCATTTAAATACTGCATCCTCCGCCCTGTGCTTTGGATGCAGTAATTTTTTTTCGCAGCAACGATATTATAATACCATTGCGAGGAAGCCCACGATGATCGCGAACAGGGCAGCACCTTCTACAAGGGCTGCAGTCAGGATCATGTTACCGCGGATGTCGTTAGACGCTTCCGGCTGACGGGCAATGGCTTCAACGGCACCTTTACCAATCTGACCGATACCGATACCGGCACCGATAGCTGCTAAACCTGCGCCGATTGCACCACCCGCGTTAGCGGTTGCTTCCAGCAGAATTACATTCAGTAAATCCATGTTTGTTATTATTGATTGTTAATGAATACGCCCCTCTAAATCTCCCCTAAGGGGAGACTTCGAAGACTCTGACTCGTTGAGCCTTCTTTATATATCGAAATGTCAAATAACGCCACAGTACTCTTTCCTCTTTCCTCTATCCTCTTTCCTCTTAACTGATCTTAATGATGAGCTGCATGCGCCTCATCGTGATGGTCTCCCTCCAGTGCCTGTCCGATAAATACGGCTGTCAGCATCGTAAAGATGAAGGCTTGTAAGAAAGCCACCAGTACCTCGATCAGGTAAATGAAAACAGTAAAACCAATGGACAGCGGAGATGCACCCCAGCCGGCTACCGGATTCAGTTGTCCGAAAATAAATATCAGGGAGATCAGGCAAATAATGATAATGTGACCAGCCACCATATTCGCAAAAAGACGAATGATCAGGGCGAAGGGCTTAATGAACAAACTCAGAAATTCCACCGGTACCAGGATCAGTTTCACCCCAAAAGGTACCCCCGGGGGATTGAAAATATGGATCCAGTAATGACTGTTGGAACTGAAGATGATCACTACGAATGAAATGACACCCAATACAGCCGTAAAGGCAATATTACCGGTTACGTTGGCCGAACCGGGAATCAGTCCGAATATGTTATTGATCAGGATAAAAAAGAATACAGTGAGGAGGTAAGGCAGGTATTTCTCATACTTGTGCCCCAGGTTGGGCTTGGCCACTTCATCCCTTACAAACGTGATTACCGGTTCAATCAGGCTTTGTGAACCCTTGGGAGCAGAAGTCACCCCTACCCCGCTTTTATAACGTTTTGCGATGCGAAGCATGATGACAACAAACAGTGCAAGTGCCAGGATCATCTGCACCACATTACGGGTCAGGGAGAAATCGAGCACGCTGACTGTTGTATCTGGCTTGCCATCTGCCCCTACGGCATAAATCTCTTCATTCTTGAATTTATTGGGATCCAGACCCATTTCCTTGATGGTCTCAGTGGTCAGGATCATATACCCTTCATGCGGGTGCTCACCATGATGGAAGGCAGAAGACATAAAGGCTTTGAATCCTTTTTCCTTTGAATAAACCAGTACCGGGAGGGGTACGGAAACACCGAAAAAATGGAAGGAATGCCCATCCAGTACGTGTTCGAAGATCACTTCGCCCACATCCAGCTTCCCTTCTTCCTCTTTGGTCGCCCCTTCTTTATGTTCAGCAGGTTGCTGGCCAGGCTCACCCTCGTGATGCTGTGCCATCACAGACCCTGAAAAAAGGAGGAAAAATGCGCTGAAAACCGCTACAGTAAAGGATTTGACACGATGGATGTACATACCTGTTCCGAAATTTGGCGCAAAGATAAGGGTGCAGGGCCAAAAATGGCGGCATAATGAAAGGAAATTCCGGATTTGAATGAAATTGAAAAAGGTCCCGTAAACCGGGACTCAACACTTGATCTAAATTAATATAAATCAACTGCTTAATATAAGAATATCAAACCAACAGGTCTTTTGCTTTTTCAAACTGCATGTCATGCAGTTTGGCATAATATCCCTTCCGTTGCATCAGCTCATCATGGGTACCCATTTCTTTGACTTCACCTTTATCCAGCACCAGTATTTTATGGGCTTTCCGGATGGTGGAAAGCCGGTGAGCAATCACGATGGAGGTCCGGCCCTTGATCAGGGTATCAATCGCATGTTGAATCAGTTGTTCACTCTCCGTATCCACCGAGGAAGTGGCTTCATCCAGGATCAGGACAGACGGATTATACAACATGGCCCGGATAAAAGACAATAACTGCCGCTGGCCCAGGGATAAAGTGGCCCCTCTTTCCATGACGTTATAATCATACCCACCCGGGAGCCGCATGATAAAGTCATGCATTTCGATCAGCCTGGCGGCCTCGATCACTTTCTCCCGGCTGATTTCGGGATTGCGCAGGGTGATATTATCGATCACTGAACCGGAAAACAGGAATACGTCCTGCAAGACCACCCCTACATTCTTCCGTAATGTGTCCAGGTCGAATTCTTCAATATCCACGCCATCGATCCGGATACATCCCTGTTGAATATGATAGAGCCTGTTCAGCAAACTGATGATGGTTGTTTTGCCACTACCTGTCTGCCCGACAATGGCAATGGTCTCCCCCGGATTCACACTAAACGACACTTCTTTCAACACCGGCACACCCGGCGTGTATTCAAAGACCACGTTGTCAAATTCAATCTTCCCCTTCACCTGCTCCGGTTTATACGCATCCGCCGGACTCTCCGGGGTGAAATCCGGATTATCCAGTACTTTGAATACCCGTTCACTGGCAATAATACCCATCTGCAGCACATTGAACTTATCCGCGATCATCCGCAGGGGGCGGAACAATAAGTTCAGGCAAAGTATAAAGGAGATCACCGTACCCTGCTGACTTTCGTGCAGGTTCAGAGCTTCTTTGGAGGTCCACCAGACCACCAGTCCGATCGATAATGCCAGTACAATTTCCACCAATGGAAAAAATACCGAATACGCAAAAATGGCCTTGATATTTGCATCCCGGTGATCCCGGTTGATTTTTTTAAACTTGTTCAGCTCTCTTTCTTCAGCGGCAAAAGCCTGCACCACGGCCATTCCGGTCAGGTGTTCCTGCACAAAGGCATTCAGGGCGGCCACGGCATTCCGTACTTTATGAAAGGACCGGTTGATACTTTCTTTAAAATAATAAGTCCCGATGATCATAATGGGAAATGGGATCAACGCAATCAGGGTGAGTTTCGGATCACTCCAGAACATATAGGTCAGCACACAGACGATCGACAGCAGATCGGCAATGATGGGCACCAGTCCATCGGAGAAAATATCATTGATCGACTCGATATCATTGATGGTACGGGTGGTGAGAGTGCCGATCGGGGTTTTATCAAACTGCGAGAGGTTCAGGTGCATGATCTTCCGGTAGGTGGCGATCCGCATGTCTTTTACCACGGATTGTCCCAGCAAGGCGGTGGTATAGGAAAACAGGAAGCGCATGGCTGTCTCCACCAGGATAAGCCCGATCTGTATCAGTGTGATATTAATCAGCATGGCCGCCATTTCATGGCTGATATATTCATTCACGGTCACTTTGATCAGCAGGGGGCGGACCGGGGTGATCACCGCGAGTAAAATCGCCAGTACAATGGAGAGGTAGAACTTATTCTTATAGGGGGCTGCATAACGGAAGACCCGTTTCAGGAGCGCGAAATCAAAGAATGTCTTTTTAGGTGCAGCCAAAATGATGAATTGTAAACCACAAATTTAACCAGAAGCGGACAGATGCCGGGACCTTTATTGATCAATGGTCTCCGCCCCCATGGCATGGGTATAGGCTTTAATAAACAGGGCGCCCAGGTTTTTATGCGGGGGTACATAATCCTCAAAGATCTTATCCGTCACGATCTTGCCCAGTTCTTCCCAGAAAGGGATCCATTTGATATCACTCCCGGTTCTCAGTTTTTCCATGATCAGCCGCAGGAAGGGATTATTGACGGGGGCATCGGCAATCTGTTTGGTACCGATGATATGCGCGTCGGGGGCTTTTTCCAGGATATCATGGATCATCCGGTAACCGCCACAGGAACCCATGAATACGATCTTGGAGGCCGTGGACATCTGCGCAATCGTATAGGGGGCATTATAACTATGTCCGCGGTTAATGGTCACCGTTGGAACCAGGTGTTTATCCGCCAGGAATTTGCAAAGGGCTTCCTGGGCCAGAGCGTCTTCATTGGTTTCCTCCGGCAGCGGACGATTCATATACAAGGAGACCGGTTTGCCCTTGGCCGATGATACCACCACCCATTGTTTATTGGACTGGTCAATTTTCCAGTTGGGGTTATTGAACATACTGATCAGTCCGGGAAACACCCCGATCCCGTCCTTATCGCCAAAAATAAATAACTGGACCACCACGCGGTTACTATCCCCGGCGAGTGCGGTAAACGGTACTTCATATACGGGCGGAATACCCAGTTCTTTGGTGAGGTCAATATTCCTGGTGGTATCCGCACTCAGGAAAAGTTTACCCAGGATATTATACATGGAAATCCCTTTCTTATTCCCGGCAGCCAGGTTGCGTTCATAGTTGTGCTGGATATTCTGCAGCATCCGGTCAGCTACCGGTTTCAGTGTTTCGGTGATACTGGCGTAAGAATCGGCCACATCCACCCCGTCTTCCAGTCCTTCGGATTGCTCCAGACGGTTCACAAAAGCCCGCATCAGGGTATTGGCCGGATCTTCAGTTTCCGGGTTATCCGATTTGGGGAAGGAAGCCAGGAACTGATCCAGGGTATTAAAACCGGCCGACATTTTTATGAACTTCCGGTATTTATCAAAATTCAGCAGGATCAGCAGGGAGTCGCCGCGGTTATTGATCTTTTTCATCATCAGCGGGAACACCCCTTTCACAAAACTGGAAGTATAAATAGACCCGTCAGAGGAAACAGCCAGGTAATAAAGCTCTTCAGCATTCAGTGCCTGTATACTTTTAAAACGGATATCCAGGTTACGTTCGTTGTGCAGTCCGTTGATCACATTTACAAAATCAGACTTGGCCTTGTCTTCCAGCCGGCGGGTAAGCGCCTTAAATTCAAAAGCCGTGTCTTTATTAATGGCCCTGGCCACATAGTCCTGCTGGGTTTTTACCAGCAAGCGGTAATAGAGCAGTGAATCGTCTTTGGCCGCGTCAATATCCCGCAGGGTCATCCGGCCTTTCACAATATTATCCAGGAAAGGAAAGTATTGCTGACCACTCCGGCTCTGGGCCATCGTGGCAATGGTTTTAATAAACAGATCATCATTGATATTCCGGATCAGGGCACCGAGTTTATTTCCGGCAGCTGCATAATCATAAAACTGGCGGGCAAATTTCCGTTTATCGAGTGCGCGGATCAGGCTGTCGGCAAAAGGTACATCCGGGTATTGCTGAAGAATCGGAAAGACCCTGTCCGGATGCATCATATAGAGTTTCAGCACCAGCCGGTTCCGGGCGGGCTGATAGCCGGCATTTTTATCAAATATGCCGGCGTTAATGATATTGGTGCCTGCATCATAGGGCAGATCATAAATAATATATTCGACCGACTCGCCTTTCCGCTCTTTCTGCATACAGGCATCATAGGCGTCAATGATCAGGGAAAGACTCAGGGGGTTGACTTTACGGTCACCGGTCTGCTTCCAGTTCTGCCGGAAATACCGAAGCAGGTTTTCCAGGCCAGAGAGGTATAACACTTTAAGCCGGTGATCCAGTCCCGGGTCGGTTTCTATCCGGTATTGGAGCCAGTCTGTCTTGCGGACCAGGGCGCGGGTCAGCAACTGGTTGATCTCTTCCTTATCGCTGGGGGTAAACTGGCTGTCTTCCTTACCGTCGGCATTCAGGATAGTCTTCTGTTCGCCGTCAATTCCGTCGTGATTCAGCTGTCTCCTGAACTCCGGTTTATACCCGGCCGGAATGTTCAATGTATCAAACTGGCCGATGCCCTGGGCCTTCATTTGTAAGAAAGCCAGCAAGAATCCGGAAACCAGTAAATATCTGCTGAATTGAATCATATAGGATCGAAGCGTAAAGTTACTAAGCCTGAGGGAAAGATTCATGCCTGTTTTAATACAGCGCAGACGTCTTTCAGCCCGAAAAGGCTGTCTGGCAGCTGTTAAAAAAGACCGGACCCTCTGGTTAACTGGTATTAACTTATCATTAAGTCTGTGTAAAGCGACCCGGATAGATTTCCGGGCAATGCAATTAAACTTTAGGTTTGCGCAAACAATTTCCACCATGGAATCCAACGCCCGGAAAGTATTGATCGCAGATGACGAACCGGACATTCTCGAGATCCTGAAATACAACCTGACCAATGAAGGGTATGAAGTGATTACGGCCAAAGACGGGGATGAAGCCCTGGAAAAAGCCCGTCGCCACAATCCCGACCTGGTGGTGCTGGATGTGATGATGCCCAAAAAAACCGGGGTGGAAGTTTGCGAATTGCTCCGTGCACAGGCTGCTTTTAAAGAAACCCTGATCATATTCCTGACCGCAGTAAGTGATGAGGGCACGCAGATCCGGGGACTGGAAACCGGGGCGGATGATTATGTCAGCAAGCCCATCAGTCCCAAGGTCTTTATCAGCCGGGTCAATGCCTTGTTCCGCCGGCTCAACAAAACAGAAATACGGGTGCTGAATATTGGTAATATGACCGTGGACCCGGAACGCTTTATTGTAAAAGTGGACGAACAGGAAATCATCCTTGCCAAAAAAGAATTTGAACTCCTCTACCTCCTGGCCCTCAAACCCGGCCGTGTATTCCTCCGCAACGAAATTCTGAATACTGTCTGGGGCAACGATGTGATCGTGGGCGACCGGACGATTGATGTTCATATCAGGAAGATCAGGCAGAAGTTGGGCATAGATTGTATTACTACCGTAAAAGGTGTAGGTTACAAGTTCGAGTTGTAACATAAGCCGGAATTGCAGCAGCATCGAGCATCGAGCTACGAGTTTCGAGACCTATAGTTCGCTACAATCTTTAAGTCTCGCAGCTCGTAACTCGTTGCTCGAAGCTTGCCATTTGCCTCAGGAAGCTTTTCCTTGTAACTTTATCACATGTTTTCAGAAAAAAACATTTCTCCCAAAAAAATCGCGGCTTTCACAGCCCTCGTCCTGGCTATTCCGGAGAGCATTATGGTGTACCTCGTGGAGAAATCCTGGATATGGGCATCCGTGGCCTTTATCCTTCTCTTTATCGGCGGCTATTTCCTGATCTATTTTATGCTGGAGCGGTTTATTTACCGGAAGATCAAACTCATCTATAAGTTTATTTATAAAACAAAAG
>CAZFLL010000137.1:5909-9063 GCA_964519865.1 uncultured Chitinophaga sp. | reverse complement strand
TTGTTTCCCTGAAGGTAAAGGCAGGAAGTGATTGTAAAAATTTACAGCTTAGGGGGTTCCTGGTTTTCGCCTGGATACTGGATTTAAACAATTTCCCTGCCCGGTTACCTGGAATAAAAATATTCGGGGTAATACCTTTTCGGGTTTCTTAGTTATGACAATTAAAAGAGCTCAGGGTTGATAAAGTTCCCGAAAGCAGGGCAGAGAGTTAGTTAATAAAATTGTATACAAATGAGAGTACCAATAGAGAACGGATTAGGTTTATTCAACCAGGTATCAGATTTTATTAATCTCCCTGCCGCTTTTCGGGACGGCATTCGTTGTTAACGTATTTCAAATTTTCCGGAGGCAGTTTCCTCATCCCCCTGGAAAACACTATACACATATTTTCCTTTGCGTAAACCGGCCAGCCTGTAATGGCTTTTCGGTTTCATTTTATAATGCTGGATCATGGTGCCCTGCAGGTCAAAGACAAAGAAGTCTACTTCAGCTCCATCATTGTCTTTGGCCACCACATGCATTTCGCGTTTGACGGCGGCAGGGTGAATTTTGACCGATGAATTGTTGAGTGAAGCGAAATTTTTCGCTTTGGCTTTTTTAGCTGGTTCTTCTTCTGCCGGGGTGGCACTCACCGTAATGGGTTTACGGTAAGGTTTTCCGGAGGCGAAACAGGGTTGTGCAATCAGGAGCCCGGAGGCGATCACAATACCCGCCAGGCTGCGGACAGTTAAAAATGGTTTCATAGTGGTTCGGTATTAAATCGGTACGGATCAGTAAAACACCGGGCATTTCAGGTGCTTCAGGGCACTGTTGCCCCCCAGGCGCCAGCCAAGTCTGAAAATGCTGGAGAAGAAAGCGTCGTTTTGTTTGGGATCGCCTCTTTCTGCAAATTCCTCATAAGGCCGGGTGGTCGGGAAACTATAGGTGCCTCTGTAGTATAAGCTTCTTGCTTTTACTGCGTCTGCTGCCGGGAGATACTGATCAAAATAAATCGGGTCGATATAGTAATTATGACTCACGTCATCTACATAATCGGTAAATAATTTACGGTGGAGTATCTCAAAACCGAGATACATATTTTCCTTTACATAATATTTTACACCAAAACCTGCCAGTAAGTTGGTCTGGGTCAGTTTGTATGGTTTACTGTCTGGATATTCGGCAAAACCCTGTCCTTCAAGACGGAGAGGCGCCGTTTTTACCCAGGTGCCATTATTATCTTTTGTTTCCGGGTTGAAATGATAAATACCGGCACCTGCCAGTAAATAAGGGCGGAGTTTGCCAGCCAGTCCATCATATTTTTCCAGGAAATAAGTGGGATAAATTTCAGCAGCCACATAGGCTTCACTGATCTTGGAACGGAAATTCAGGTTTCTTTCCTTGCGGTCCATTTCTGCACCGCCTTTGGAAGGGGCCTGTGCGTCATCTCCTGACACATATCCCAGGTTACCGGCTAAGCGTAAACCGAACCATTCAACGGGGTAGTAGTTAATGTACAGCCCTTTGTTCAGCTTGGTCAGTGGTAAATCAAGGTCTTTGATAAATGTCTTACCTACACCGGCACTGCCACCCAGGTCGCCCAGGAAAAACATCGGGCCTATGCCAAGACCGAGTTCAACTTTGCCATTACCTGTTGTGATAGATTGCGCTGGTGAGGAAAAAGAGAAGCCTGCCAGGATGCAGACAAGCACGGACAGCCGCACTTTGAGTAAATGTGTTCTCATTGGTATCAGATTTCTGGTTTTTCTACTATTGGATTTCGAGGACTAAGGTAGACGAATAGTAAAGTACGCGGCTAATATTTTAACCGGTTTTTTTGTTTTTGACCAGAATTAAAGCGGTTCTACTTCGTGTTTTTACGAGGACTCAGGGTAAATACATAATGATATGTTGGATATTATCCTCAAGATAAATATCACCCTCGGGCCGGAAACCCAGTGAAGCATAGAAGGATTGAAGATATAATTGTGCACCGATACGGATCGGACCCTGTCCATATAATATATAAACAGATTCAATGGATTTAATCATCAGCTCCCGGCCGATTCCTCTTCCCCGGGCGGATGGTGAACTTACGACCCGGCCAATGGATGCTTCCTCATAGGAGAGTCCCGGTGGTAACAACCGGGTATGCGCCAGTAATTTTCCTTCTTCCCATCCCATCAGCATCCAGGCACGGAGATCCTTATTGTCCATGTCCTGGTACACACAGTTTTGTTCCACCACAAATACTTCACCTCTTAACTGCAGGATTGCATATAGTTCATGTGGAGTGAGATTGTCGAATTTTTTCAATGTCCAGCTGAGCATGGGAAGGTATATTTTGATGGCAAAGATATATAGTTAGCAGGTGTCGGCTGTCAGATGGCAGATGTCAGATGTCGGTTGTCAGGAAACAGCCTCTTCTGTAGGATGTCAGATGTCAGTTGTCAGTAAACAGCCCCTTCTAAGAACGTTCAATCTAAATTTTCGTATTGAATCTCGCTTTACAAGATCCAGCTCATAGCTCGTAGCTCGTTCCTCGTAACTTGTATCTCGTATCTCGTATCTCGTTTTTCGTAGCTTATCTCACTCTTCTTCCAGTTTCAATCCTTATATACTTATCTATACATGCCGGTACCTCTTTCTCATAATGCGAAACAAATACCAGCGTCTTGCCGGTTACCGTGCAGACCCGGTTGATGAGTTCAAGCATTCCCTTTTTCCGTTCCGGGTCAAGTCCCTGGCAGGGTTCATCCAGGATGAGCAGTGGCGGATCTTTGACGAGTGCCCTGGCCAGTAATACGATTCGTTGCTCTCCAGTGGATAATTCATACAGCCGTTTGTCTTTCAGTGCTTCGATACCGCAGACCTTCATCCATTGCAGTACCCGGTCTGTATCCTCTGCCGGTACCTGCCGGAACAGGCCGATAGTATCAAATAATCCGGATGCCACCGTTTCAAAACTGGTGGAAGCGGAGTTAAAATAGACATGTAACTCAGGGGAGAGAAAACCTGTTTTCTTTTTGATATCCCAGATACTTTCGCCACTGCCACGGCGTTTGCCGAATAAATGTATTTTATTCGCATAAGCCTGTGGGTTATCACCGGTGACCAGGCTCAGCAGGGTGGATTTGCCGGCTCCATTGGGACCGGTGAGTAACCAGCATTCGCC
>CAZFLL010000137.1:0-5809 GCA_964519865.1 uncultured Chitinophaga sp. | reverse complement strand
GTACCCTGGTAAAATAATTGCTGGGCCAGTGCCAGTCCGAGACTGGTCTTGCCACAACCCGATGGCCCGGTAATAGCCAATGCCTCCCCGGAATTCAATGTAAAGGAAATATTGTCCAGTATCTTTTTACCTGAACGGGTGATGGAAAGATGATTTACGGCTAAAACCGGAGATGACTGCATGAGAATCAGGAATAAGAAATATTGCATAAGGAATGAGAAAGTAATCTTCTTAGCCTCTTCATCCTTATAAAACCGATTAAACTTTTTTTACTTTATCTGACTACAAACTACTAACTAATATCCGTACTTCTCCTTCCATAGCCCCTTCAAAAACTTCCTCAGCTCTTCTTCCCTTGCATTCTTTCCTGGTTGATAAAAAGCCTTGCCGGCTAATTCTTTCGGAAGATATTCCTGCGGGGAGAAATTGCCGTCATAGCTATGTGAATACTGGTATTCTTTTCCATAGCCCAGGTTCTTCATCAGTTTGGTGGGGGCATTCCGGATATGTAAGGGAACAGGCAGGTCTCCAAGTTGTTTTACTGCCGCCATGGCCTCATTGATCGCCACCACAGCTGCATTGCTCTTGGGTGAAGCGGCGAGGTAGGTAGCGCATTGGGATAATATAATGCTGGATTCAGGGAAGCCTATTTTATTCACCGCATCGAAACAGGCATTGGCCATAACCAGCGCAGTGGGATTGGCATTCCCGATATCCTCACTGGCCAGGATCACCAATCGTCTCGCGATAAATTTGACATCCTCACCCCCTTCAATCATCCTGGCCAGCCAATACACCGCGGCATTGGGGTCACTGCCACGTATGGATTTAATAAAGGCGGAAATAATATCATAATGCTGCTCCCCGCTTTTATCATATAAGGCGATCCGTTTTTGTGCGATCTCCATGACATAGGCATCAGTGATCACCACTTTATCTCCTGCAGCGTCGCAAACGATCTCCAGGAGATTCAGCAGTTTCCGGCCATCTCCCCCTGAAATATTGATCAGGGCTGCCGTTTCTTTTAATTCAACTTGCTTTTTGGACAGGAACTCATCTTTAGTTATTGCCGTCTTCATGAGTTGCACCAGGTCTTTTTCGTCCAATGGTTTTAAAACATAAACCTGGCACCGGGAAAGCAGGGCGCTGTTCACTTCAAACGATGGATTTTCTGTAGTGGCGCCGATCAACGTGATAATTCCTTTCTCAACAGCCCCCAACAGGGCATCCTGCTGACCTTTATTAAAACGATGGATCTCATCTATAAATAATACAGACCCGTTTTGATGCCTGGCCTGTTCGATCACTTCCCGGACTTCTTTCACGCCGGCGCTGATCGCGCTTAACTGGAAAAAAGGCACGTGGAGTGTATGGGCAATGATATTCGCAATCGTGGTCTTGCCCGTACCCGGTGGTCCCCAAAACAACATGGAATGTACCCGGCCATGTTCGATCGCAGTACGAAGTATACTGCCCGGCCCAACCAGGTGTTCCTGTCCCATAAGTTCGTCCAGTGTATGAGGACGTATCCGTTCCGCTAATGGCACCTGTGGATTCATTGGTCAAAGTAACAAAAAAGCGGCTGGATATACGATTATTGAATTTACCCGGTTTGCCGAAGCTGTTGCTGAACTGATACTTTTTTATCCGCCCCCGGTACTTTTAAGCCTGTTTCATCTTTTTTTGACGGTTTTTTAATCAAAAAGCAACAATGGTTAATACCTTTAAGGGACGTTAACTTCAACAACCGCTATATGAAAAAGCTTTTACTGGTTATATTCCTTTTAAGCATTTATACATTACAGGCACAGCTTCGCCTGCCGGCTTTATTTTCCGATAATATGGTACTGCAACAGAAAAAAGTAAACCGTATCTGGGGATGGGCTGCGCCCGGAGCATTGGTGGAAGCCGGTTTCCAGGGAAAGCAATACAAAGCATTTGCAGATAACCGTGGTGAATGGACGCTGTTCCTGGAGGCGGCTCCTGCAGGGAAAGCCGGTTCACTCACTGTACAGTCCGGTAATGAAAAACTGGAACTGAAAAACCTGCTCCTGGGTGAAGTATGGGTCTGCAGCGGGCAAAGCAATATGGAATGGCGGATGGATATGCTCCCGGCTACTTACCCGGATGAATTAAAGACCGCCCGGAATGAGGACATCCGTTTTATGGTAGTGGAAAAAACACTGGCAACGGCTCCTAAACAGGATGTGACTGTTCAGCGGAAATGGGCGGCGGTGGATCCTTCCACGGTGGGCAACTGTTCCGCGGTTGCTTACTGGTATGCGAAACAATTGCAAAAGGATTTAAAAGTACCGGTGGGACTGATAGTAACCGCCTGGGGTGGTACACCAGCCCAGTCATGGACCAGTTTTGAGGGCTTGCATGAGTTCCCGAATTACAGCAAAAATTTTATTGAAAATATTCATCCAATAAAACTGGAGGATATGTCACGTAAAATCCAGGAAGGTCGTGATGCATTTATCCGCGCGGTAAAGGAAAAATCGGAGTATGTCAGACAACTGGTTCAACCAGGGTTTGATGATAGTCAGTGGAAGGAAATGTTCCTGCCCAAACCATGGGAGGCCCAGGGCTATCCTGCACTTGACGGTATTGTGGTATTCAGGTTATCATTTATAGTACCTGATGAGGATGCCGGTAAGGAAGCCGTGATTGATATGCCCGCAATTGATGATATCGACTCCACTTATATCAATGGAGTTTTCATCGGGAGCATGAGTCAGTGGGATGCATTACGGAAATATAAAATCCCGGCAGGTGTATTAAAAGCAGGTAAGAATGTGCTGGTGATCAAAGTCCAGGATGATCAGGGTGGTGGCGGACTGAGTGATGGTCCTTCAAAGTTTGCGATTACCAGTGGCTCTCATACTATCATGCTCAACGGGAAAGCAAAGTTTGACATCATTGCCGTATTGCCGGATATAACGGGTGGCTATGGCGCACTCGAACACCAGCCGGCCGTATTATACAATGCGATGATTGCCCCACTGATCCCATTGAGTATACAGGGCGTGATCTGGTACCAGGGCGAAAGCAACGCGGATAATAAAGCGGATGCAGTGGAATACAATAAACTATTTCCAGCCATGATCAATGACTGGCGTCATCGCTGGGGCCAGGGCGAATTTCCCTTCCTCTTTGTGCAATTGGCTTCCTTCGGAGCCCTTCAACCACAACCGGCGGATGCCAACTGGGGCTATCTCCGCGAAGCCCAATCAGGAACATTAGCCTTACCCAATACAGGGATGGCCATTACAACAGATATCGGTAACCCGGCTAATATTCACCCGGTACAGAAGAAAGAAGTGGGCGACAGATTAGCCGCTGAAGCCATGCGGGTGGTGTATGGACAACCCGGTCTGCCCAGTACAGGACCTGTGTTCAGTAATTATAAAATTCAGGGAAACCAGTTTATACTTGATTTTAAGAATATTGGAAAGGGCTTGTTGGCAAAGAATGGGCCACTCAAACATTTTGCAATAGCTGGTGCTGATAAAAAATTCTATTGGGCAGATGCCGTTATAAAGGGCAAACAGATTATTGTAACCTGTAAAGAAGTGAAGTCTCCCGTTGCGCTCCGTTATGGCTGGGCCAATAGCCCGGTGGACGCGAATCTGTACAATAAAGAAGGATATCCTGCTTCGCCGTTCCGTACGGATCATTGGGAGTGAAGAAAGCTGCGAGCTACGAGGTACGAGCTATATTTCGTAAAACGAGATTCGATCTGTTGATTATGAAACAGGTCCTGAGCAGGGCTGTTTACTGCCGACTAACTTAGGAGGGGCTGTTACCAACACCTAACAGCTAACACCGAACATCTATTTTGCACTAGCCCTTGTCATCCTGCCTGTCCCGCCTCATGCGGGGAGTAGCCGTTTAGAAAATATTCAGGGGTGTAACAACAACTCGGCGTACCGAAGGGCTGACATCTGACACCTGATTTACGTCCGAAAAAAAACAGGATTTCCTGTTCTTTTTCCCCTTGCCCGATTTTTCCCCTGCCATACTTTTACTTACATAAGCGGGCAGTTCATGTGTTACGGATGCTGCTCCTTTTGGTTGAATAAAGTTTAACTACCTGAAGTCCTATGTCAATTCACCTTATCCCCGTAACACCTGTTTTTGCGGCTGCTGTTCAGTTTATTTAAACAGTGTCCAATCCACCCCGGTCCTGAAAGCCTTTCCTCGGGGGTAGTTCCGGCCGCCAGCAGTCGGCCGGGCTTACAGCAGCTGCAAAACAGGGGGATGGGAAATATTGGAATACATTCCATCTTTACAAATTTCCATTTCAAAAAAATTCCGGGGATTCATTGGCCATGAAATAAATTACAGCATGAAACGAACCCTCGTAATCGGTGATATCCATGGCGGGTTAAGGGCCCTGCGCCAGGTGCTGGAAAGGGCGGCTGTCAGCACAGAAGATACGCTCATCTTTCTCGGCGACCTGGTGGATGGATGGAGTGAATCGGCCCAGGTGGTTGATGTGGCAATGGAACTGAATTTAAGACAGGAATGTATTTTTATAAAAGGAAATCACGATGAATGGTGTGAAGAATGGTTGCGGACAGGTAATGCGGACAGCCGGTGGTTGCCGCATGGTGGGATGGAGACCGTACTTAGTTATGCCGGGTATGATGAAGCGACTAAACAAAAACACCTGGCCTTTATTGAAAGTATGAACTATTATGAAATTGACCTGGATAACCGGCTCTTTATCCATGCCGGGTTTACCTCTATGCATGGCCCGCAGGCCGAATTTCATTCTTCCAATTTCAGCTGGGACCGTACCCTGTGGGAAACAGCATTAACGATGGACAAACGGATCGAAAAGGAGTCTCCTTATTATCCCAAAAGGCTCAAGTTGTTCAGCGAAATTTATATCGGGCATACACCCACCCAGTATTTTAACAGCGATGCACCTATGAACGGTGCCAATGTCTGGAATATTGACACAGGTGCGGCATTTAAAGGTATGCTGACGATGATGGATATTGAGACAAAGAAATTCTGGCAAAGTGACCGGCTGACTGAACTGTATCCCGGGGAAAAGGGAAGGAATAAGTAGCCTGTTACCGGCAGTCAACAGCAGTTGGATAGTTTTTAATCAGCGCAGGTTAAGTCAGGGCAGGATCTGGTCCGGAAGGATCGGTAATGCGGCGCGGCCCATGTTTTCTTTCGAATACGGCACCCAGACATCTTCCACTGTATCATAAATCTCACAGATGGATTCACCCGCTTCCAGTTTATAATCAAATTTGGGATAGTCCATCACAATATACCCGGGATAATAATAGTCCAGCTTTCGGTAGAGTGATTCTTTCAGTTTTAATAATATCAGCCGCTTACCCGGACTGTATTTTTTATAAGCGGGATCATAAATATTGATAATCCCCATCATGCTTTTCTCCCCGGCATCAAATATCCCGGCAGCAAACAGTTTTCCCTGGTCCCGGATCTCGATCACCCAACTGTCGAAAGCCGGTTCTTCTTCCGTACTGATAAAACACAGGGAGAATAAATTTTCACGCAGGGTGGGGCTCACCTCAAAATCCAGCTCCGTCCGGTAAAGCTGGTATAATGTTTCGAGCTCTTCTGTCAATTGCAGGGGTTTGGTAATTACACTGAATCCATCCGGTAACCGCAGCATTTTTTCCTGTTTCTTCGAAAACCGGAAAAGATCCATCCGGTATCGCAACCAGAATACCCTGAACCATTGTTCTTCCTTGAACAGGTAATCCGTAGTGAATATGATCTGTCCCATCCGGTACCAGCCCTTGGCCAGGTACTGATC
>CAZFLL010000136.1:0-9139 GCA_964519865.1 uncultured Chitinophaga sp. | reverse complement strand
ATAAAGCCCAGGTAATCATACTTCCTGTTCAGAATCACCTGATCATCCGCATTCAGCCATTTCTTCAGGATTGTCGCGTATACATTCTTAAAATCCACCTGGTATTTCAGATCGCCTTCATTCAGCGCTGAAAGATCAGGCATGGGATTCAGTACACCTTTCTGTTTCAGTCCTCCACTCACCAGGAACATATTGTTGGCCGTTCCATGATCGGTGCCCCCGCTGGCGTTTTGTTCCACCCGGCGGCCGAATTCGGAAAACGTGAACAATAACACATCTTCAAAACGATGTTGTTCTTTCAGGTCATTCGTAAATGCCTTCACGGCATCATTCATTTCTGTAAATAACCGTTGCTGCTGGGCTTCCTGGTTGATATGTGTATCAAAACTGCCCAGGGAAACATAGTATACCTTGGTATTGATCTCAGAGTAGATCAGGGAGGCTATGGTCTTCAGACTGTTACCCAGGTCAGTTTTTGGATATTCCGCATTGCTGGGGTGCAAACGGCTCTGCTGGAAAATATAATCAGCACTGGATAAGGTCTCGGCCATGGTTTTATACAGGTAGTCCACCGGTTGTTCACCGGGCTCATCTGTATGGTTCTTCATGACTTCCCGGAAAAACTTTTCATTGGCGGTTCCATATAAACGGCGGGGGTCTTTCACCGCTATGCCTTTGATATTTTCCCCCTTCAGTGCCAGGCTCAGTACATCATCGATCTCTATGGCCTGGGTAGGTTTATCACATCCCTTGCATTGGGCATCCAGGTAGCGGCCCACCCAGCCCTGGTTCCAGTATTCGGTACTCTGACTGGCCGTATGCCAGATATCCATACTCCTGAAATGCGAACGATCCGGATTGGGATAACCCACATTATTTAATATACCCAGGCTTCCGTCATCATACAATTCCTTAAAAGCGGTCAGGGCCGGGTGTAACCCGGTTTCATCAGTCAATGACAATGCTTTGTCCCTTACAATACCCAACTTTGGCCTGGCTTTATAGTACAAATCATTGCGGTAAGGAATCACCGTGTTCAATCCGTCATTACCGCCACTCAGTTGCAGGATCACTACCACTTTATTACCTGCCATCACCCGGGCCGGGCCTTCAAAGGCCTTGAGAAATTTGGGTACCATCAGGGAGGCGGTGGCTAGGGAACTGATTTGAATGAACTTTTTTCTTCTGATGTACATAAACGCTAATTTTCTTTTTTTTCAATTTACCTGTAGTCACGAGTTTCGAGCTATGAGTTATGAGACTCACAGCCTGCAGGGTCGTTTCAGATTTGAGCGCTCGTAACTCATAGCTCGCAACTCGAAGCTTTCTCTTAACATAGTTGGTATTCCGGCGTACTCATTACCTGTATCGTTGCTGTCTTAATAAAATTCTCCCGGCCGGTCTGGTCAGCAAAACGGCTGATCAGTTCGGTGCTTACCGCGCTTTTGGTCTGTAATAAATAACTATTAACGGTTGCCGCCAGTTGTTCCCTTGGAATACTCTCGTAATGCTTCACATAGGGCGACCAGTCCACATTGGCATTGATCTGCTGCTTCTTCATACCCGGCATTTTCGGGGCATTTTTAATCCCCATCATCGTATCATCGTCATCCTTTGCCTTCACATTCATTTCATCCACATCATTGATGAGCTGTGGGATCCGCATCCGCATCATCAGGGAAGAACTGTCGATCCAGTTACGGCCACCGGGCCAGCCCGCCACATTGGGCGGGTAAAACAATAACTGTCCGAGCACCCGTTGCAGCAGCATCAGGGCTTCGTCATTCTCCAGTTTCATGGGCAGCATACGCTGAATTCCCACCAGCAGTTCCACCGGTGATTTGATCTGCGCCCCGATATTCTTATCCTCATAAAACCAGTCACTGGTAAATATATCTTCCATCAGTCCGCTGATCGAATAATCGTTTTTGTAAAACCGGTCAGCCAGCCAGCTGATCTTCTCTGTATCCGGCTTTTCATTCACAAAAAACCGGTAGACTTTCTGCGTGATATAAAGGGCGGTTTGTTTTTGTTCGAGTAATATATCCAGCACTTCATCCCCATCAAAGTTGCCGGTCTTGCCCAATACGGTCTTGGGACCGAAATCATGCTGGAAGCGTCGGAACTGAAATTCCCCTTTCAGGTTGGCTCCCCATCCGGTAAAAGCCCGGGCAGCTTCTTTAATATCGTTTTCTGTATAATGACCGCGGCCCAGGGTAAAGAGTTCCATGACTTCCCGTGCAAAGTTTTCGTTGGGATGATCTTTTTTATTTTGCTGGTTGTTCAGGAAGTTGAGCATCGCGGCCGACCGGGATACTTCTTTCAGCAAGGTGCGGAAACTCCCCAACGCATTGCTTCGGATAATATCCAGTAAACCCTGTTGGTAAAATACATTCAGGTTACGGCAGGCAAAGTGTCCATGCCAGAAAAAAGCCACTTTTTCCCTTAACTGGGCGGAAGTATTCACCATCTCATGCATCCAGTACATATTCAGGTTGCGCACCCCTTCCCGGTTCTTTTGCTGTACTTTTTTCCGCTCATCGGCATCCAGTTCTTTTTTTTGCTGGCGGCCCACTTCTTCGATACCCATCATCAGGCCTTTGAGGTAATCATCGGCCACATCGATATAAACCGGCCTTTTGGCGGAGGCTTTTACCAATGCTTTATAAAATTGCTGGGGAGTGTACCTGGAGAGATCGCTCAATTGTTCAACGGCAGGGCCAAACCCGGCCCTCCACATCAGGTGCTGGTTCCTTAACTGGTTCTTTGCCGGCATGTGTGAAAATATTTAAGTGTCAGACCTTAAAGAGGCAGTATAGTTTAAAAAGGATGCGTATATTCCGGTAAAACGCATAAAAAGAAATCTTATTTTTAGTTCAGGATTGTTAAAATTTCATATGTGAAGATAAAAGCCTTCAAATACCTTTCTCCATTTATCATTTATGTCGGGGCCTGGCACTCTTTTTCAGTAACCGGCTGGCAGATCTGGCTACCCCTGTGCTGGGCCTGGATCTTTATTCCGGTACTTGAACTGTTTATTAAGCCGGATCCCGGCAATATGAGTGCCGCAGAAGAAGAACTGGCCAAAAAAGATGCCACGTATGATATCCTGCTATATGGTATTGTTATTTTACAATATGTGATGCTGGTTAAATTCCTGTATTCCATGTCAGCACCCGGACTGTCGGTTATTGATATTGCGGGGCGTGTATGGGTAATGGGACTGCTTTGCGGGGTATTCGGCATTAATGTGGGACATGAACTTGGTCACCGGGTTAATGTATTTGAACAAACCCTGGCGAAAGCCTTACTGCTCACTTCGCTTTACATGCATTTTTTCACGGAACATAATAAGGGCCATCATAAACGGGTGGCCACTCCTGAAGATCCAAGCAGTGCCCGTTTTGGTGAAATGATCTACCTGTTTTATTTCCGCACCATTATTTTCAGTTATTTAAGTGCCTGGCATATTGCCAGTGATGAATTGCGTAAAAAAGGGAAGCCGGTATTTTCGCTCCGGAACGAAATGATCCTGTTTCACCTGATCCAGGTATTATTCGTGGCTGCCATATACTGGCAATTCGGCCTGTTAGTCACGCTGTATTTCCTGGCCGCAGCCCTGATCGGTATTGTATTGCTGGAGACCGTCAACTATATTGAACATTACGGCCTGAGCCGGAAAGCCACGGGGGATGGTAAATATGAGCGGGCCATGCCTGAACACAGCTGGAACAGTGATCATGTAATCGGGCGACTGATGCTGTTTGAACTCAGCCGGCATTCCGATCACCATTACCTGGCCAGCCGCAAATACCAGGTGTTAAGGCATCATGATAATTCCCCTCAAATGCCCACCGGTTATCCGGGCATGATGTTACTTTCACTGGTGCCCCCCTTATGGTTCAGTGTAATGAATAAGAAGATAAAGCTGTTGAAAGGCTGATCAGCTTTTGATCAGATTATTATTGATATACTCCCGTATATCCGCCGCTTCCTGGGCATCCAGTCCCGCATTGCGGATCATAGCGGGAAGTACAGACTCCCAGCGACTACGCGTAAACTGACCCGCCTCCGGTAATCCATGACAACGTTTACAACCCGCACTGAAAATCTGCTTTCCCTTTACCGGATCCCCTTTCAGATCGGCTTCCACATTGATTGACCGGGTATTTACCGTTCTTTCTGGAATCTGGGGAGTTGTTTTACGTGAGCAGGCATTAAGAATGATCAGTAAAGTCACTGCTGCCATTGTTTTATTTACCATTTTTTAAAAATAGGGAATTCGTAAAATAACGAGAATGAAGAAATCAGACACCTTGTTGCAATAAAAGACATCCTGGTATTCTTCACATTTTAAAAAAAACGAATAAATTGTTCAGTCAAGTTTTTTTACCTCAACCAAACCAGTTTATTTATGAAGAGATCACTCGCCCTGCTTGCAGGCAGCTTATTGCTAATAATGAGCTGTAACAAATCCGGATCCAAAACAGAAGACACTCCTGCTGATGATGTACTGGCCACCCAGCGTCATTGTGCCTCAAATGATGTGCTGGCCGAACAATTAAAGGCAGATCCTGCCCTCGGACAACGTCTCCAGGAAATTGAAGATTTCACCCAACGGGTCGTGGCTCATCCCGAGCAGTTCAGGCTGGTTAATGGTATTGTAGAGATACCCGTTGTATTTAATGTGCTTTACCGTACTGCAGCGCAGAATGTGTCACTCGCCCAGTTACAATCACAGATTGATGTGCTGAACGAGGATTATGCAGCTACAAATGCAGATCACAATCTTACCTCTACTTACAATACTGTCAAAGCCGGTGATGTAGGCGTCCGTTTTGTACTGGATGCGGTAAACCGCCGTTCCACCACCAAAACCAGCTGGAGCACCAATGATGCCATGAAAAAAAGTGCCCAGGGTATTGCCCCTACAAGTCCCACTACCAAACTCAATATCTGGGTATGTAATCTGGGTGGCGGAATCTTAGGCTATGCCCAGTTCCCCGGCGGTGCTGCGGCAACAGACGGTGTGGTACTTGATAATAATGCTACCGGAAGAGTGGGCACGGCTGCCGCTCCTTTCAATAAAGGAAGAACAGCCACGCATGAAGTGGGACATTGGTTAAATCTCCGTCATATCTGGGGTGATGCCACCTGTGGCAACGACCAGGTAGGAGATACCCCGCTGCATAACACGGCCAACTATGGTTGCCCTGCCGCTGGCCATACCAGCACCTGCACCGGCACACCGGTTGAAATGACCATGAATTATATGGACTATACAGACGATGCCTGTATGTATATGTTCAGCGTGGGACAGCGCAGCCGTATGCTGGCCGTCTTCGCCACCGGCGGAGCCCGCAACAGCTTTGCACAACCTTAATCGGATAGAACAATCCTGAATAATAAAGAACGGTCCGGATAATTCCGGACCGTTTCTTTTTTTATTTCCCGCAAAGGGCGCTAAGAGATGATCTTCTGCCTGAGGATTTAATCAAAGCACATTAAGTATAGCCTGTATTTACTAATGACTATCGACTACTTACCTGCCGGAATGATCCATCGGGCGCCGATCCCGATATTCTGTAAATAGCCCAGGCCAAGACTTGAACTGAAGCCAAAATTTGTTTGTTCGGATTTATTATTTCCCACGCCCTTATCAGTAATATGGCCATAACCAAGACTGACAAAATCCCCAAAACGCAGATCAAGTAAAAAATGTTTGCCCGTTTTATAGGATATACCGGGGTAGAGTCCTGCCTGAATGTTCAGTGAGGTTCTTTCCGTGGTTATATTGTTTGAATTATTTTGTTTTCCATAATCTATTCCTGCCCGCCCTTCTGCAAAGAGGAAAAAGTTTTTCCCGATTGACTGGTAACGCCTGGAGAAAAATCCAGCCCCGGTATTGAAATAATCCGAATTATAATTTAAAGAAGGCTGCAATGAATAAGTGCTGGTCGATTTTCCGGCATTGGCGCTGATATAAAATCCACTCAGCCGATGCTCCCGCGAAGCAAATCCCAGGTCAAGTGAAATGCCACCACTGTTTGACTTTCCGGTATAGGGAGAAGTCACCGAATTGGATTCCGACGTACCGTGCTGAAAACTCAATCCCGCTCCAAGTACTTTATCTCCTTTGGCAAACTGGGCGCCTGCTGAAAAAGAAAGACTGGCCGCGGTAAACAGGAATAATAAATTTTTCTTCATGATGTAGGTTTTAGTGCGGCAAAACTGCAAAAGAAAAAGACAGGGAATCATGATCCCCTGTCTTTTCACAAATGTTTATGTTAACTGAATAATAAACGATACCCGTGTGGCAGCTTTACTGTATGGACGTGAAACCAAGATAAGGATCCAGCACAGCCGGGAGGTGAATACCATCAGCCGCCTGGTTATTTTCCAGTAAAGCAGCAACTATTCTTGGCAATGCCAGCGAACTTCCGTTCAGTGTATGGGCCAGTTGTGGTTTTCCTTTTTCATCCTTAAACCGCACTTTCATCCGGTTGGCCTGGAAGGCTTCAAAATTACTCACTGAACTTACTTCCAGCCATTTTTGCTGGGCGGCACTGAATACTTCAAAATCATATGTCAGCGCAGAAGTAAAACTCATATCGCCTCCGCATAACCGGAGAATACGATATGGCAGCTGCAGCGACTGAAGCAGTCCTTCCACATGAGCAACCATGTTTTCCAGCACTTCATAACTTTTATCCGGATGCACGATCTGGACCACTTCCACTTTATCAAACTGGTGCAGCCGGTTCAGGCCACGGACATCCGCGCCAAAACTTCCCGCCTCCCGGCGGAAACAGGGCGTATAGGCAGTCATTTTTAGTGGCAGATCCGTTTCTTTCAGCATGGCATCCCGGTAAATATTGGTCACCGGTACTTCTGCGGTCGGGATCATATAAAAATTATCCGCTTGCATATAGTACATCTGCCCTTCTTTATCCGGCAACTGGCCGGTGCTGTAAGCCGACATTTCATTGACCATCAGCGGGGGCAGGTATTCCGTATAACCCGCCGCTGTGTTATAATCAAGAAAATAGGAAATCAGTGCCCGTTGCAGTTTTGCTCCCTTGCCTTTGTATAAAGGGAAACCACTTCCGGTAATCCTGGCTCCTGTTTCAAAATCGATGATATCATATTTTTTGATCAGGTCCCAGTGTGGTACCGCCCCTGCATAGAGTGCAGGTGTTGTGCCGCCTTCTTTCACCGTTACATTATCAGCAGCATGCTTACCCGCAGGCACCAGGTCCGAGGGCAGATTGGGCAGTTTCACCAGTTCGTCCTGCAACTGCTTTTCCACTTCAGCCAGTCTGTCTGTAATGGGTTGCTGGGAAACTTTCAATGCAGCTACTTCCTGCTTTCTCAGTTCAGCCTCTTCTTTCTGTCCCTTCCCCATCAGTGCACCAATTTCTTTCGATGTACTGTTGAGTTTAGCCTGGCTGTTATCAAATTCAAGCTGCAGCTTCTTTCTTTCCTCATCGAGCGCCAGGACCGTATCCACCACCGACAAATCCCCGAAATGCTTCACCGCTAATTTCTCTTTTACCCACTGTGGATTCTGCCGTAATACCTGTAATTGTAACATCTTTCTGATTTTTGCGCAAAGATAACCGCTGGGCTTTTATGATGCCCTGATTCAGCCCACTGTTTTTGACCCTTCCGGATCAGCCCTTCCCCCACTATCTTTGCCGGATGTTAGCAAAAGATGATCTGCAGCAGCGCTGGTGGGACCTGGAAGCCAAAATGGTGGAACGCTTTGGCAAGAAACCTGATATGGAAACGATTTTATTCCTGATCGGCATCCAGGAATTCGGGGATATAAAGGAGAAATTCACCAAGGAACAAAAACAGGACCTCATGCATGTGGCCGTTTGTTCCCTGCTTGCACACAGCGGGTATTACGAACTGGAGGCGGTGGATGAAGACGGCTGGCCACATTTCAAACAGCTGAAGCCCATGCCTGAATTGAATATGATGGAACAGGAAAATTTCCTGAAAGACCATGTGCTGCTTTATTTTGAACAAACCGGATTCTGACCAACGACACAATAAATATGAAAAAAATCCTGCTTCTGTTAACCAGCTTCTGTTTGGTGCTGGGAGTTCTTGCCCAGTCCGACAGCACCGTTACAAAAAAAGACCGTAAAAAAAGGGATGTCCTGCTGCAGACCAGTATGGGCGATATCGTGATCCGTTTATCGGACAGTACGCCCCTGCACCGCGATAATTTCCTGAAGCTGGTCAAAACACATTTCTACGACAGCTGCCTGTTTCACCGGGTCATTAAAAATTTCATGATCCAGGGTGGTGATCCGGAAAGCAAAACAGCTCCGGCCGGAAAGCCGCTTGGAAATGGTGACCTTGGTTATACCGTACCGGCTGAATTCAGACCCACTCTTTTCCATAAAAAAGGGGTGATCGCCGCGGCCCGTGATAATAATCCCCAGAAAGCCAGCAGTGCCAGCCAGTTTTACCTGACCCAGGGAAAAGTATTCACCGATGCGGGCCTTGATTCAGTGGAAACCTATCGCTTAAAAAGAAAGATCCCCGCTGAACAACGGGAAGTATACAAGACCATCGGCGGGGTACCCCACCTCGACCAGAATTATACGGTGTATGGGGAAGTGGTCAAAGGAATAGAAGTGATCGACAAAATTGCCGCCGTCTCCACCAGCAAAGGCGCCGACCGCGACCGGCCAATCGAGAATGTGGTGATTGTGAAAGCGAAGCTGATAAAAAGAAAGAAGTATAGATAAGGTACTAGGTACGAGCTACGAGCCTGCCTGCCGGCAAAGGCAGGTTGCGAGCTAAATATAGTAAAAAGAGTATCAGAACGTTCTTTTGAATCAACCTTCTAAGGAGGCTTTTGACAACTAGCAGCGAACACCAGCTTAAGGTTATAATAAAAAATGAGCATAGATTTTTTCTATGCTCATTTTTTTGTAGCCCTGTTCTGGTACAACAATTTTAACTAACACTTATCAGCAGGGGCTGTTGACTACGAACTACTAACTACCGACTACTAACCAGTTACTGATTTCCCATTCCCCCCTGTTGTCCGCCAGCTTCCACTCTCTTCCTCTCTTCTTCAATGGCAGACTTACGCAAACGGGCGGCTTTTACCTGGCTG
>CAZFLL010000135.1:0-9276 GCA_964519865.1 uncultured Chitinophaga sp. | reverse complement strand
TAGTGGAAATTCCCGGCTTACCACAGCATCATATTTATAAAAAATCAATGACGCTGGCTCCACTTGCTGAAAAAGACATGTTCTGGATCGGTTCCATATATCACTGGGATTTTGACAATGCAGACCCCACACCAGCATTCAGGAAGAACACAGAATCCGTTTTACAGGAATGGCTGAAGATCCCTTTTCGTATTGTTGAGCATCGTTGTGGTATCCGTCCGGCTACACTTGAAAGAAGGCCCTTTGTTGGTTTTCATCCCCTGCATAAAAACATTGGCATCTTCAATGGCATGGGTACCAAGGGCTGTTCGCTGGCCCCTTATTTTGCCAAACAGTTTGTTGATCATATTATATATAACCTGGAAATAGATCCCGAAGCGGATATCAATCGTTTTCAAAAAATACTTTCACGCAATTAAATTTACCAGTTATGGCTGCAACAACCGAATCAGCATACAGCATTCCGGCCCGTTTCCGCCGCATGGAAAATATGCATATTGTTTTTTGGCTGTTAAAAGACATCAGCTGGTGTATGAACTGGAAAACACTTGGCATTGCCATGGTGATTCCCACACTGACGATTGCCATTATCATTGCCTGGCAGACCCGTGCTATCAAATCTGAATTAGCGCATAACCTGGCAGTGGCCTTATGGATCAGTGCCAACTCTTTCTGGATGATCAGCGAATTCTTTGGCTTTGATACGATGATCGTATGGGGAAATTTTACCGGCAAACATTTATCGCTGATACCCTTTATTGCAGGCAGTCTTTTCCTGTTGTACTACTATGCAGTACAACGCCCGGCAGAATTCAGAAAGAAAAAAATAACGACTAGGTGAGAACAAGATCTTTTTTCTTTTTCATAAAGTAACGGCGGTAGAGGTAGATAACAGTCAAAGTAATCATGGTTGGGATTTTAGAATTTTAGCGGCTGTCATAGGATCCTGGTTCAATACCCGGCACAAGGCTTCATAGAGATCGGGCATATTATCTTTTAATCCTTTCGGATTTTCGAAAAAAGCTTCTGCACTCACCGCCCAGAATTCATGCAGGTTGCTGAATGCATAGCTGCGCAAATAACTCTGGCGGTTAGTAATGACGTCGGCCAGTATGGGCCCGGTGCTTTTGGAAAATTTCTCATAATTCAGCCGGAAATGCGAATCCATGCCATACTGGGCAAAAAAGTTATTGTATAACAAGGCATGCGACATTTCATGCACGGCTACATTGATATTATCGTTCTTGTGTGAATACCCATACAAAAAATGTTTCCAGGAGAGATAGATACCTTCAGGAGCTACATGGCCGATATATAATTCATCATCATTCTCCATATTATACGCATCAGCCAGTACATAGATATCTTTAAAATGATCCAGCAGGTAATTATTTAAACCAAAAGTTACCTGTATGGCAGAAGAACTCACCAGGATAGCAGCATCCTCTGTTTTCTCCAGCCCGATAAAATGAAATTTCTTTCCTGCTTTAAAATGATGAACACGATTTACGAAACGTCGTTTTTGCTCCGGGGGAAGATCATTGAAGTAAGTAAACAGGCTTCCGATGACAAAAGAGTAATTATTAAACTCATCATCTGACAACACAATGTCGCCAGGTGTAGTGGAAGTCTTTCCAACAGGCCCACGGGCAAATATGCCATTCAGTTTTCTGAGAAAGGATTGCATAAAGTACGGTTCGTCCTCCAATATAGACAATGACATCTCAATATGCAAGCCTTGTGGAGTCTATTCTGCCGGTTTTACAATCGTAGTATTACGATACAGGGCTAGTGGATCCTGCTTAAGTATTTCGCAAATAACGTAGTAGAGTTTGGGCATCGTAGCTTTCAGTACTGCAGGATTCTCAAAAAAAGTTTCCACACTTACTGCCCAGAACTCCCGGATATTGGTATAGGCATAGGACCGGAGGTAACTGCGCCTTGTTGTTATCATATGGGCCAGGGCCGGGCCGTATGCAACAGGAAACAACTGAAAATCCGCCCGGAATTTTGGATCTGCATCCGCATGATTCATGAAATTATTATACTCCAGTGCATGTGCCATTTCATGGATCGCCACATTCACATTATCAGTGGCATTTTCATAGCCTTGCAAAAAATGTTTCCACGAAAGATAAATGCCGTTAGGCGAGACATGGCCGATATATAAATCGCCGGGTTTTTCAAACTGGTAAGCATCCGGCATGATAAAAATATGTTTGAAATAACTAAGCTTATACCGGCGCAGCCCGAATGTTAATTGTACAGCTGCCGCACTAACCAGTATAGCTATCTCCTCCTTTTCTTCCAACCCGATGTAATGAAATACTTTACTATTCCTGAAGTACCAGGTCCGCTTAATGAACCGCTGCTTCTCCGGTGAGTTCAATGTATTGAAATAAGGAATATACTGGCTGATGATCCGGGAATACTCAAGTATTGTATGCAGAAGTACTTCTTCCTCCTGCCCGAGTAATTCATTTTCCAATTTTCGCTTTTTGAAAAGCCTTCTGATGATTTTATTGACGAGTCCCGCCATAAGGTAAAGCATCAAATATAAGGCTTGAAAGGGTAGAAAATCTCCCTGCCGGTTTCCTTATCTTTGCGGCCTTATAAAGCTTAAAAAGACGGACAAGATTATGTACAGAACTCACACCTGCGGAGAACTAAGAATTGCTGATAATAATAAAGAAGTGACCCTGGCCGGCTGGGTGCAGACCGTCCGGAAATTCGGTGCTATCACATTTGTGGACCTGCGGGACCGTTATGGAATTACCCAATTGTTGTTTGGCGAAGAACTGAACAAAGTACTGGAAGAAAATCCTTTGGGTCGTGAATTTGTGCTACAGGCTACCGGGAAAGTGAATGAGCGAAGCAATAAGAACGCTAATATTCCTACCGGCGATATTGAGATCAGTGTGTCTTCGTTTAAAATTTTAAATAAATCTGCCGTACCGCCTTTCACCATCCAGGATGATACAGATGGCGGGGATGACCTGCGGATGAAATACCGTTTTTTGGACCTGCGCAGGAATGCGGTGAAAAAGAATCTCGAATTAAGATATGCCGTGAACCGGGCTGCAAGAAATTATTTACACAGTAACGGCTTCATGGATATTGAAACACCTTTCCTGATCAAATCAACACCGGAAGGCGCAAGGGATTTTGTGGTGCCATCAAGAATGAATCCTGGCCAGTTTTGTGCACTCCCTCAATCACCGCAAACGTTCAAACAGTTATTGATGGTGAGTGGCTATGACCGCTACTACCAGGTGGTGAAATGTTTCCGGGATGAAGACCTGCGGGCCGACCGTCAGCCGGAGTTCACCCAGATCGACTGTGAAATGGCCTTTGTGGAACAGGAAGATATCCTGAATATGTTTGAAGGCCTGGTGAAATCTGTTTTTAAGGAAGTAAAAAATATCGATTATACCGAAGCGGTCGAACGCATGACCTGGGAAGATGCGATGTGGAATTACGGGAACGATAAACCCGATATCCGTTTTGGCATGAAACTGCTGAACCTGAAAAAACCGGGGTCAGTTTATACCAGTAAAGAAGGACAATCCGCTTTAATTGATGGCGCTGACTTCAAAGTATTTGATGAAGCCGAAACCGTAGTGGCCATTGCCGTACCGGGTTGCAGCGAATACAGCCGCAAACAAACGGATGAACTCACGGAATGGGTCAAACGTCCGCAGATCGGGATGAAAGGACTGGTGTTTATCAAATGCAATGCCGACGGCACGTATAAAAGCAGTGTCGATAAATTCTATAGTGAAGAAAAACTGAAAGCCATTGCCGGTGCAGCCGGTGCGGTAGCCGGTGACCTTGTGCTGATACTGGCCGGTGCCGAAGAAAGGACCCGTAAAGCGATCAGTGAACTCCGCCTGGAAATGGGTAAACGCCTCGGATTCCGGAAAGATACTGAGTTCAAACTGTTATGGGTACTCGACTTCCCCCTCTTTGAATATGATGAGGAGGGCAACCGCTGGGTGGCGCGTCATCATCCGTTCACATCCCCGAAGCCGGACCAGATCGAAACCATGATCAATAATAACCCGGTGATCGAGAATGCCGCGGAATACCTCAATCACCCCTACGCAAATATTAAGGCCAATGCCTATGATATGGTGCTGAACGGGAATGAAATCGGTGGTGGTTCCATCCGGATTTTCCAGCGTGAATTACAGGAAAAGATGTTTGCCGCACTTGGAATGGACAAGGAAGAACAACTGCATAAATTCGGTTTCCTGCTCGGCGCCTTCGAATATGGCGCTCCCCCGCATGGCGGTATTGCCTTCGGTTTCGACCGTCTCTGTTCCATCCTGGGTGGCAGCGAAAGTATCCGTGACTTTATCGCGTTCCCGAAAAACAATTCAGGCCGCGATGTAATGCTGGATGCACCCGCCACTATCGATGAAAAACAATTTGATGAATTGCAGATCAAACTTAATCTGAAATAAAGCCGGTGTGGCTGAATTCGGCTTACACATAGATAAATTTTTACTCTATGTGTGTCCTATGTATCTATGTTGCTATGTGTTAATATAGCGGCGTAGCCGCCTGTCCGCTTCGCGGAAATTTTTAACATATAGGTTAAGTAAATTTCTGAAAGTGCTGGATTCTTTTCTATTTCATCATTATAAAAGCGGGAATATTCTATAAGAAGACATAGAAGCCTTCGGCTTACACATAGATATTGTATTTCCCTATGTGTCTCCTATGTTCCTATGTACCTATGTGTTAAATTGTATTCGCCGCTCTGCGGCTGTCACTCCCCCAACAACTTCCTCAACCGCTCCTCCAGCTTCTCCGCATTCGGCAACATCGCTTTTTCCAACCCGGTATTCATCGGAACCGCCGGCAGATTCATGGCCCCCATCACTTCCACCGGGGCATCCAGGCTGGTAAAACAATGATAGGCGATCCGGCCGGCCAGGGCTTCTGCGAAAGAATTATTTTGTTGTTCCTCAGTCAGTACCAGGCATTTTCCATGCACTTTAACCCGTTCAAAAATGAGTACTTCATCCAGCGGATATAAAGTACGAAGGTCTATAACCTCCACCTGGTTATTGAATTTCTTTGCGGCTGCTTTTGCCCAGTAAACCCCCATGCCATATGTAACGACCAGGCAGCTTTCTCCATTCTTCGTCTTCTCCGGATCCGCTGTCACGGCAATACTGCCCTTCCCCAATGGCACTATATAATCCCGGGAAGGCTCCGGCATTTTGGCTTCTTCTGTTCCAGGTACCTTGCTCCAGTAAAGTCCTTTATGCTCCAGCATTACCACCGGGTTGCCATCATGAAAAGCGGCTTTCATCAGTCCCTTCATATCAGCAGCATTGGAGGGATACACCACTTTGATTCCCTTGATGGATAACAAAGTCGTCTCCACGCTGCCACTATGATAAGGTCCGCCGCCGCCATAGGCACCGATCGGTACCCGGAGTACCATGGAAATCGGGAATTTGCCACAGGTCAGGTAATTGCTTTTTGAAATTTCAGTGACCAGCTGATTGAAGCCGGGGTAGATATAATCCGCAAACTGTACTTCTACCACAGGCTTAATACCCACGGCATTTAAGCCAACGGTAGAGCCTACTATATAAGCTTCCTGTATCGCCGTATTGAACACCCGGTGATCTCCGAACTGTTCAGCCAGGGTGGCTGCTTCGCGGAACACACCACCCAGTCTCTTCCCTACATCCTGTCCGTATAAGATCATATCCGGATTGTCTTCCATCAGTTCGCGGATCGCATACAGGGCCGCATCCACCATCAGCACTTTTTCTGCATTGGCCGGACTGCGAACTCCTTTCTCTTCTTTTATTTCAGTGGGAACAAATACATGATTTCCCACGGTAAACGGATCGGGATCAGGGGCCGCCATGGCCCGTTTAAAATCAGCCGTTACTTTTTCTTCAGCAGCCCGTTCAATTTCTTTAAGCTCGTCTTCTGTCACCCCTTTTTCAAGCAGCTTACGGCGCAACTTTGGAATAGGGTCATGCAGGTGGTGTTTGTCCATATCCACCTGGCTGCGGTAAAAATCGGACCGCACCCCGCTGGTATGATGACCCAGTAATGGCGTTTCGGCATGTACCAGGACCGGCTTACGTTCTTTCCGTACAAAATCACACACATCCTTCATCACTTTATAGGAGGCTTCAAAATCACTGCCATCCACCTGTATCCGGTTCATCCCTTTAAATCCGGCCACATATTCATAGGCATTCATGGCCCTTGCTTCACCGGCCGATACACTGATTCCCCAGTTATTATCCTGCACCAGGTAAATGACCGGTAATTGTTTCAATACGGCAAACTGCATGGCCTCACTCACTTCCCCTTCCGTTACACTGGCATCCCCCATCGAGCAGAGTACAATAGGTGCCTCACCATTGGGGCCTTTCTTTAACCTGGAAGGGTCCGATTTTTCCCAATACCGGATACCTTGTGCAATACCCGTGGTAGGTATGGCCTGCATACCGGTGGCACTGCTCTGGTGAATGATCAGTGGTTTATCATCGCCCCGGTAATTCGGGTGGGAATAATATTCGCGCCCACCGCTGAAGATATCACCCCCCTTGGCCAGCAGCTGAAGCATTTGTTCATAAGGGGTGAACCCCAGTCCCTGCAACATGCTTTCATCCCGGTAATAAGGACTTACAAAATCCTGTGATTGGAGCTGAAAGGCCGTGGCCAGTTGTATAGCTTCATGGCCGCGCGATGTGGAATGCACGTATTTACATACGGAGCGGTTGGCTTCGTAAAGATCGGCCATTGCCCGGGTCTGGCTCATCAGGCGATACGCCCTGATTAAGATGGATACATCAGTCATACGTGCAGTCTTTACAAAACAAATGTAAGCTAAAGCGGTTCAGAAAAAATAAGGGCTGTATCTCCTTTTGATACAGCCCATGTAGCAGATGCAGTTGGTTTTGGTTTTCCTTTACAGGGAAAAGCTTGTATGGTGCAATCAGTTTATTTTACTTCCAGCGAAAACATGCTGTCGTCTTCAATAAAACCTTCCAGTTCATCTCCCACCACCACTTCGCCCACACCGGCCGGTGTGCCGGTGAAGATGATATCCCCGATATTCACGGAGAAGAAATTGGAGATATAGGACACGATCTTGTCAAAATTATGAATCATGTTCGTGGTATTCCCCTGCTGCACGAGTTCTTTGTTTTTATACAGGCAGAAGTTAATGTCTTTCTTATTCTTAATATTGGCCAGGGGCACCCATTTGCCGATCACGGCGGAATTATCCCAGGCTTTTGCCTTTTCCCAGGGCAGGCCCTTTTCCTTCAGTTCATTCTGAATATCCCGGGCGGTGAAATCGATACCGGCGGTTATAGCATCATAATATTTGGAAGCGAATTTTTCCTGGATATACTTGCCGTTCTTACTGACCCGGAGTACCAGTTCACATTCATAATGCAACTCATTCGTAAATTCAGGATAATAAAACGGTGTATGCGGTTGCAGTAAAGCGCTTTTGGGCTTCATAAAGATCACAGGCTCATCGGGCACTTCGTTTCCGAGTTCTTTCGCGTGTGCAACATAGTTTCGGCCAACACAGAAAATTTTCATAACAGGAAGTCACATTTTAATTAAATATACCGGATACCCTTCCAGGGGTGACATCATCCCATATATTCAGTGGTAATCAATATGTATATTGGATTTCCCCGGGTGAAAATTTGCTAATCAGGCGCCTTCCGGGGATAGGTCAGGATTGCTAAAGTAAGGATTCCATCTGATTTCTCATAATGAAAACTCTTTATTATTTACCTGGTTCATGGCAGCAGTAATACCCTGTGCGGCAAACATTTCAATCACTTCCACCGACTTATCGATCTTCAGTTTTACCAGGGGTTCCTCTTCTTTCCTCCATTTACCCAGCACGAAATCGGCCTGCAGGCCCTTGGGGTAGTCGTTCCCGATCCCAAACCTGAGTTTAGGGTAGTCCTTGGTCCCCAGCAATTCCTGGAGGCTTTTCAACCCGTTGTGCCCGGCATCACTTCCGGAAGGTTTCAGGCGCAGCTTACTCAGGGGCAAAGCGAGATCATCCACCACTACCAGCAACTGTTCCAGGCTTATTTTCTCTTTATCCATCCAGTATTTGACCGCCTTCCCGCTCAGATTCATATAAGTGGTCGGGCAGATACACACAAAGGTCTTCCCCTTCCATTTTACATCGGCCACATAGGCCAGCCGGTCCGTACGAAACTGTCCCCCATGCTTCTGAACAAAAGCATGCACTATGTCAAATCCAATATTATGGCGGGTATGGGCATATTCAGCACCACTGTTTCCCAGCCCTGCAATTAAAAATTTCATGGTCGTAACTCAAATATCGGTGATAGCCAATAAAAAACCCGCATCGGTTGATACGGGTTTGTATGATAAGTGTAAAACCTTATTTTTTGGCAGCGGCAGCCGGTTTGGCAGCAGCAGCGGCAGGAGCTGCAGCGGCAGCAGGTTTGGCAGCAGCGGCACCTGTAGGAGCAGTTGCTTCTTCCTGTTTCAGCTGGCGGGTTAATACCACTGAGGCAACCGGGATACGGGGGGAGTTCAGGATTTCGTAGTTCGCTTCCTTCACATCTTCCACACGGATATTACCGTTCAGTTCCAGGTTGTCGATGGGCACTTCAATCTGCTCTTTCAGGTATTTGGGGTAGGTTTTAATTTTCAGTGACTTCATCTTGGTCACCAGTTTACCACCATCTTTCACACCTACAGACACACCCACAAATTTCAGGGGAATATCAGCGATTACTTTTTTGTCTTCCACCAGTTCCAGCAGGTCGATATGGATCAGTTTATCATCCACTTTGTCAAACTGCAGGTCTTTCAGGATGGTGCGGTAAGTCTTTCCTTCCAGTACTACTTCAGCGATCTGGAAACTCGGGGTGTACACGAAATTTTTGAAAGCTGCAGTCGGAGCATAGAAATTGATCTCCTGTGAGCCGCCATAAATTACACCTGGCACCATGTCCTGAGAGCGGAGTTGTCGGGTGGCGCTTTTGCCGAATCCGGTCCTCAGTTGTCCTTCGATTGTAATTGTTTTCATTTTTTATTGTTGTTTTATAGTTTACTTGTCTCTGCGTTGCGAATGGATAAACAGGCTCGTGATACTCTTGTTCTCATAGGCATTCCGGATAGCTACTGCAAACAGTTCAGCCACACTCAGCACTTTGATCTTTCCTGTTTCCTTTTTCACCGGTATCGTGTCACAAACCACGAGTTCAGAAAGCACACTGTTCTCAA
>CAZFLL010000134.1:0-9406 GCA_964519865.1 uncultured Chitinophaga sp. | reverse complement strand
CTGCGCTCTCTGCGTCCTCCGCGGTTCTTTTCCCTCTGCGTTCTCTGCGTCCTCCCCGGTTCTTTTCCCTCTGCGCTCTCTGCGTCCTCCGCGGTTCTTTTCCCTCTGCGTTCTCTGCGTCCTCCCCGGTTCTTTTCCCTCTGCGCTCTCTGCGTCCTCCGCGGTTCTTTTCCCTCTGCGTTCTCTGCGTCCTCCGCGGTTTAATAATAAACGGCGCACTTCCAATAAAAAAAGCGGCTGCCAGTAAAAACCGGGCAGCCGCCTTAAATACTATACTTTAAACCTTTACTACACTTTCGCCGGCGAAGGTCTCATTTTACCCAGCCACACTTTCTTCCCCTGCAATGCTCTTCCCAGGTACATAATTCCTACGAAGATGAAGAAGAAAGGACCGGCAAACCCGAGCAGGGCGATATACTTCGTGCCATAGAATTTACCCATGGGTCTTTTCAGTCGTTCCGCCATCAGGTACATACTCGGTACCATGATCAGTGTAAGGAAGAAGGAGAAGATCAGACCAAAGATGATCGTCCAGGCCAGGGGACCCCAGAATACCACACTGTCACCCCCAAAGAAAAGATTGGGTTTCAGGTGCTGGAATAAACCGGCAAAGTCGAGGTTCATACCCACGGCCAGCGGGAACAGACCCAGGATCGTGGCCACTGCGGTGAGCAGTACCGGGATGATCCTGATTTTACCGGCCTGGATAGCCGCTTCACGGGTACGCATACCGCGTGAACGGAGTTCATCGGTAAACTCGATCAGCAGGATACCATTCTTGATTACGATACCGGCCAGTCCTATAATACCCACACCCATCATGATTGTCGCGATGGTCATACCGGTCAGGGCATAACCCAACAGAACACCAATGATAGAGAAGAATATCTCTGTAAGTACGATAAAAGGCTTACTCATACTGTTGAACTGCAGTACCAGGATAAAGAAGATCAGCACCAGGGCATAGATCAATGCTTTCCCCAGGAAGGATTGTGTTTCTTTTTCCTGTTCGCTCTGCCCGCTGAGTTTAATAGTCACATCAGCCGGGACTGCGTTTGACTCTTTAAACTCCTTAATCTTTGTTTCCAGCTGAGCAGTGATCGGCGCCACCATGGTGAGATCAAGCACGTTACTCTGCAACTGAATGGTTCTTTTTACATTTTTCCGCTTAATACCTCCGGCAGAATTGGTATAATCCACAGTAGCCACAGAACTGAGCGGCAGGGATTTCACCTGCATGGTATTCATATCCATAAAAGTGATCCGCATATTCATCAGGTCAGTTACGTTGTTCCGCATATTTTCTTTGTGACGTAACTGTATCTTGTATTCATCCTCCCCGTCTTTGATCTTACTGACTTCTTTTCCGAATACAGCCGTACGGAGTTCCATACCGATCTGTGCCGTGCTCACCCCTTCCATCATGGCCCGCTTACGGTCCACTTTTACAGTAATTTCAGGGTTAAACAGGTCCACATCGGGCTGCAGGTTCTCGATTCCATCAATCCTGTTTTTGTCGAGATACTGGTAAAGGGAAGATGCCACTTTGGTCACATTATCCAGGTAATCACCGGATATCTCAATATTCACGGGAGGATCAGTGGGTGGCCCGTTATCTTCCTGTCTCACCTCCACACTGGAGCCGGGTATACCCTGCACCACTTCACGGATCTGGTCCATAAAGGGACCTGTCTGTTTTCCATGTCTCTTTTCAAATTCCACAAAAGATACCTGTATACGACCCAGGTTGGATTGTACACTCCGGTTATTATCCCTTGGGTTATTGGCATTCACCGCCACATTGGTGATCAGGCTCTCCACGATGCTGCCCGGTGCTCCCGGTTTTTCTTTCTCCAATACCTTCTCCACCCTGTGTTCAAGTACATGCAATACACTGTCAGTTACCCGGGCATCTGTACCCACCGGCATTTTCAGGTATACATAGACAAAGTTGGGGTCACCACTCGGGAAGAAAGTGGATTTGGTACGACCGGTGGCTACACTGACCACAATCATTAATACAGCCACTATGAATAAAATAAACAGGGAATAAAATGCACGCACAGGTCTCTTTCCCTTGAGTACCCAACGTAACAGTTTTTCATAACGGTTCATCAGTCCCGGCAGGAACCGGTTCTGGAAACTATGGATGATATCATTCAGCACATAGGAATTAAACACCATCAGGATGGCCATCAGCAGGAGGAAATTGGCTGTACCATGGAAACTGACCAGGTGCAGCAGCAGGCCGCCAATGATGGAGGTCCAGAACCATTTATTCCGGAACACCGCGTTCTTTGGTTTTTCAAATTCCTTTCCTTCCGGTTTCATAAAGCTTACCGCAAATACCGGGTTAAAGAAGAAGGCCACGATCAGTGAAGCCGCCAGCGTCAGGATCAGCACAATGGGCAGGTAGATCATGAATTTACCGATCAGTCCTTTCCAGAGCAGCAGCGGGAAGAAAGGGGCCAGCGTGGTGGCCGTACCCGCGAGTACCGGGATAAAGACCTCCCCGGCCGCCTCCTTCGCACTCTTTACAATCGGCATCTTACCATTGGCATAGAGCCGGTGGGTATTCTCGATCACCACGATCGCGTCATCCACGATAATCCCCAGTCCGAAGAGCAGGGCAAACAGCACGATAAAGTTGAGGGTGATATTGATACCGGAAATATTACTTACTAACGGGATGAACAGGAAAGCCACGAACACACTCAGCGGCACACTCAGCGCCACAAAGAAGGCATTGGTCACTCCCATGAAGAACATCAGGATCAGCAATACAAGTACGAAACCGATAATGATCGTATTGATCAGTTCATTGAAAGAGGTCTTGGTCTGCTTACTGGTATCGCCGGTAAACTCCACGCGCAGGTTCGGGGGAAGTTCACCTGATTTCTGCATCTTTTCAGTTTCTGCTTTAACCTTATCAGCGCAATCGATCAGGTTCTCCCCTGAACGTTTAACGATATTCAGGGTCACTACATTCTTCCCATCCAGGCGCGCATAACTTTCTTTTTCCTTGATAGTATCTTTCAGTTCGGCCACATCCCTCAGGTATACGGCGGCTCCCTGGGAACTGCTGCGTACGATCACATCATTCAGGTCATTCACACTGGTAAACTGTCCTTTCACTTTCAGGGTCCGTTTCATATCCCCGGTCTGGATCAGGCCACCGGTTATATCATGGTTTTCCCGGCTGATCGCATTCTCCACATCGGTCAGGCTTACCCTGGCCGCGGTGAGTTTATAAGGATCCACATTTACCTGGATCTCCCGTTCAGGTGCCCCTACGATCTCGGCCCGGTTCACTTCGGGAAAAGCTTCAAAGCGATCCTGCATTTTATCCGCATATTTTTTCAGCTGGACACCATCGAAGTCGCCGCTTAAATTCACAAACATGATCGGCATATCGCTGAATGCAAATTCCTGCACATTCGGCTGTGAAGTAAGGTCATTGGGCAGGTCTGTCGTGGCCCTGTCAATCGCGTCCTTTACTTTCTGTTTGGCAATATCAGTCTTGATATCCGTATCAAACTCCACCACGATCAGGCTGTAGTCCGCCTGTGAAATACTCTGGATCTTGTTCACTTTAGCCCCGCTGATCCCTTTCAGCTCCTTTTCGATCGGCTGCGTTACGAGGTTTTCAATGTCTTTGGCGGAGTTACCCGCATAAATGGTGGTCACAGAGATAGTGGGCACCACGATATCGGGGAACTGTTCTTTCGGCAGGGTGACAAACTGGGTCAGCCCGATCGCCGATATGATGATCGCCAGGATATAAACCGCCACCTGGTTGTCAATCGCCCAGCTGGTTGGCTTAAACTCCTTGAATTTATTTTTTATTCCTTCAGTAAGTTTCATATATCAGTTTTTTGGCTGAGGTATTATTTTTTAATGCCGGTGGTGATCGACTGTCCGTCATACACAGACTGGTATCCTTCCGTGATCAGCAGATCACCTCCGGTCAGGCCGCTTTTAATTTCGATCACGCCTTCATATACTTCGCCTACATTGACCGCTTTCTTACGGGCAATCAGCTTATCGCCTGATTTCTCCATCACAAATACAAACTTGCCATTCTCATCACTCTGTACGGTATTCACCGGGATGGCAATGGTCGATTTGACCTGGTAATCCAGGATCTTCATCAGGGCAGTCTGGTTGGGTTTCAGCAAAGGATCTGAAGGAAGTTTTGCTTCCGTGAGGAATGATCTTGTTTTGGCATCAATTGACGCACCCACCACACTGATCACGGAGGCATAAGGAGCCTTACCTGTTTCAGGTACAGCAATCAGCACCTTATCCCCTTTCTTCACTTTGGCCACATAATTATCCGGTACAGGTACTTCCGCTTTTAATGAAGTGGCATTAACAATTACGATCTGTCCGCCCTGCTGGGTGGCTCCGGAGAAAAATTCACCTACCCGTACATTCACTTCTTCCACCACACCACTCATACCGGCACGTACATTGGTCATATCCAAGGCTTCTGCAGCCTGGGCCACACCGGCCTCTGCCGATCTTAACTGGGCGGCCATGGCATCCACATCCGCTTTGGCATTGATCACATTGATTTCCGCGCCGATATTCTGTTTCCAGAGATTCTGGTAACGCTCATAAACGGTCTGTGCCTGGGCCAGCCTGGTTTTGATCTGGCTGACGGCCTGCTGGGCAGAAGCCAGTTGCTGACGCTGAATGGCATCATCCAGTTTTAATACCTGCTGACCAACACCTACCCGCTGACCAACACTGACATAAATTGAACGGATCAGGCCGCCCTGTCCTTTGGGGGCCACATACCCGATACCGCTGCTGGAAATTTTTCCCTGCAGATCGATATAGTGGGAGAATTCAGTCACCCGTAACGTGTCAATCGCCACCAGGGTCTTAACCTGGCTGACGGAAGAAGTATCGGATTTAGCGATTTCTTCTTCAATTTTTTTGATCTGATCGTCCAGCCCGGATTTGTCTTTTTTCAGTTTTTCCAGCTGGGTTTTGAGATCAGTGAGTTTGCCTTTTTCTTCCTTGGCACTGCCTCCGCAGGCTGCCAGACTCAGTGTCAGCATTACAGCAGTGGTTATTTTTAAAATCGTGTTCATACTTTTTAATTTATAAGTCAATGGTTGGTTTTATTAAAGTTTACCGGTGGCTTTTAAGAAGTCGATCCGGGCAATTACGGCATCATAAAGTGCCGTTACATAACTGGTCTGCGCGGTTTTCAGTTCCACCTGGGCGGCATTGATCTCCGTCTGTGAACCTGTACCTACTTCATACTTCTTTTTGGTTTGCTGGTACACCTGCTCCGCCAGTTCCATATTTTTCTTCTGGTAATCCATTGTACTGATCGCGGAACGGTAATTGTTCTTTGCCGTTTCCACTTCATTATCGATGGAGAGTTTCAGGGCCTCGATCTGGTTCTCCGTTTTACGCAGGTCAATCCGGGTCTGCTGGATTTTTGATTTGGTATAAAACCCGTTGAAGATCGGAATTGACATATTCAGGTTGACAGAGGAAATAGTGAACCAGTCACCCTTGCCGAGAAAATTCCATTTATTACGCTGGGCGTTCTTGGCATACTGACCGCTCAGGGAAATAGTGGGGATCTGGCTCAGTTTATATCTTTTGATATTGTATTCATTCAGTTCCTTACCAATACTGGCATACTGGAAATCCTTGCGGTCTTCATAGTTGTAAACGGATGCTTCCAGTATTCCGTCCTTGATCTGTTCATCGGTCAGTTTATCGGTAAGTACCAGTTCATCTTTCAGGGGCATACCCAGCAGGACCTTCAGTCCGTAGTAACCATTGGATATACTGTTCAGTACTTTTCCTTTCTCTGTCCGGAGATTGGTCAGGGCCACACTCAGTTTATCCACGTCCAGTTTTTCCGCAAAGCCATTTTCAAAAATGATCTTTGTATCGTGCTGCAGTTTTTCCAGCCGTTCAATATTGGCATCCAGCAGTTCCACCTGGGTTTTGCTCACCACCAGCTGGTAGTAGATCTTATATATATTGGTCTTGATCATTTCCTCCGTCACTTCCACATTTTTACGGGCAAAGCGCATGGTGGCATTGCGGGCCTGGAGACCTACAAACACCTGGCCGTCGAACAGCAACTGCGAAAGGGCGATCCCGGCACTGGCACTGTATTTAGAACCAAACTGGGCAGCGATATATCCAAAGTCCGCTGGCATCTGGATCGGGTTGCCACTGCCGTCTTTCACTCCCTGGTCAATCAATACCTGGTAAGTGGCCGGTGAGATAAAGTTGGGAATCACCTGTGTGGCCACATTGGGATTGTAGGTGGTACTCAGACTGGCGTTAATGCCCGGGTACGCCCTGGAGGTGATTTCCTTGTTCACCTGCTCCTGGTATTGTACATCCAGCAGGGCATTTTTCACATTTACATTATTCTTTTTTGCATAATCGATCGCCTGCTGAACCGAAAATTCATGTTTCACTGGTTGAGTCGTATCCGGTGTCACCCGCCCGTTGTTTTGCGCCGCTCCCAGCAGGGGAAGCAGGGCAGCGAGTAACAGCCAGCACTTATTTGCTGTTCTCTTCATAAGTAAGATGGTTTTTGCGTTGTTCATTATATTGTTGTATAAGTTGGTGTCCTTTTATAGTGGCCAGGCCATAGGCGAAATTCTGGATGATCATTTCCGAGATATGTCCCAGGTTGTATTTCCCTGGAGGGAATACTGCAACATTGAAGGGGATCATCATTGATTCAATCCGGAACTTGGACATGATATCAACATCGATATCGTCCCGGTACAATCCTTCCCGCACGCCCCATTCAATATTATTCCGCACCACCCGGAACAGGTATTTATCCTTATGTTCCTTAAACCGTTGAAAGGCCTTGTAGTGAAATTTTTCCAGGTCATACAGCACCATGGGGTTGATACTGCCTAAATCGTCCACGATCCTTTCCATCGTAATGAAAATTTCATGGATGGCATTACTCGCCGCTTCACGGCAGCCCTCGCAATCTGTCTGCATCTCCCGGATATGGTTATCGATCATTGCATTCACCAGCTCGTCCTTATCGGCATAATACTGGTAGAGCGTCTTCTTGCTCATTCCCAGGCTGTGGGCAATATCGTCCATGGATACAGAACGGATCCCGAACTGCATGAACAGCTCCTCGGCCTTGGCGGATATTCGTTCTTTGGGTTCCATTTTCTGTGTTTTGAAAGAGCAAAACTATGGAAACTATTTTCGTAACAAAAGTTTCCATCCTGCTTTTTCTACCGTTCACCGATTTATTTGACCGGTCAGGGTGCTCATTTTTACCCTAACTTAGCTTTTTAAAACAGCCGAATGGCCCAGCCCAAACAGCCACCCCATAACACATTAAAAAAAATCTTCCGGTATTTTATACAGGGAATGATCATTTTAGCCCCTATCGGGATTACTATGTATGCCCTTTACTGGCTTTTTGAGAAAGTGGATGGCATTCTGAGGCCTTATGTCAATATTCCCGGACTGGGTTTTGTCCTGATCATCATATTTGTTATCCTGGTCGGCTGGATCAGTTCTAATTTCCTGATGGGAAGTGCGATTACGTTTTTTGACCACCTCATGGACCGCACCCCCGGCATCAAATTCATATACAGCTCCACCAAGGATTTCTTTGAGGCTTTTGCCGGTGAGAAGCGGAAATTCAACCGTTCCGTACTCGCCAATGTATTTGCGGAGGATGTCTGGATCGTGGGGTTCCTGACCGACGAAGAGATGGAAAAATTTGAACTGGGGGCCGATAAAGTGGCCGTCTATGTACCGCAGGCCTACAATTTTGCCGGGCAACTCTATATATTACCCCGGGCTAAAGTCCGTAAGATCGATAAGATCAGTGCCGGGGAAGCCATGAAATATGCCGTCACCGGCGGGGTGGTGGATTTTGACGAAGAGAAAAAAGAGACGATGGAATAGATTCCCGTCCCGATACCTGCTCGAAACTGCCGGATATCACTGTTTCTTACTCACCCATTTTTTTACCCCTTCAATAAACGGTGGAAAAAACCGCTCAGACGGATGTTTTACCCATGGCCTGATTGGACCATCCCCTTAGCTTCCCTTCCAAAATCATTTATATGAAAAAATTATTCCTGCTCCTGTTTGGAATTATTCCAACGCAGGCAGCATTCAGCTGGGGCTTCTACGGACACCGGATGATCAATTATTATGCAGTCTTCCTCCTGCCTCCTGAAATGATGATACTTTATAAACCACAGGCTGATTTCCTGACCGAACATGCCGTAGACCCGGATAAACGACGTTATGCAATTCCGGAAGAAGGTCCCCGGCATTATATCGATCTGGATAAGTATGGAAAATATCCATTTGATTCCCTGCCCCGCAACTGGAATGAGGCGGTGAAAAAATTTACGGAAGACAGTTTGCAAAAACATGGGATTGTTCCCTGGTGGCTGCAGACTATGCTCTTCCGGCTGACCCAGGCCTTTAAAGAAAAAAACCAGGTGAAGATCCTGAAGCTCTCCGCAGAGATCGGTCATTATATCGCGGATGCGCATGTACCCCTGCATGCATCCAGTAATCACAACGGGCAACTGACCAACCAGCGCGGGATTCATGGATTCTGGGAGAGCCGTATTCCTGAACTGCTGGCTGAAAAATCATGGGATTTTTTAATAGGCAAAGCCGGCTATATCTCCAATCCCGCTAAATTCATCTGGGCCCGTGTACTGGAAAGTGCCGCGGCAGCAGATACCGTATTACGCTATGAAAAAATGCTTTCCCGGCAGTTTCCGCCTGATCAGAAATACGCGTTTGAAGAACGGAACGGAACTGTCATTCGTCAGTATTCCTCGGCTTACTCCATCAGGTACAATGAATTGCTGAAGGGCATGGTGGAAAGAAGAATGCGGCAATCCATCTATGCAGTGGCCAGCTTCTGGTACACGGCCTGGGTCAATGCCGGTCAGCCGGACCTTAGCAGCCTCAGTAACAATAGCTTCACGGCAACGGAACAGGAAGAGTTTGACCGGCTCAACCAGGCCTGGAAAAACAATACCATTAAAGGCCGTGAACATGACCACTAAGGGGGGCAATTTCCCTACATTTGCAACTCATTTATTACCGCTGTAACCGTGAAGCCAGTTATCCATAATTTCAATGCAGGTCCCTCTGTATTACCCAACCAAGTTTTCGAAGAAGCCAGTAAAGCCGTGTTGAATTTTAACGACACCGGTTTATCCATTCTTGAAATCGGTCACCGTACCTCCCTGTTTGAACCGGTAATGGAAGAAGCCCGGTCACTGGTGAAAGAACTGATGCAGCTGGACGAACGTCACGAAGTACTTTTCCTCCATGGTGGTGCCACTACCCAGTTTATGCAGGTCCCCATGAACCTGCTGAATGAAAGTGATATTGCTTC
>CAZFLL010000133.1:0-9481 GCA_964519865.1 uncultured Chitinophaga sp. | reverse complement strand
CCCTGTGGTGGTTCCCATCCCGGAAATCTTCATATAAAAGCCCGGATACTTCGCCGCTTCTTTCATCAGTTCTCCCCATTGGCCAAACCGTTCTTCACTGGCAACAGGTGGCTGGTTCAAATGATCGAAAACCATCTTTAATCCCGGAACCCTCTCCGCTACTTTCAAAGCCGTTTCAATATGTGCGGGTAATATCCCCACCACATCAAAAGGAATATTGTTCTTAGCTAAAATCCCCAAACTCTCCAGTACTTCTGTTTGCAGCAACCATTCCGTATCCGGTTCATCATGGATCAGGTGACGTACTCCTTTAAAATATTCTTCCCGGCCATATTGATTTTGCAAAGCTTTCAGGGTGGCTTCCGGATCCATCAAAGGCAGCCAGCCCACCACTGCTTTTATCCACTCATGCTTGCTGGCTGTTTGCAGCATCCAGTTCGTGTCTTCAAAATTATTCGCAGCCTGTACCAGTATGCCGGCAGTGATTCCTGCCTCCGTCCTATCGTTTTCAATCTCTTCAATAGCATAGGTGCGGTTCAGGATAGAAGTATTGCCTTCCAGCCAGGCGTATTCTGCCTTTTTAAAATCCCATATATGAATATGTGTATCGGCAATCCCTTGTAGCATCCTGTATAGTTATTTGTGCAATCCCTGCAACTGTCCGGCAATGCCAAATTGTTGTTCGATCGCCTCATTGTGTTCACCCAGTCTTGGTGCTCCTTTATCCGACAACAATATTTCCCCATCCACCCTGACCGGGCAGCGCGTGGTGGTAACAGAAATACCCTTGCTGGTCTGCACCGTTACTTCCATATCCAGTATGCGATACCCCTCTTCTTTTACCAGTCCGTCATAATCCATCACCGGGGCACACCAGATATCTGCTTTCTCCAGGATCGCGAGCCATTGAGCCGAGGCCTTTGTCTTCAGGTGATCGGCCAGTATTTTTTTGATCTCATCCCTTTTGGCAAACCAGTCGTTGCTGTCAATAAAATGCTTTAACGGTTCGCAACCCAGCAAATGCGCCAGGGTGGGAATATTGGTCATTGCCAATGCAATGTAATTATCATTTGTCTTATAAAGTCCATAAGGTGCCGCAACATAAGCATGGGCACTGTTTACCGCCCCGCGCACGGGCAACTGCCGGCCGTCATTATAATAGCAGGTCAGCACTTCAAACTGGAAATCGAGGATGCTTTCAAACATACTCACCTGAACCAGGGCTCCTTCGCCACTGGTCAGCCGGCCATATAAGGCCGCCAGTATTCCCTGGGCAATATGGGTGCCGGCCAGTATATCCACCACGGCCACGCCCATCGGTGTAGGGTTCTCATTATTATTATTGCTCAGCCAGGTCAGACCGGAAACTGATTGTAACAGCAGGTCCTGACCGGGCAGGTCCTTCCAGGGACCTTCGTTACCATATCCACTGATTTCCGCATAAACAATATCGGGTTTGATTTCCTTCACAGTGGCATAGTCCAGCCCGATCCTTTCCATCACCCCCGGGCGGAAATTATGCATCACCACATCCGCCTTGGTGATCAGCTGTTTCACTTTCACCAGGTCATCCGGATTCTTCAGATCTGCCACATAACTCTGCTTATTGCGGTTGATGGCATGGAAAATCGTCGACTCTCCCTCAATCATCACATCCGATACATAAAGTTCCCGGCATATATCACCCGTGCCCGGCTTCTCGATCTTGATCACCTGCGCACCCATATCGGCCAGGCGCAACGAGGCCGATGGGCCAGAGAGGAACTGGGAGAAATCGAGAACCAGTATGTCGTTTAATAAGTTCATTTTAACTATTACTTTCTAAGAAAACCTGGAAAAAGCTACGAGGTATGAGTGGCGAGTACCTCCTAACCAGTTATTCATTCTACCAAGATCATTAGCTTCCTTTCAATTTTAATCTCCCTGCTTTGTGGCTCGTGTCTCGCAACTCGAAACTCGCAGCTCAAAGAAGTTCTACTTTTATTAGCTCATTATGCTCCCCTGCTCCCGGGGCCTTTCTCCCGCTCACCAGTCTTTTTCCATTGATCCTGATCGGGCACCTTGTTGTCGTTATTTCCTTCTCTCCCACTTTTATCACCTGTTCCATGCCGAGTGACTGGTAGGCTTCTTCATTCGTCATTTCCTCCCAGTTCAGTACATGCATCGACCATAATCCGGCGTCCTGCATGAGACCGAGCCAGTAGTCAGTGGTTTGTTTGAGTAAATGGGCGGCTAAGACTGTTTTGATTTCATCCCGGCGGGAGAACGCTTCTTCTTTGGAGAAATCCTTCAGTTCACAACAGCCGATAGTGTCGGCCAGTGTATGGATATCCATCATCGCGATAGCGATATGGCCATCGGATGTATCATAAATACCATAAGGCGCGCTCAGCAGCGGCTGGCCATTGGCCACTTTACTGCGTTGTGGTTGCTGCCGGGTTGTATAATAAGTGGTCAGTAATTCAAATTGAAAATCGAGTATGGACTCGATCATACTCACTTCGATCTGCGCGCCCTGGCCGGTTTTATGACGACGGATCAGTCCCGCCAGTATCCCCTGCACCAGCTGTGAGCCCGCCATAATATCCGCAATGGAAATGCCAAAGGGCACCGGGCCATTATTACCATTGCCCGTGGTATAAGCCAGCCCGGCCATAGATTGGAGCAACAGGTCCTGCCCGGGTTTATCTTTCCATGGACCTTTCTTACCATAGCCTGATATTTCGGCATAGATGATCCCGGGATTGATCGCTTTTACTGCCGTATAATCAAGTCCGTTCCGGCCCATTACTTCAGGCCGGAAATTATGGATCAGCACATCAGCCTTTGTGATCAGCTTTTTTACAATAGCGAGATCATCCGCGTCTTTCAGGTTGGCCGTAAAACTTTCTTTATTGCGGTTGATCGTATGAAACAATAAGGAGTTGTCATCCACCCAAAGATCCTTGATGGCCAGTTTACGACCGGCTTCACCCGTCCCCGGGCGTTCGATCTTGATCACCCTGGCTCCCAGGTCGGCCAGCCGGAGTCCTGCAGAAGGTCCGGATAAATACTGGCTGAATTCAAGCACCACAATTCCTTTCAGGGGCAGATCACTCATTATTGTACAGTTGATACTTTAGTTAAAATACTTTCCCGGTAAATATCATTCATGGCCTGCAGGGCCTTTACCGGATCACTATCCTCCAGCAAACAGGCCTGCAAAGGATCACCTGCATGATCCTGGAAATGGAGGTAGCCATTATAACGGGGCCGCAAATATCCGTTATCAATTACGGGTAATACATTTTTAAAATAATCATGCGTCAGCCTGTTCGCGGCCACATCTTCCCAGGCACTGCGGTGTCCGGGCTGACCGCCATGCTGCACATACAAGGTGCGCTGGCATTCGCCTGAAACCACCAGGGCGGCAAAATCAAGGGCTGTTTCCTTATGCTGACTAAAAGCAGAAACCGACAATCCGGTTCCCCCGATCGTTGTTCTCAATTTATTCCCTTTAAATATCACCACATCGCTGTAATGCAGCAGGTGTTTCGCGTACCCCGTTCTTGAATAATTCGAATAGCCATAGGCAAAAGGGCAATACCAGTAATCATCCGTTGAACTCATCAGTTCCGCCACCGCGATCGGGTTACAGTCAAACATTTTCCGGTCCACCAGGCTGTACAGTTCTTTCATTGTATTGATCGCCTTCCGTCCCGTGGCTTCATCAATCACTTCTTCCCTGGAAACAAAAGGTTCTTTCCCATGTGCGATACAAAAAGTATAAAAATTCATCAGGAGGTCGATCGGGATTGCCGGCACGGCCACTTTACCTGCTTTCGCGAGTTCCAGTACATCCTCCCAGGATTTGGGGAGGGCCGGTAAGAGTTCTTTCCGGTAGCTCGCTGCCGGGGTGGCGGCATCGATAGCCAGGGCCCATTGCTGTCCTTTATAATTATAGCTGTTATGTGACTGACCGGCTGAGTTACGGGCCTGGTCAGTCAGATATGCTTCCGGTAAATACTCATTCAAAGGCAGCACGCAGTTTGTGGCGGCTGCGCAGCCCACCCAGGGATGATCAATGATCAGCAGGTCATAATCGAGGGTCAGTTTTTCGATCGGGAAGTCCGCGAATTCCTGAAGGGTTCTTTTTTTCCAGCGGATTTCTACACCGGGGTGCAGCTCACTGTATCGCTGGGACAAAGCGAGCAGGGGTGTGATGCCCCTGCTATGTCCCCATGTGATACCGTTTAAAACGATTGCTGCCATATTAAACGCTCTTTTTTACCATCAGGATATGTTCGCACAGCATCACCAGTTCGTTGTGCTGGTTAAAACATTCCACCAGTTCGGTCACCAGGCCGTAATCCGGTTTTTTATGGTCTTTTTTATCTTTAATAGTGATGTTTACCCGTATGGTATCGTTGATAAAAACGGGTTTAATAAAGCGAAGCCGCTCATAGCCATAAGTCATAGAGACTTCATTGATAAAATCGGCTGTCAGTCCTACTGCCACTGTAAATATGAGGGTGCCATGCGCAATCCGCCGTCCAAAGGGCTGGGTCTTGCACCATTCTTCATCCATGTGGTGGGGAAAAAAATCGCCTGACTGTCCTGCGTGGATCACAATATCGGTTTCCGTGATGGTGCGGCCGCGGGTCTGGCGGGTATTGTTCAGTTCGAATTCCTCGAAGTATTTCTTGATGAACATGGCGTGCGAATCGTTGTGGTTAGGCAGGGGAGCCATCCGGTCAGGGCCCCTTTGTAAGCGACCGGTGGGTCGTTACAAAGGGCTGGCCGTTTTCTGCTTGCTGCTCTTTATGAAATTCTCTTTAAAAGTACCCTGCAACCCCTTGCCGTTAAATGGAAGGTTTTACTGATTTGATGGAATATTTTAGCACCCCGGGAGGGGTCCTTCCTAAGGAGAGGGGGGAAAATTTGGTTATATTTTAGTATCCGGGGGAAACCGCTGCGCTGTTTGGGTTAACACATAGGCACATAGAATCATAGAACAACATAGGAAATACAGGAGCAAGTACTCAATTAATTAATAGCTTTCCAGGCTGTAAGGGAGATAGAACATTCAGGTTTGAAGACTTACTCCGGGTGTTAGGTCGTACTTTATTCTTACTCGTCCCGCTTTCTTAATTTCTATGTTTCCCTATGATTCTATGTGCCTATGTGTTAAAAAAATTTGTGCGCAGCACAAACTACCTTACTTTCTCGCTCTGCCTCACACATTTCTCCCACATCCTCGCAAAATCCTCCGCCGAATTAAACAGCACCGACATATCCTTTGGCCGCATTCCCACATTCTTCAGGTCCTGGAAGAAATCCGCCATCATCCCGTAATGCGCCATCCCATCCAGGTTATAATCCCAGGTCTTGCCCAGGGTGGAGGAAGGAATCAGGGGCTCATTGGTGCCGGGACGCATCATGATCTGGTAATAATCGAAAGCGGCTTCCAGTAATTTATACCGCCTGAACTTCTCCCCATTCGTCGTCACATCACCTGTCCGGCCATCCACGGTTCGGTTATTGAATATTTTCTCGCGGCTTACTTTGAGGGAGATCTGTTGCTGCGTACCCACATCGCCGTTAAATACATCGGTACCTACATTTTCCCCGTTACCACCCTTGATCAGTCCCTTGATAAATTCCTTGATCCTGTTTTTATCATAACTGTTGTGTACCACATGGTTCAGGTACCAATCGATCTTGTTTTTTGTATCACCCGATTCAGCTTCCCGTTTAAAGCGCTCCTCCATGGAATAATATATCTGCAAGGCCAGCATAAAATCACCCTGTTCCTCGGTAAACAATTTGCCTTCCTGTAAAAATTTATCCGGGTTATTCTTCAGCTCATCATAAGAGCCGGTGAGTTGTCCCCGGAAACGGTTTCCTGAAAGATCAGTGAAGGGAGTATAACGGACCTGGTTGGCCTGGTTGTAAACAAAACTGCGACGGTTATAAATATCATACCGGTCATGCCCGGCCGCACTCGCGCTGTTGGCCCCGAAACGCGGCCCCACCAGTCCGGCAAAGCCGTTGATATCCGTACCAAAACAAACCCCGCTGCCGTTCATTTTCTCGATCGCATATAATAATAACTGGGCGGCTGATTTGCTGCTGCCCGGATTATTATTCGCCACGGTCGATTCAATATACCGGCGGGCGGAGGCGGGTATTATAGTACTTGCCGCATTCACATTGGCTCCCGCAATCCCCACGCCCATAATGCCACCCAATTGTTTAATTTTTACCAGTTCATCCGGTTTACGGTCATTCTCATTGGCAATTTTTTCTGAAATATGATTGTAATGATTCGTGTATAATTTTCTTCCTTCCGCGGTACTGAGGTCATAGTCTTCGGGCATCAGCTGCGCTTCGGTCCAGCGGGTTTCGGTAAACTGGTTATGCCCGCTGTTCAGCGGGTAGCCTCCACCCGGTACGGCAAAAGCCATATTAAAATATTCATCCACTGTTTTCCGTCCTGCATGATCAATATCGATCATCATTCCCAGCCGCATCATTTCGTTCACCGCTATTTCTCCGGCCGTGGTTAATCCCTGCCGGTTGATATGACCGGCAAATCGTTTCCATGGATAAGAAGGGTAATTATTTCCCACCGGGATCACATCCAGGGAGATCCCCCAGTCATTGGTCCATTTGTTGATGGCCACCCCGGCCAGTACCGGTATCAGCGGGGCTGCCATACCCACTACCGTGGTACCGGCGGTGGTGATCAGCGGAATAAAAGGCAATACCAATGGCGCTGCGGCAGGTACGGCAATCGGTGCAGCTGCCCCCGCAATGCCTCCATAGGCTATGGTTTTATTATTCGCATCGATCATAGCGGCGGGCACATCACTCAGCACATCAAACTTTGCCTTGAGTTTATATTCTGAAAAACCATCCCTGTAATCCCGCAATTCCACATCAAAGGGTCTGCCTGTATTGAACTTAGTCGCGAGATTAAATATATCCGACTTAATGGCGGTACCGCCAAATCCATTGTTCAGCAAATGCACAGGGAACATATAACGAAGGCCCTTGCTGTAAAGGCGGCGGATCTCCGCTCTTACTTCTGCTTCGGTCGGAGCCCGCTTGCCATCAAAGTTGCCGATATTATCCAGTTCACTGCCCAGTACAACAGCCAGCTTATTATTCAGCATGATCCGTCGCATATCTGCCGGTGAATAAGCGATCTCCATCCAGTCATTACAGGCCGGGGCGATTACATTTTTTATGTAGTCAATTTGTTTATCCCCTACAGATTTATCATCATCCGGACGGGTGCCTTCACTGATACGGGCAAAGAGCTGGCTATGTACGGTCAGGGCCACGATCATACGAAGACCGGCGTCATAAGCCCGCTTCAACCAGTCCTTCCACATCTGCTGATGCAGTTTGGTATTATAGAGTGGCCAGTACGCAAGGGTTTGTTCATTCGATCCCCAGGTATTACCGGGATCCATCACCCCCAGCCGGTGGCCGGGGTCGAAAACACCCGCGACCGCATTGCGTACAATATTACCGCTGATACGTTCACCGGAGGAACTCGTCAGGGTACGTAAAACATCGGCCCCATGATCGATCTCACAATCGGCCAGGGCCTTGCTGATCGTACCTACTGGTTCACCATGAAAGAGGCGGTTGCCAAAACCAATATGGGCAGCCGGGTGGGTATGTGTATCAATGGTGCCCCAGAGCGGGAAATCCCAGTCATAATAACTGCCTTCTTTCTGAAACACCTGTTTTACCGTAAGCTTACTGCCGATTTTTATATCCGCCTGGTCCGGGGCTATATCCTGGAAGATGATATCATCCACATTGATATAACCCGTGGCGCTGTTATCCGTTATTTTGATCCTGGCTTTTTTCCCTTTGATGGTTTTCACTTCCCACCATACACGCCGCATCACGCTGCTGCCCTTGCCGGTGGCCACTAAACCTTTCAGCACCGGAGGATTATTCTGGTTAGCCGCGTTGATTATCTGGACCTGGTTTCCTTTATCTTTTTTATCATCCGGACCTCCGGGAGCCGGTTGTCCTTCATAGATCAGTTCAATTTTTTCATTGGTATAATCATTCGTTCCTCCCACCAGGAAACTGATATAATCCTTTGTAATCGTAAACTCGGGAGAGAGTAGTGTGCCCACTGGCGCATTCCCCTGGGTGCGGGCAAACATTTGCGAACTGTCGCCCCTGTTCTCATAAGTCCCGATCCAGTACTTGCCTTTATGCCCGATCGGCAGGGAGAGGTCTTTCCAGTAATCTCCGCCCAGAGGAATTTTCACCCGGAACGGATTTTGCGGGTTATCCATTTCGCGGCGGATCACCACATTATGTCCGTAGGTAGGTTGATTATTAAAAGCTGTGCCTTCTCGGGTCCAGTCGGCGAGTGATTGTTTTCCGTTTTCAAAATTAAACCCGGTGATCGCGATTGTCCCGATGGTTTGCTGTACCTGGGTAACGACCTTCAGCTCAACGGGTTTGTTGGCTGGTGGCTGGGTGACTTGTGCGGTGGCAGGTAATAAATACAGGGCAGTGCCCAGGAGGAGGGTTAGTTGTTTCATACGAGGTGTAATGGTTAGGTAGAACAATATAAGTATTTCTTCTTTCATAAGGAATAGCAGAGCCGCCTGAAGGCGGTTTGTGCTGCGCACAAAGGGTTTAACACATAGGCACATAGGGTCATAGGGGCACATAGAAAATACAGGAGCAAGTACTCAATTAATTAAAAACTTTCCAGGCAGGAAGGGAGACAGAACATTCAGTTTGAAGGCTTACTCCGGGTGTTAGGTCGTACTTCGTACTTTATTCTTGCCCTTCCCGCTCTTTTAAATCCTATGTTTCCCTATGACCCTATGTGCCTATGTGTTAAAATAAAAATGTGCGCAGCACAACTGCCGCAGGCAGCCGTATTTCCAATTTCCTCCGTAATTTCCCGCTATGAACGACCAAACTACTTTGGGTCCCGGCACCCGCCTCCAGCACACTCAATACGGTCCTGGTGTGATCGTCGCACTGCGTTATGCCACATACCTTATTTCCTTTATCAACCATGGTATTAAGGAAATTGACAAGAATGATGACAAACTCGAGGAGATCATCCCCGAGAATGTAACCGCGGAAATCGAAACCCACTCCGAAGTCGAGCAATCATTGCTGAAGATCCTGCGTCTCTGGGGTGGCATCACCGAAAACGTAGCACTTGGTGAAAAATGGGCCAAAGGCACGCTCCTGCTCCAGCCTTTTGATAAGTCACTTAAGCCAAAAGAAATTCCGGTTGAGGATTTCTTTCACAAGATCGTCATGCTCCGCGACCGGCTGCGTGTCCTGGAACAGAATATCAACAGTCATAAGAAACTGACGGATGAAGACAAAGTAAACCTGCAGCAGTATATCACCCGGTGCTATGGTTCACTGACTACGTTTAATGTGTTATTTAAGGAGAAGGAGGATTGGTTTGTGGGGGAGAAAAGCTAGGGGTCAG
>CAZFLL010000132.1:0-9891 GCA_964519865.1 uncultured Chitinophaga sp. | reverse complement strand
ACAAACTGATGCAGCAAATCCGGTATATGGATAAACTGATCGATGAACTGGCCAAGGGAAAGAAAATGGAAAAAATTTTAAGAAATTAGGTCTTTCTGAATTTATAAGTCCAGACATCGACTTATGACTTTGTACAATTTCCTGAATCAGGTCACTAAATATTAATCATACTAAGGGTGCGATTATGAGAAATGTAAAAATCCTCAAAACCATTGCTTTCATACTCCTGTTATTCCAGCTATTCAGTTACCTGGGCAGTTCTTCCACCGGCAACCCGCCGCCAACTGATCCTGCCGGACGGGTTGGCTATTATTTTGGCTTTAACCTGGCCATAATTATTGCGGTTATCCTTTTCATCATTGCCGCCTCGCTCAAAAAGAAACTGAAAAGAAAGGAAATAGAAGATACCATTGACTCAATCGGCAAGCCCGAAAACATACCGGAAAAATAAGCAGCTATGACCCCTGTCCTGATACTTGGCGGCACCACCTATGATCATATTGTATACCTGGATCAGTTTCCCCAACCCGTTCCTCAAACCATCCACCAGGCACGGTTCCAGGAAACCACGGGCTCTACCGGTTCGGGTAAGGCGCTTTGCCTGCGGAAACTCGAAGTAAGCAGTATATTGTACTCCCTGTTGGGGGATGATATCTACGGCCAACGGATCATAAAACACCTCGGGGATTCCGGTATCGATTTCCTCTATGATGTTGACCCGGCAGGCACCGAACGGCATTTCAACCTGATGAATGCGGAAGGCAGCCGCATCTCGATGTTCATTACACAATCTTCCGAACACCCTGCTTTCAACCAGTCACTTATTAAAGAAAAACTGGCAGGCAGCGGTATGCTGGTATTAAATATCATTTCGTATTGCAAGGATTTTATCCCGTTACTGTCCGGATATACCAAACCCGTCTGGACGGACCTGCATGACTACACTGACAACAATCCTTACCACGAACCTTTTATAGCGGCCGCTGACACCATCTTCCTGAGTTCCGATAACCTCCCCGATCATAAATCCACGATGCAGCAACTGATCGGTCGCGGCAAACAACTGGTGGTTTGTACCCATGGCAAAGGCGGTTCCACCGCACTGACCCCGGAAGGCGAATGGATCCATGAGCCGTCACTTACAAATTTCGCTTTGGTGGACAGCAATGGTGCCGGCGATAATTATTTCTCCGGCTTCCTCTACGCATGGTTACAGGGAAAACCGCTCCGGGATTGTATGCGCTACGGTACTATCTGCGGAGGCTTATGTATTGGATCTGCACAACTGGTGGCGGAGGAACTGAGCCCGGGATTAATGGAGGGGTTGTTTGGAAAACACTATTCTGATTGAGCTGAGCAGAGTAACCCAATTAACAAATATAAAAAGCTGATGAGTTTGCCTATAATAATCAGGGATATTTTGTACTTTCAGATTAACCTAAACCACCTTATCCATGATCCATCTGACCTGGATGCTGATTAACCTATGTCTTTTCTTCTACTTTATCTTCAACGCATTCAGGGCGGTTAACCTGGTTGCACAAAAATATGGATTGGCCGCAACACTTGTTTTAATTGTGGGCATCCTCGGCATATTGAACGGCCGTTCAGGTTCTGCTAACAAAAACCAGGTAAATGCGCATTTGCAATATGTTTTTAATAATCGTGACTCTTTAATTACCAGCAATTTCACTTCTGTCAAAGTAAAGGACAACCTTATCTCCGAAATCAAACTCATTGTCTTAGCGGGAAAGAACAAAACAACCGGCAAACCGGCAGTGGCAGAAGCCAAAGCGGTATTGACCGGGATTTATGGAGGATACCGGTGGGAATCAAACTATGTTGATATAATACCAGTTGCTGGCACAGATCAATTCAGGTATTTTATTGATGGAACAAAAAGCTGGAACCTGCTGGGTGTGGAATTCAATACATATTCCACACATTATGAAGGCACGTTTACACCAAAACTAAATAGATAATTTTTTACCACATCCTGTTCACTATTCTCTCCATCAACACAAAGCACCCCTACGGGGTGAGTAGGGCAATTACATTTTCATATACTACCAACAATGCACTCCTACGGAGTGAAGTTCTAAGGAAGTAATCTGATAGAGTTTATGTGAACCTTACCACCTTTTCCCCTCTCCTCTTTCCTCTTTCCTCTTTCCTCTTTCCTCTCTCCTCTCTCCCCTCTCTAATACTTAAACACCTTCCCCCCCACCATCACCTGCTGCGTCTTCTCATTAAACGTGGCTTTGCCACCCGTACGCACGGCGGCATTGGTCATGATACAGGCGATTGAATGATTATACCCTGCTTCCACCGGTGCATGCGGTTGCTGGCGGCTGCGGATACATTCCATCCAGTTACGCATATGCGCCGACGTGAGCCGGTCGGCCCCGGTATTCGCGGATGCCACTACTTTTTCTGATTTATCCACCAGCGCCAGTTCGGGCAGCAGGTTGGCCTTCATACCCATGGCCGCGGCCATACGTTCGCTCAACCCGCCCTTTGGGGATACTTTATTCGTGATCAGGTTCAGTTCGCCGCCGTTGGAATAATAGATCTCTGATGGATTCTCATCGCCATTGTGCATGCGGGAAGCAAAGGAGACCTGGAAGCCGGAGCTTTTATCGTCTGAAGGGCCATAATCAAAAACCGCCAGCGTGGTATCCCAGTTCTTCCGTCCATCCTTCCACATATAGATGCCCCCATTGGCCACCACTGATCTGGGGTGTGAGAGGCCACTGAACCAATGGACGGTATCGATCTGGTGACTCATCCACTGTCCGGGCATACCGGAGGAATAAGGCCAGAACAAACGATACTCTAAATATTTCCGGGGATCCCACTTTTCGTAGGGACGGTTCAGTAAGAACCGTTTCCAGTCGGTATCCTCTTCTTTACATTTCTCCACCAGGGCCGGTCTTCTCCAGCGCCCGGGCTGGTTTACATTCCAGGTAAGTTCCACCATGGTCACGGGACCAAATTTGCCCGACTGGATAAATTCAGCCGCCGCGATATAGTTGCCCCCGCTCCGGCGTTGTGATCCTACCTGTACGATCTGCGAGGAAGCTTTTACTGCTTTCAGCGCGGCAATATTATCATCCATGGTTTCCGCAAAAGGCTTTTCCACATAGGCATCTTTCTTTGCTTTTACCGCTTCAATGCAATGCAGGGCATGCTGAAAATCGGCCGTGGCCACAATCACCGCATCTATATCTTTTAATGCATACAACTCCTCATTATTCCGGCAGGCCGTGATCTCATGTCCCATGGCATTCTTCAGAAAGGCTTCCCCTTCTTCCCGGCGGACTTTCCAGATATCGGATACTGCCACAAAATCGAAATTCAGTTCCTTATAATGATTCATGAAACTGGGGAAAAGGGCCTGGCGGAACCGGTCCGAAAAACCAATTGCCCCGAGGCGTACCCGGTCATTGGCCCCCAGTATACGACCATAACTTTTGGCTGACATTCCCATAGCGCCCAGGTAGAGTCCTGCGGCGGTGATGGAAGAGTTCTTGATGAAGTGACGACGGGATGGCATGTTCGTTAGTTTGCTTTTATTGTGAATTATGTATTGTTGAAAAGTTGAAAGGTTTACAAGTTGACAAGGGAAAGCGGTCCCTTGTCAACTTGTCAACCTGTTAACTATGTATTATTTTAACTTCCTCAACTTGATCGACCTGTACCATACCTCATTCCCATGATCCTGCAGCAAAATATGTCCTTTCTCCGCTTCGCCAAAGTTTTTCCAGACCACATACTTACTGACAGCGACCAGGTCGCGGTACTCTTTTGAACCACGGATATATTCCAGGACTTTCACCCCATTGAGGTAGTGCTCTACTTTGTTATTGGGATACACCACCACTCTGCCACAGTTCCAGGCACCGATGGGCCGAAGGAAACGTTTTTGTTTATCGGCCTTGATCAGGTCATACAGGGAGGCCAGGGTACGGTTACCATCCCGGCCCAGTTTAGCATCCGGATGTAAGGTATCATCCAGCACCTGGTATTCCAGTCCGATGGCAGAACCGTTGGTCTTTTCATTGAGGGTGACAAAATATTTCACGCCGCTGTTAGCCCCGGGAGTGAGTTTAAATTCAAAGGAAAGATCAAAAGCCCCGTATATTTCATTGCTGATAATATCCCCTCCATTGGCGGCTTCTTTTCCTTCGGAAGGCTGGACATGCATCATCCCGTTGCTGACATCCCAGCCCGCTGCGGGAAAGGATTTGCTGTCTTTTACACTGACCCAGCCCTTATTGGTCTTACCGTCAAATAACAGCTGCCAGCCATCTTTCTTTTCATAACTGTTCAGTGTATTGGGCACAAAATTGGCCACATAAACAGCAGGTGGAAAAGGAGTTGGTTGTATCCCGCTGGTTTTAATGCGTATATTTTTAAAGATCACTTTTTTACCCGCATGTGCCGGATTGGAAATGGCATGCACCTGGAGACCGATAAATCCCTTGCTGTCGATGGTATCCACCACATAGGCAGTGGCTATCCCGTTGACCCAGGTCTTCATTTCATTGCCAATACATTCCACTTTGAAATGATTAAACTGGTTGGGTTTATAGGCATATTGGGCGGCGGCATTCAGCTGCATCGGGTAAAGCCATTCGCGGCGGCCTTCATCGTAGATACCTCCGGTCCATCTTCTCCAGGTAGGATCCACTTCACACTGGCGGCCATACACACGGCCCTCCCCGTTATTCCCGGCAGGATCAAAATGACTGCGGGTCTGAATACCGGAATTACCTTCCTCATCTTCCACCCATACATCCAGTTCGAGTATAAAATCACCGTATTCTTTTTCGGTACATAAAAAAGTATTGCGGGTATTGGCCACCGTGGTGCCCACGATAGTGCCATTCTCTACGGCAAAAGTCGCCTTCCCACCCAGCACTTTCCAGCCGGTAAGGTCTTTGCCATTGCCGGGGGATGTCCAGCCATTCTGGCTATAGGCAGTAAAACAGGAGATCAATAGAAAGAAAGAAATCAGGCGCGGGTAATATTTCATATGGAGTTCAACTTTATGTGTCACAAAGAAAGTAAATGTAAGGAATTCGCTCTGGCTGGAAACTGACATCGCCCTTGTGTTATTCACGCCTGTTGCACATTTTCGGCACGGGCTATCCAGGTCTTTTAATAAATATTATCTTGAGACGGAACAGGCAGAAAAGACTTTCAATAAAAAAAATATATGACGACGACTATCCGCACAGATTCCGGCCATGCTGATTTCCGGGAACTGGTAAAGCAACTCGATATATACCTGATGGGTATCAATGGGGACGACCATGATTTTTTTGACCAGTTCAATAAGATTGATAATATAAAACATGTGGTAGTCCTTTATAACGAGGGCATCCCTTCCGGTTGCGGCGCCATCAAGGAGTATGAACCCGGGGTCATGGAGGTCAAACGGATGTTTGTACCCCCGGCTGCCCGGGGCAACGGACTGGCCACCCTGGTTTTAAAAGAACTCGAATCCTGGGCCCTTGAACTCGGATATAAAAAATGCATCCTCGAAACCGGCGATATCATGCCGGATGCGATAGCCTTGTATAAGAAGAACGGGTATAGTTCAATCCCTAATTACGGTCAGTATGTGGGAGTAGCCTCAAGTATTTGTTTTGAGAAGCTGTTGGCAGGTTGACAAGTTAATAGGTTGATATGTTAATAAGGCCATTCTTAGGAGGGCTCCCTTCGAAAAGCTCAGGTTGACAAGTATTAATCTCTTAATAAGGGCTGTTGACCTGCCTTTGCCGGCAGGCAGGCTACGAACTACCGACTTCTAACTACCGACTAATTTCCCTACCTTTGCCCCGCCTCCGCCACCCCTACGGCGGGCAGGAAAACCTGTTTAACTACATATAAAACAAGCTTTTATGGCAGATCTTTTTGAACGTTTATTGAAGAATGCCGGCCCGCTTGGCCAGCACCGTGAAAGAGCCCATGGCTATTTTGCATTCCCCAAACTGGAAGGTGATATCAGCAGCCGGATGAAATTCCGCGGAAAAGACATGATCGTATGGAGTCTGAATAACTACCTGGGACTGGCCAACCATCCCGAGGTGAGAAAGGCCGATGCACAGGGTGCAGCCGACTACGGACTGGCTTACCCGATGGGAGCCCGTATGATGAGTGGTAACAGTAACCTGCATGAGCAACTGGAAGCAGAACTCGCTGCCTTTGAACATAAAGAAGATGCCGCCCTGCTGAACTACGGTTACCAGGGTATGGTGAGCATCATTGATGTGCTTTGCAGCCGTCATGATGTGATCGTATATGATGCCGAAAGCCATGCCTGCATCATTGACGGTTTGCGTTTGCATCCCGGCCAACGCTATGTTTTCAAGCATAACGATATTGAAGATTTTGAAAAACAATTACAGCGTGCCACCGCCCTGATCGAAAAACAAAAAGCCGGCGGTATCCTGGTGATCACAGAAGGCGTATTTGGTATGGCCGGTGACCAGGGCAAACTGAAAGAGATCGCTGCCCTGAAAGAAAAATACAATTTCCGCCTGCTGGTGGATGATGCTCATGGTTTTGGTACACTGGGTAAAACAGGTGCCGGTGCTGGTGAAGAACAAGGTTGCCAGGAAGCCATTGACCTGTACTTCTCCACTTTTGCCAAATCAATGGCTTCTATCGGTGCATTTGTTGCCGGAGATAAAGCCATCATCGATTTTATCCGTTATAATATCCGCTCCCAGATCTTCGCAAAGAGTCTGCCGATGCCCCTGGTGATCGGTAACCTGAAACGCCTGGAACTCCTGCGCAATCATCCTGAGTTGAAAGAAAAACTCTGGAGCAATGCCCGCAAACTGCAGAACGGGTTAAAAGAAAGAGGATTTGATATTGGTAAGACTGACTCCGTGGTTACCCCCGTATATATGAAAGGTGATGTACCCGAAGCAACGGCCATGGTAATGGACCTGCGCGAAAACTATGGCATTTTCGCCTCTATCGTGGTATACCCCGTTATCCCGAAAGGACATATCATTTACCGCCTGATCCCCTCTGCTATTCACAATGACGAGGACATCGAGCTGACACTGAAAGCTTTCTCCGAAACCAAGAAAAAACTGGATGCCGGTGAGTACAAGGTGGAAGCCATCCCGGACATGGCGGAGAGTAAATAAACAAGTATTTCTTTATACCAGAGGTTGTTCTTAAAAAAGGGCAACCTTTTTTTATTGGCAGGTTGATAAGTTGACAGGTTAACATGTTGACAAGGGGTGTTCTAAGAAACTACCCCTGTTAACCTGTCAACTTATCAACCTGTCAACTTATTAACTTACCACCCGTCAACTTCCCCTTCTGCCTTTCCCCCCAATCCCCTACATTTACCGGACCAAAAATTATCACACTATGCGTAAGCTTTTTTTGCTGCTGTTCCTGGCACCGGTACTGGCCATGGCACAGACAAAACCGATCACCTTAGAAGATATTTATAAGAAAGGAACTTTCCGGGGTGAATTTGTCCCGGCTGTTTTTGATACGACTCAGAAAGAGCCTGAACTGAAACTCGACGGATTGAAAGATGAAACCGGTAAAGCCTTTGGACAGGCCGAGGACCAGGTAGAAAACCCGGTGAATAAGAATCTCTGGCTGCTGAAAAAAGGGAATGAGCCGATTTACCGCCGCTCCTCCAAGTCCTTTGTTTACCTCTACGATGCGTCTTCCGGCAAACTCAGTAAACTGGAAAATGAAAAAGTACTGCATCCCACATTTTCTCCCGATGGCAGTAAGATCGCCTATGTAAAAGAGAATAACCTGTACATCTATGATATTGCCGCCGGCAAAGCCACGGCAGTAACCACGGATGGTAAATGGAATTTTGTCATCAACGGAAACTGCGACTGGGTGTATGAGGAAGAATTTGAATTCACCCGTGCTTATGAATGGAGCCCCAAGGGCAATTTCATAGCCTATTACCGCTTTGACGAAAGCGCGGTAAAGGAATACAACCTGACCATGTATGATAACGCCCACAATAAGGATTACCGCTATAAATATCCCAAGGCCGGCGACGGTAACTCCACCGTGGATATTTATATCTATGATGTGGCGAAGAACAGCAAAGCTAAAGCCCAGTACGAACCCGGTGATATCTATATCCCCCGTATCAAATGGACCCGGGATGATAATACCCTGGTGGTTTACTGGATGAACCGCCACCAGAATGACCTGAAGCTCCTGTCTACCAACGCCAGCACCGGCGCAAGCAGTCTACTGTACCAGGAAACCAACAAATACTATGTGGAGATCAATGATGACTGGTGGTACCTGAAGGATGGCAAGAATTTTCTCTTTACCAGTGAAATGAACGGGTACAAGCATTTATATCTCTATAGCCTGGATGGTAAATCCAAAACACAGATCACCACCGGTAAATATGAAGTAACGGATGTGAATGGTGTGGATGAAACCAATAAGCGGATCTTCTTTACCATGGCCTATCCCCGACCGATGGACCGGAACCTTTTTGTTACGGATTTTACCGGCAAAAAAACCTACGCCCTCACCAGTGGTGAAGCCTGGAACCGGATCGAGTTCAATGATGATTTCAGCAAGTTCTTTGCTTTCCGTTCTGACCTCAATACCCCGCAGACCGTCACCCTGAACAAACTGGTGGTGGATAAGAAAAAAGGAATCAGTGCAGTGGTTGAAAAGACACTCAATGAAAGTGCCAAATTAAAAACCAAGCTGGCTGACTACGGATACGGAAAAGCAGAATTTATCCGGGTGCCCAACAGCAAGGGCGATACACTCAATGGATGGATGCTGAAGCCCGCCGGATTTGATCCTGCCAAAAAATACCCGGTCCTTTTCTGTAACTATGGCGGTCCTGGTTCACAGCAGGTGGCCAACCGCTTCGGGGCTGTCAGTTCCTGGCACCAGTTACTGGCCCAGAAAGGGTTCATAGTTGTGAGCGTGGACAATACAGGTACCGGATTCCGTGGGGAAGAATTCAAGAAGAAAACCTATCTCCAGCTGGGTAAGTTTGAAATCGAAGACCAGATTGATGCCGCTAAATACCTCGGTACAATGCCTTTTGTCGACAAAGACAATATCGGCCATTGGGGCTGGAGCTTTGGTGGTTTTATGAGTTCGCTGGCCATTACCAAGGGCAACGAGGTATTCAGTGCAGCAGTTGCCGTGGCCCCTGTGACCAACTGGCGCTATTATGATAATATTTATACCGAGCGTTACATGCGCACACCCCAGGAAAATGCCAAGGGTTATGATGACAACTCCCCGATCAATTTTACGGACCGCATCAAAGGCAAATACCTGATCATTCATGGTACAGCAGATGACAACGTGCATTTCCAGAATGCCACCCAGATGATCAGCGCCCTGGTGAAAAGCAATATTGATTTTGAAAGTGCTTACTACCCGAACAAGAACCATGGCATTGGTGGTATGGCCGATAATACAACCTTCCATCTCTGGAGCAAGATGACCAACTGGATCCTGGAGAACATGGGCAATGCCAATACCCAGAAACCTGCCACCGGACCGGCGAAACAGCCGAAGGGGTTTTAGAGAAACAACGTGAGGGGGGTAATGGAAAGAGGAGAGAGGAAAAGGGAAAGAAGAGAGAAGAGAGAGGAAAGGGGAAAGAGGAAAGAAGATTTTATTAGATGATATTATTTAATATACAGAGCCCCCCGAATATCGGGGGGCTCTGTTTTTATAGATAATACTAAATTAACTACTCCCTTCTCTCCTCTCTCCTCTCTCTCCTCTCTCTCCTCTCTCCCCCTCTCCTGCCCAAAAAAAGAACCCCCAGTGTTACACCGGGGGGCCCTAATCAAAAACCATTAACCATTAAACCTTATCCTATGAAAATTCATT
>CAZFLL010000131.1:0-9996 GCA_964519865.1 uncultured Chitinophaga sp. | reverse complement strand
ACCAAAGATGAACTGATCGACTACTCCATCCGTTCAGGCGCTCCCATCGAAGTGGTGGAGAACCTGCAGGAACTGGAAGATGAGGGCGATGTTTATGAAACCATCGAGGATATCTGGCCTGATTACCCGACACAGGATGATTTCCTCTTTAATGAGGACGAATACTAAACCAACAGGAAAAAGTTATACAAAACCCCTTTCTGAGGGGTTTTTTTATGCCCTGTACAAATCAGTCAATCTTATATTTCCCCAGGTCGGCCGGATTGGTAATACTGATAAACTCCATCTTACCCCGGTTTTCCCCACGGGCTATCTTCAGGAATATATCCAGTGACTTCCAGTACTGGTGATCCCGGTTGGTATCCTGAACCAGCAGGTGCGACATGATTATATTTCCGGCCATTTCCACCAGGCGGCGGGCATGAAAGTCCGTGTATTCATTATTGCCGACTTCCAGCACTGTTTTCACCGCGGCTTCATATTCTACGGTCATTTCACTGATATAATTCCGGTAACCCAGGAGCTCGGGTTTGATTTCCATTTCTTCATAGGCTTTCATCTGGGCCAGGTATCCACCGGTTGTTACACCGCGTACAGCTGCCACTACCTGCAGTTGCGTGGTGCCTTCATAGATGCTCGTGATCCGTGCATCCCGGTAAATCCGTTCGATCGGGTAATCTTTCATAAACCCTGAACCACCATGGATCTGCAGGGAGTCATAGGCCACCTGGTTACAGATTTCTGAAGAAAGCCCCTTCGACATCGGCGTAAAAATATCTGCCAGTTTCTGGTAGGTCTTTAATTCTGCTCTTTCTTCAGGGGTGAGGGAACGTTCTTTGGAAATATGTTCATACGCCTTGTACACATCCACGAAGCGGGCTGTTTCATACAACAGGGAGCGGATGGCATCCACTTTGGCTTTCATCTTTGAGATCATTTCATATACAGCCGGGAATTTGCTGATCGAACTGCCAAACTGTACTCTTTCTTTCGCATAGGAAATGGCTTCACGCCAGGCGGCATCCGCAATGCCCACCGACTGTGCAGCAATCCCCAGCCTGGCCCCGTTCATCAGGGCCATCACATATTTGATCAACCCGAATTTGCGCTGGCCAACTAATTCAGCAGGCGCATTTTTAAATACTAGTTCACAGGTTGGTGAACCGATAATACCCAGCTTATGTTCAATCCGGCGTACTGTCACGGCATTACTGTTGCGGTCATAAATAAACATGGACAACCCCCGGCCATCCGCAGTTCCTTCTTCAGATCTTGCCAATACCAATGAAATATTGCCGTCTCCATTGGTGATAAAACGTTTCACGCCATTGAGTATCCATTGGCCATCCACCAGGGTCGCTTTTAATTGTACCGCCTGGAGGTCACTGCCCGCATCGGGCTCTGTCAGATCCATCGCCGCAGTTTCACCCGCCGCGATCCTGGGCAGGTAACGCTGCTGCTGTTCCTCATCGGCAAACTCATGAATGGTTTCTGCACAGTCCTGCAATCCCCAGATATTCACAAACCCGGCATCAGCCCTGGATACCATATCCGCGGCCATGATATAGGGAACGATCGGGAAGTTCAGCCCGTTGTATTTTCTTGGTAAAGTGATACCCATCAGTCCGGCCTTTACAATCGCATCGAGGTTTTTCTGTGTACCGGAAGCATACTGCACATGCCCGTCGATCAGTTGCGGACCTTCGGCATCCACACTTTCGGCATTGGGGGCCACGGTATTGGCACTGATATCCCCCACGATCTCCAGCACTTTATCATAGCTGTCCATGGCATCTTCAAAATCCACCGGTGCATAATCAAACTGATCATGTTCGGTATAGTTTCTTTCTTTCAGGGCCACTATTTTCTGCATCAGGGGATGGGTGAGATGAAATTTCAACTCAGCGGTATCTGTATAAAAATTAGCCATGTCAACTGGTTTATGAATAATTGAATGAAGCCGTACTGCTTATTTGATATTTTTTTTATAGTATTTAATCATCTTCGGGATGATCGTTTCCAGGTTGCCCTGTATCACATAATCGGCCAGCTTATTGATCGGTGCATTGGCGTCATTGTTGATGGAAATGACCATGGCCGAGTCCTGCATACCGGCAATATGCTGAATCTGCCCTGAAATACCACAGGCGATATAGAGTTTAGGCCTGACCGTTATACCGGTCTGCCCGATCTGTCTTTCTTTATCCGTAAATCCGGCATCCACGGCTGCTCTTGACGCCCCAACTTCGGCACCAATTGCATGCGCCAGTTCATACAGCAGGTTAAAATTTTCTTTTGAACCTACCCCGTAACCACCGGCAATAATGATCGAAGAGTTTTTGAGGTTCACTTTCGAGGTTTCCATATGCCGTTCAATGATCTTCACCACCAGGTCCTCCTCCCGGAGATACTGATTGATATCGAGGGGCACCACGTTGGCCTTATGTGTTTCGGAAATGATTTCCTTTTTCATCACGCCTTCACGTACGGTGGCCATTTGCGGACGGTTATCCGGGTTCACAATCGTGGCCACGATATTACCGCCAAACGCAGGACGTATCTGGTAAAGCAGGTTCTCATATTTCTTTCCGGCTTTCTTGTCTTCGTATTCACCGATTTCAAGATTGGTGCAATCCGCTGTAAGACCACTGGTCAGTGAAGAAGAGATGCGCGGGCCAAGATCCCTTCCAATGGAAGTCGCGCCCATCAGTACGATCTGTGGTTTTGTTTCTTTAAACAAACCAACGGCCACAGCCGTGTGCGGGAGTGTGGTATAGGGATACAGCCGTTTATCATCCGCGATATATAGTGTATCGACCCCATAGCGGCTGACTTCTGTTTCAATTCCACTCAGTCCTTCCCCGAGTACCAGCGCTTCGAGCTGGCAGTTCAGCTGGTTGGCCAGTGAGCGGCCCTTGGTGAGTAATTCAAAACTCACTTCCTGGATTTTTCCTTCTTCAAATTCGCAGTAAACGCAAACATTATTCATGGTGCAGTTTTTTCCTTGATTGTATGGGTTAGCCGATCGTATGCTGACTGATCAGTTCCTGCATCAGCCATTCGATATCGGCATCATCGGTACCGAGCACTTTGGATTCTTTGGCCTGGAATACGATATTTTCCACCTGCCTTACCTTGGTGGGTGAACCACCCAGTCCCAGTTGCACGAGATCACTGTTCACATCCTTGGCACACCATTCGGTGATCGTGAGATAGGCTTTATCCTGCTGGGTGGACAGGTAATCATCGGCCGAACTATGTCTTTCCGAAAGTGTGGTGGCCCTTTTGAATTTCATCAGGCGTTTTGCATTCCGCGGCCGGCAATCCGGGGCGGTACTATGCGCGGTGATCAGTACGGGCAGGCTGCATTCCACCACTTCAACCCCTCTTTCCAGCCGGCGTTTAATCCGGATGGTCCGGTCCTTCAGTGAAATCACTTCTTCAGCATAAGTCACCTGCGGTATCCCGAGTTTATCCGCCACCTGCGGTCCCACCTGGGCGGTATCACCATCAATTGCCTGCCGGCCGGCGAAGATCAGGTCGGCTTCCCCGATCTTACGGATGGCACAGGAAAGTGCATAGGAAGTAGCTAAAGTGTCAGAACCGGCAAAGGCTTTATCGGTCAGTAAAACTCCTGCATCAGCCCCGCGGTACATGCCTTCACGCAGGATCTCTGCCGCCCTTACCGGACCCATGGTCAGCAAGGTGATCTGGGTATCCGGGTACTGGTCCTTGATCTCCAGGGCCAGTTCCAGTGCGTTCAGATCTTCGGGATTAAAAATGGCAGGCAAGGCCGCGCGGTTTACGGTACCGTCAGCCTTCATTGCGTCTTTGCCTACATTCCGGGTGTCCGGAACCTGCTTGGCTAATACAATGATTTTATACATTTCCCAGTATGGTTGTTGAAGAGTACAAACCTTAAAAATCCCGGGATGGGAAAAGCTGATAAAAATCAGGGGCGGGAATGTTTTAACACCAGAAAAGGAAAGCTTCGAGCCACGAGTTGCGAGCTACGAGACTTAAAGCAGATATCGGACTATTGGTCCCGCAACTCGTGGCTCGTCACTCGCTGCCTGAAACAAAAGCCCACCTGCTTATAAAAAAACAGGGTAGCACCGCTAAGTACAACCCTGTTCTCTATTTACTATTTTCTATTTTCTGCTCCCTACATCTTCTCAATCACCGCATTCGTCACCCCGGTGAAACTGAATCCTCCATCATGGAAGAGGTTCTGCATGGTGACAAAACGGGTGAGGTCACTGAAAAGGGTAACCGTATAGTTGGCACAATCGTCACCGGATGCATTTCCAAGCGGACTCATTTTCTCCGCATAGGTGATGAAGCCATCAAATCCTTTCACGCCGCTGCCGGCCGTTGTGCGGGTGGGCGACTGGGAGATCGTATTGATCCGTACTTTATTCCTTACCCCGTAGTGGTAACCAAAATTCCGGGTGATGCTTTCGAGCAGGGCCTTGGCATCGGCCATTTCATTATAATCAGGGAAAACCCGTTGTGCTGCGATATAGGTCAGGGCCACCACGCTGCCCCACTCACTGATCGCATCCATATTCCAGGCGGTGTGCAGCAGTTTATGCAGGCTGATAGCGGAAATATCCAGTGTCTTATGATTATGCGTATAGCTGATCTCGGTATAATGATGTCCTTTCCGCATATTAATACTCATGCCCACGGAGTGCAGGATAAAATCAATCTTTCCTCCAAAATGAGTCATGGATTCTTTTAATAAATGTCTCAGGTCATCCAGATGAGTAACATCCGCGCCGATCACAGGGGCATTGCCACAGAGCTCAGCCAGTTTATTGATCTCCCCCATGCGGAGGGCTACCGGTGCATTGGTCAGCACGATCTGTGCTCCCTGTTCATAACATTTTAAGGCGGTCTTCCAGGCAATGGAATTTTCATCCAGGGCCCCGAATATGATCCCTTTTTTTCCTTTCAGTAAGTTATTCGACATAACGATTGGTTTTATGGCGGTAAAAATAAGGAGATTGAGGGTTTGACCCTAAAATATTGATCCGGGACAGCGGAATGTCAGGCATCAGGAAAAATTGTTTTGATCAGGTAGACCAGCAGGAAGGTATAAACAAAAATGATAAAAAACAGGGTGACCATATATAAAAAAAACCGGGACAAGGATTGTCTTGGTTGCATTTTTACCTGCAGGAATTTATATAAAAGGTACAGGGGTAACAGGGACAGCAGGATCATTCCCATTATGATCAGTGATTTCATTTTCATGATTTGCACCCGTTTTGTTGAAGTTTTGATGCTGATTTTTGTCCGGTCAATGGTAAAATAAACAAGTAATCCTATATTAGCCGGACAAAATCAGCCATTCCTGATTTTTTCTTCATTTTATGAGTATTCGTACGATCATTACTGGTTCCGGTTGCTTTATTCCTCCGGTCGTTAAGTCCAACCGGGATTTTGCCATTCAGACATTTTATGGTGAAGACACCACCCGTATAGAAACCCCAACAGAAGATATCGTTAATAAATTCCAGGACATCACCGGTATAGAAGAGCGTCGTTATGCATCAGAAGAAATGAACTCATCGGATATGGCCACTATTGCAGCCCGACTGGCCATTGAAGACAGCGGGGTGAACCCGGAAGAACTGGACCAGATCATTGTTGCCCAGAATTTCGGTAACGTGCTCAAACATACTATTCAAACGGATGTATTACCGGCCCTCGCCTCACGGGTAAAACATGACCTGGGTATTAAAAATCCCAACTGTGTGGCCTATGATATCTTATTTGGCTGCCCGGGCTGGGTACAGGGAGTGATACAGGCAGATACGTATTTCAAAGCCGGGGCTGCTAAAAAAGCGCTGGTGATCGGTACGGAGACCCTGAGCCGGGTGATTGATGTGTATGACCGGGACAGTATGATTTTTTCAGACGGCGCGGGTGCCACCGTTCTTGAAGCCAGAGAAGTGGAAGAAAAAGGGCCCGGCATTTTATCCTGGAGTGTACAGAGCCATTGTGTGGATGAGGCCTATTACCTCTATCTCGGTAAAAGCAATTTCCCGGGATCAGATCCCCGGGTCCGTTATATAAAAATGAAAGGCCGCAAAGTGTATGAATATGCCATGCAGCATGTACCGGCAGCCATGAAGGACTGCCTGGATAAAGCCGGTGTATCAATTACCGATGTCAAGAAAGTCTTTATTCACCAGGCCAATGAAAAAATGGATGAAGGGATCATCCGCCGGTTGTTTAAATTATACAATATCAGGGAAATCCCGGAACATATCATGCCGATGAGTATTCATAAACTGGGTAACAGTTCCGTGGCTACCATTCCCACCTTATTTGATATGGTTCAAAAAGGGCTCTGGGACAATCATGACCTGAAGACCGGTGATATCGTACTGTTTGCCTCTGTGGGTGCCGGTATGAATATAAATGCAATCTGTTACCGGATGTAAGTCAGCAACGGCCCGCACTTCCCTCCGTTTCCATTATCTTCGCAGCTATTAAAAGCAGCAAGAGACCATGACGATTTCCTATAAATGGCTGAGTGAATACCTGCCCGTGACCGTTGACCCTGAACGGCTGAGCAAGATCCTGACCTCGATCGGACTGGAGGTGGAAAGTATGCAGGCCTACGAAGAAATAAAGGGCGGACTGAAAGGACTGGTGATCGGAGAAGTAGTACATACCGAGAAACATCCCAACGCGGATAAATTAACCCTGACCAAAGTAAATACCGGAGACACGGAACCCCTGCAGATCGTCTGCGGTGCCCCCAATGTGGCCGCCGGCCAGAAAGTTGTGGTGGCTCCTGTGGGCACCACTATCTATCCCTCCACCGGTGATCCGCTGACCATGAAAGTGGCCAAAATACGGAGTGTGGAAAGTTATGGGATGATCTGCGCCGAGGATGAGATCGGGCTGGGTACTTCACATGCGGGCATCCTGGTTTTACCTGCCGATGCCAAAGTGGGAACTCCGGCCGCTGACTATTTTAAACCCTATGAAGATATCGTGTATGAGATCGGGCTCACCCCCAACCGGATGGACGCGATGAGTCATTGGGGAGTGGCGAGGGATGTATGCGCCTATTTAAGCCATCACGATAAAAAAGACCTGAAGGCCAAAATTCCATATAGTAACGGACTGAAAGCAGAGTCCCTTTCATTTCCGATTGAAGTGAAAGTGGAGAACAGTGCGGCTTGTCCCCGGTATTCCGGTGTCAGCATTGATATGGTGAAAATTGGTGAATCACCCCTTTGGCTGAAACAGAAATTAAGATCCATCGGCCTCCGCCCGATCAACAATATTGTGGATATTACGAATTATATCCAGCATGAAACCGGTCAGCCCCTGCACGCATTTGATGCCGACCTGATTGGCGGACGCAAAGTGATCATAAAGAATTTACCGGAGGGAACAACGTTTGTTACCCTGGATGAAAAAGAACGGGCCCTGAGTGCGGACGACCTGATGATCTGTGATGAACAGGGAGGAATATGTATTGCCGGTGTATTTGGCGGATTGCACAGTGGTGTTACGGATAAAACAAAAACGATATTCCTGGAAAGTGCCTTCTTTGAAGGAATCGGGATACGCAAAACCTCATTCCGTCATAACCTGCGTACCGATGCGGCCAGCCGGTTTGAAAAAGGAACGGATATTTCCGCTACGGTAAATGTGCTGAAAAGAGCCGCCCTCCTGATCAAGGAAATCTGTGGAGGCGAAATTGCGTCTGAGATCGTTGATATCTATCCCAGCAAGAAAGACAGGACCGAAGTAGTGGTGAAATGGCATTATATCAAAAAACTCAGCGGCAAGAATTACCACCCCGATGCGGTAAAAGATATACTGAACAGTCTCGGATTTGAAATCATCAAGGAAGGTATTGATGAATTAAGGGTGGCAGTTCCTTATCACAAACCGGATATCAGTCTGCCGGCGGATATTGTGGAGGAAATTTTAAGGATCGACGGACTGGACAATATTGATATACCGGATGCCATCACGATCACCCCTTCGGTTGAGGATAATTATGCCCGGGAGGTGGTGAAAGAAAAAACAGCCGGTAACCTGGTAGGCCTGGGCTATCACGAAATGATGACCAACTCCATCACCAATGCGGCATATTATTCGGAAGCCGAACTGGAGTCAATGGTTAGTATGAAGAACAGTCTCAGTGCCGAACTGAATATACTCCGGAATTCATTGTTTGAAACTTCCCTGGAAGTAGTGGCGCATAACCTGAATCATAAAAACAACTCACTCCGTTTATTTGAGTTCGGAAAAGCGTACAGTACATCGGGTCCGGGTAAATACAGTGAAACCGAACAGCTCTGTATCCTGCTGAGCGGGAATACCCGGGAAGATGAATGGAAACAGAAAGCCGTACCTGCCGATTTCTACGCACTCAAAGGGACCGTTGAATCCGTATTCCGTGGACTGGGTATTCGCCCGGATGCCGTTGAGCGGGTGGATGTACCCAAGCTGGATAACCATATTGTTTATAAAATCAATAACCAGCTGATCGCCGGCGCCGGTATGGTCAGTAAAGACATGCTGGATAAATTTGGCATTAAACAACCTGTTTATTATGCTGGTCTCAACTGGGAACTGATTTCCATACTGGCAATGGCCCATAGCCCGAAGATCCGGGAGATCTCCAGATACCCGGCCGTACAAAGGGACCTGGCCATGATTGTGCCAAAGGAACTGGCCTGGCAGGAAGTGGAAAAAACCGTGCAAAAGATCCGGCTGGACAACCTCCGCGACATTAAACTCTTTGATATATTCGAGAGTGACAAACTGGGAGCCGGCAAAAAATCGATGGCCGTCAACTTTACCTTCCTGGATGAGGAAAAGACCCTCACGGATAAGGAAATTGATGGCTGGATGAATAAGATCATGGGCGCCCTTGAGAAAGATTTACAGGCAGAAATAAGAAAATGAGTACTACGGAAGAACAGCTGAAAAGAATACAGGACAAGCTCCAGCAATTGCTGAAGCAACACGCGGCTGTGCGTAAGGAAAATGATAAACTGAAAGAAGAACTTCAGGCGGTACAGGGAAAGTTATCCCAGCAGCAGCATAGTGCCGAAGAGCTGAAACAACAGGTAAGTGTGCTAAAACTGAATGCGGGGGGGATGAATGATACGGATAAGAAGGAACTGGAGAAAAAGATCAACAGTTACCTCAAAGAGATTGACCGGTGTATTGCCTTATTGGGAGAGTAATCAGATGCGTTTGACCAGGTGCATCTTCATTTCATCCTCACCATGTGAAAGTTCGAGGGTATACCGGCCATAAGGCAGGTCATTCAGACCGGACCAGGTCAGTTCTTCCTTGTCCCTGAAAACTTTACGTTCAATGGTGCGGCATACAGAACCGGTGTCGTCTTTCAACACACCGCGCAGGGGATGATACCCTTTGATGGCAGTTAATTGCAGTTGTAACGCATCAATAAACATTGATGACTTGACTTTAGCGAACATCGGGAAAAGTTTTGGTTCGTTATCATTTCCCACGGTGGCCTTTAACCTCTTAGCTTTCAGGCAGGTATGCGGAGTTTTGTAATTGGCACCGAATGTAGAAAAAATAATCAGAAAATGCAAGTGTTATGAGCGATTTAATTCCCATCTCCGCCCTGATCGGTGACCGGACCTACCGGATCAAGATTGAGCCCAAGGATGAAGAAATGGTCCGCAAGACCCTTAAAACCGTCAATGATAAGATCATTGAATTCAAAACGCAGTTTGCCGGCAAGGATATGCAGGACTATATCGCCATGGTGATGATCTGGTTTGCCACGGAGATCGAGGAGAGCCAGTCAAAAAATCTGGAACTGGACAATGTAACCGGGCAGCTGGACGCAATTGAACGGATGCTTGACGGAAGGCAAGTTAGTAGTTAGTAGTTAGTAGTTAGTAGTTAGTAGTCAAATACACCTCCTGAGATGATATAGTTGAATCAACTGCTGTACTAAAATTTCAAAAGTCG
>CAZFLL010000130.1:0-10038 GCA_964519865.1 uncultured Chitinophaga sp. | reverse complement strand
CTCCGTACCTTTACCCCTTCAAACAACTATCCCGATGATTCCTCAAAAACGTCATACTTCCCTACAGCCTCTCTCCCGCGAACACCATAACGCTTTGTTGCTTTGCTGGAAATTCAGGCAGGGTTTTAATAAAGGCGTGGAGCCTGAACGGATGAAGAAATACGCGGACTGGTTCTGGACCAGCTACCTCGCCCCGCATTTTAAAGCCGAAGAAGAAGTTTTCTTTCCTATCCTCGCAAAAGATCATCCGGGCGTTATCAAAGCGCTGAAGCAGCATAAAGGGTTAAAAGCGATGTTTCACTCCAATGACAGTGATATCGCCTATACCCTGCGTCAGATCGCTTTTGAACTGGAACAGCATATCCGTTTTGAAGAAAGAGACCTGTTCAATGATATCCAGGCAGCTGCCACCCCGGAACAACTGGAAGAACTGGCGAAACTGCATACAGAAGATAAGTTTGAGGAAAATATTGAGGATATGTTCTGGATAGAGGAAACTACCGAGAAAAAAGAACTGAAATCTGAAGCAAAGAAGAAAATCGAAAACCGGGATGGGAAACCAGTAAAGACGGAGCCCGGGAGGAGGGAGAGGAAAGGTATACGTCCGGAGAACAGGAGGAAGTAGTCGATAGTCGTTAGTGAACAGCCCTTTCTAAAAAGAGTAATTAACTATGGCCGGGCATCGGAGGTTTCGAGTTGCGAGGAATGAGCTGTGAGACATAAAAGATCAGCTCTAACTATAGGTCTCGTAACCTGCCTTTGCCGGCAGGCAGGCTCTATGCTCGTAACTCATAGCTGGATCAAACATTTCCTCGCTTACCTGAATTTTTTCAAAAACAAAGATGCTCTATCTTTAGATTGTTTCTTCTAAGAAACCCTCAACCTGCCTTTACCGGCAGGCCTTCAACTCTCACCCCTCAACCTCCTCTATGCTCCGGAAATTCAGCCTCACCTTCTTAATTACTGCAAATACACTTGCCGCTTTCTCCCAGGATACCATCCCTTTCCTGAAAGGTAAAGTTGAACTCTCCATCAAACAAGGCACTATTGAATGCCATTGGGTAATGACGAATATCCCGCGTATCCAGGATTATTCGATCCGGATCAATGCGGGTATGAATCCCCGTTATTTCAAAGCCGGTGATATTGGCTACCCGATGAATTTTGACTGGGATTTGCAGGATACCATGTCCACGGGGGAAACAAAAGCTTACTATTTTACTTCCAACCAGAAAAAGTCACTGCCCGATACGATTGAATTCAGTTATACCGGCCGCTATCCCGTGTTTTACGATTCACTGCGGGATTATTCAGGAGCGGACTGGAAGGGCAATCTCGCTTTCAATGGATATTCACTTCGTACCGATGGGAGGCAAAGTGCCTGGTACCCCTATCTCTATGATGTAAAAAAAGATAAAGGATATCCGGAAGTCCGGTATGATGTGGAGATCAGTTGCCCCGATTGCAGTACCCTATATATCAACGGCAACAAACCGGTATATGCCAGCAAAGCCCGTTTCACCAGCCAGATCCCCCGGGAAATGACGCTCTTTTGTGGTAACTACCGCTATACCAATGTGGATGGCACTTATATTCTCAACCCGGATCTTACTGAAGAAGAGATACGTGCCTTTGGTAAAATGACCAATGATTATAAAAACTTTATGGTCAGGAAACTGGGGATCCCCTATGGCGACCAGGTGACCTTTATCCGAACTACCCCCACTTCAGAATTTAACGGCTGGCTCTTTGTCTCTTTCCCAACGATTGTGAATATCAATCATACCATGGGATTGAAGAAATTCCTGGACCCCAAAACCTGGGACAGGTACAGACCTTTCCTGGCCCACGAACTGGGGCATTATTATTTCGGTACCGTCCGCAGTTTCAATACCGAACTGGGCGATATGATCAGTGAGGGGTTTGCTGAATTTTTATCCTTTAAAGTCACGCAGAACCTGGTGGGAGACAGCGTGTACCGGAAAAAAGTCCAGGATAAATATGATGCCCTGGCAAATTTCAGCCCCACCCCTGTCAGCCGGATCAGGTCAAACACACAATATAATAACCGGGAGCTCTTTGTCTATTATTATGCTCCGCTGATTTTCATCGCCATCGAAAAAGAAATCGGTGAAAAAAAGATGTGGGAGTGGCTGAAGAGCCTGCTGGAAACAAAGACGGACTTTACCAATTATGCATTTTTAACAAGTACACTTGAAAGTGTGGTAAAAGACAAAGCGAAAACGGATCTGATCAAAACGAAATACCTGGAATCGGAGAAAGCGATGGAGCATGTGGGAGAAACGCTGGGGCTGAAGTAGTCAATCTGCCAAAGGGTGGGTGTAAGGAGGGAACGCCCTTATTACCGGGTATTTAGTTGCACAATTGGCTGATCTGTATCAATATTCTGTTGCGCGTCACATACTAATTTTGCATTCCGATCCTACAATCTACAGCCATGTTACTCAAACCTATCCCCCTCGAGCCCGATCTTACCAACCCGATGTATCAGACCGAAAACTGCCAGGCCCTGATCAGTATTTATGATGAATACTATCCGAAAGAGGGCTATCAGCCTCCCTGGACCGGATATTTTATTATCAAAGATGATACGGTGGTAGGTTCCTGTGGTTTTACGAAAGCCCCGGTAGATGGTGTGGTGGAAATTGCCTACTGGACCTTTCCCGAATATGAAGGACAGGGTATTGGCAGCTTTGCCTGCAGTGAATTGGTCAGGATGGCCAGCGAAGCTGATCCGTCAGTTAGAATTACAGCGAAAACAGCCCCGGAAGAGAATCCCTCTGTATCGATCCTTAAGAAATACCAGTTTAGCCAGGTGGGTATGGTGCAGGATGAAGAAATCGGGGATGCGTGGTTGTGGAGCAGGTAGTCCATAGACGACAGTCCACGGTCGACAGCAGGTCGTTTACAGACTGAAACATCTTTCACACAAGAAAGACTGTCTCCTTACTATTACCCCTCTCTCCCCTCCCCTCTTACCTCTCTCCTCTTTCCTCTCTCCTCTCTTCTCTCCCACCAGTTTACCTGCCCAAACTGATTTCAAGCTAAAAAATGTACATTTAGTCCAATAACCCTGTTCCTGTTTTATGAAGATTCCCTTTCTGACAGTTCTCTTAATCGTTTTCCAGACCGTTACCGGCCAGGTACAATCTGACCTGTTTACTATACCGGTAACCAATCTTTCCGGTAGTATGATTTATTGCGGTAGTCCCCATAGTACCGATTCTGTGGCGCCGGGTAAAACTAAACATGTGAAGGATGATATCAGCACTGGTGATTTCCCTTTTCTGTTTTTCATTTTCTTAAAAGACAGCACGAAGCCCGGTGGTTTCCGCAGCAGGGAGATACAGATCCTTTACAGGAATGTTAAAAAAAGGTCCATTACCGTCACTCGTGAGGGCTTGGTAAAATTCAGCTCCGAAAAGTCAGAAGCCGCTTTTGATAATTACAAACTCAAGGTCAATTCCGCCAATTTATGGCCCCTGACCCGCCAGGTGATCGAAGCCAATAAGAACAATATTGCTTCTGCGCAGATTATCAACTCAGGATTTTGCAGATCAGATTACCCAACCGATTCAATATTAATGTTATTCAACCTGCTATCTGACGAAATAAAGAAATCACCCATTGCAAATAAAACAGCGAAATATATTGCAGCGCGCAACCAGTTTAAAAAAGGCACACTGGTTCGTAATTTCGCACTCCCGGATAGCAGCAATACCCAAATCGGGCTGGACGGCATTAAAAGTGAATATGTTTTGCTTGATTTCTGGTTTTCCACCTGCAAGCCTTGTATTGAATCCTTTCCGGAGCTGATCAGTTTTTATGGAAAGTATGGCCGTGATAAAATAGAGATCATCGGCCTCTCTGTCGACAATGGCATGATGGTGGCTAACTGGAGAAAGGCCATAAAAAAATACCAGTTACCCTGGATCAACCTCTCCGATCCGGAATATAGTATTGCCTATTATACTTTTGCCATTGAGAATTATCCCACTAAAATATTACTTGATAAGGAAAGGAGGATTGTGCTGATCAATCCGGAACTGAGTGAGGTGGAGGAGTTGTTGAACAAATAGGTTTAAGCACGATATACCGGGGAGTACCTGGAAAGCAGCGAGTCGCGAGGTACGAGCCTGCCTGCCGGCAAAGGCAGGTGGCGGGAGTGATAGCGGGAAGTTTAATTCAGCCTGGTAATATTCCTCATGTCTGTTAGTACAAGATTCCTCCTTCGTCGGAATTGAAATACAATTTTCAGTTGAAGCCCTTCTTATCCCTCCTTCGTCGGGATGACAAGGCTTCTTTTAAAGTTTGATCATACCCAGTCCGTAGGTAATTGCTGAGTATCCTATGAAAAATTGTCATCCCGACCGAAGGGAGGGACAAAGCGCCGGTTCTATATACTTTATAAATTCCGACGAAGGAGGAATCTAAAACCACGGCCCTTTAATGCATGTACGACCTGTACCGGATTATTCTTTAATATCCCATTGACATTTTAGATCAGAAAGTTTTTCTAGCTTTATTCAAGATGTCTTCCAAAAGAACACAACTGACTTTATTTGTTCCCGAACCCGGTGCTATCGAAAATATCCGCCGGCAATATAATCCACTGCAACACGTACTGATAGCAGCGCATGTAACGCTTTGCCGTGAGGATGAGTTGACGAATATGGAACTGGTATACCGGAACCTGGATCAACTGGATTTCCCGGCATTTACATTACAGTTTGGCCAGCCGGTACGGTTTGAACAGGGAAAAGGCCTGTTGTTGCCTGCGCGGGGTAATGACAGCGCGTTTCATAATTTACGGAAAGCAGTGCTGCGGGGTATTATTGATAATCCCAGGGAGCAGGAGGCCCATATTACGCTGATGCATCCCAGGAACTCGGAGTGTACGGATGAACTTTTTGAGGAAATTCGTAAAACCGGGTTACCCGCCGAGATATTATTTGATCGTATAAGTTTGATTGAGCAGGTGGATGGTGGAAGATGGAATGTGGTTAAAGAAATTGTACTTAAAAAATAAGAACAAAAGAATCCAATATCCATCCAATCCTCCTTAGAAGGTCCTGGAATTTGACTTTTAGTGCTTCTTTGGATCTTGTTTCTTGAAGCTTATTTGGCATCCTGGTGTCTTGGTATCTTGGTTCTTTTCGTCATCTCTCCAGCCAAATTTCATAATTACCCCAAAATATCCCTTTTTCCGGGGATAGATCATATTCCGCTTTTTACCCATTTTGTAGCTTGGAAGGGATTCCCCTTTCATTGAAATTTTACGATTATGATAAAATTCCCGCGCCTGATAGTCCACACAAAGCTGTTGCTTCTTACTTTACTGGTTTCCGTTTCGCTGACGGCCCAAAACATCAGTGGCAAATACATCCTTGTCAAAGACAGTGATGGCAAAACTCCCCGGGGTGGCGCGGAGATCTCCATCACATTCTCCCCGGGAAAATTTTCACTGAAGGCCGCCATGCCCGGACAAACCGTAACGGATATTGGCACCTGGAAGATTACGGGCAGTACGATGACCATTAGTTTTAAAGAAATGGAACAGGGGACAAAGACCGGTCCTTACAGCCTGAACAATGGTACCCTTACCTTACCCTTTATGATGCTGAGCAACGGGAAAGGTTCCTCCACCTGGCAGGATGCGGCCGGGTATACCCCACCACCAGCAGTAACCACAACCACAGGAGCAATATTTGAAAAAGCCATCACGGCCACCAAAAAGACCGGGCAATACTGCAGCATGCTGGATGAACGGGCCGCGGCCATGGCGAAAAAAATGAACAACAACCTGTCAGCCGCTTACTATACCAATGCGCTGACCTTCTATTTTAAAAATTACCCGGTGGAAGCCTTATATGGATTTGCCAAAGCAGCACAGCTACAACCTACGAACGGACTTTACCTGAACAATGTGGCCAAACTATTGATGAATATCCGCAAATATGATGATGCGATCGTACTGCTGCGCGATGCTTCCCGTCGTTTTCCCAATACACCATCGCCCTGGGGCAACCTGGCTGCCGCTTATTATGAAAACAACAATATTCCCAAGGCAGACAGTATGATCCGCATTGCACGGCGACTGGCTCCGGATAATGGACTGTTCTGCTACGTGGAAGGGCTGATTGAAAAGAAAAAAGGAGACCCGGTGAAATCAAAGAAGAGTTTTGCCGAAGCAGCCAGTCTTGGTTATACCGGTGAGGAAACCGAAGGCAACCCGGCTAAAAATGCCACTCCCCGCAAATCATCCAAAAAACCAAAGAATGGGAAAGGGAAGAATAATCAGTCACAGCCAAAAACAAAAGATGAAAAGATCGCCCAATATGAAGGACATTATGAAGCGGAAGTGGTGAGCGCCCGTTCAGGAGAAAATGCCAAAGACGCGAACACCAAATTCGGGGATGGAATGGCCAGCACCACGATCAACCTGCAGACCCTCGCCTGTACCAAGAATTTTTCAATGGATATCAGCCGCAGTGGTTTTATCAGTGGTGGCGGACAGGTGATGTATGTCTACCAGGGTGGTGCTTCGGCCCCGATTACCGGTATGGCACCGCCACCCCTTGCAGCAGCCAATGGCAATTTCACCACCAACCTGAAAGATGGTTTCCAGATACGTGAATGGAGTTTTACAGGCACCATTGACGAAGAAGGAAATATTGAAATCCGGGGTTTACCCTCGGGGGATCTTGACCTGCTGAATGTAGGCAAGTGGCAAAAAATCAAGACCTGGTCACCCCTGATGCCGGATGCGGCTGGTGCGGCCATGAAAGGACCCTTCCATATGAAAATGGAAATCGATGAAGAAGGCGAACCTTATATTTCCATTGACGATTACCTGGAGCTGGGCGATAAACTGATCCGCAAAGTCCATTACCAGACTTTTATTTACCGCAGCGATGAAAACATCACGCCTGACTGCGATTATGAAGAACCGGAAGAAGCCCCTAAATGCGGCGCCCGTGAATTCATCAAAACCAAAGTGGCTTACTCACCGGCAGAGGGCATCAGTATTGAGGGTTCCAAAACATTCAGTAAGGGCCCGGACGGGACCGTGCAGGCCCAGCAGGAAATGGCGGTGAATGTGGGCTCTGAATTCCCGCTGAAATTACCCATGCGTAAAGCACCTTTGGGTGGTTTATTAGTAGGCTCTGCTGAATTTCACCAGGATGGCAGTGCAGAATTTACCGCGGGTATCGGGGTGGATACTGAAAAATATTTCAAAGAAAGTCCCTTTGCCCTATCTGAAAAACTGGAACTGGTCTGGGATACCAAATGCGGACTCGGGGTAAAAGCCTCCGCAGGTATTAAGAATGAGCTGACCAAGACGGGTTATTCAGTGGAAGGGGTGATTTTTCTGAATGTGGGGATGAAATAGAGAAAGGTTGAAAGATTTAAAAGTTAATAGGTTGACAGGGGTCATCCTAAGAATTATTACTTGTCAGCTTTTCATTAATCTCCCAATATTTTCACCCGGATATTCTTGTAAAACACCTTACTCTTCGGATCATGTCCCTGTAAAGCAAAGGTGCCGGAGGAAAGCAATCTTTCCTTCATGCCTTCTTCCCGCTGAACATTATCCGGTTCGGTGTAATCCACCACTTTTTGTTTATTGATAAAAGTAGTGACATGTTTCCCCTTTACCACGATATGCAGCGTAAACCATTCGTCATCCTTTACATAGGTTTCTTTTACGTCCTGGATGGCATAGAGACTGCCGGTGCGGCGCCAGTCTGACTGGGAATTGTTGACCTGCACCTCGTATCCTTTCTTTGGCCATCCGCCTTCCTGGTACTGGGTATGAAAATATATACCTGAATTGGAGCCGGGCCTGGTCATGACATCCGCCTTGAATTCAAAATTTTTGAAATCGTGATTACCCACCGGGCCATCATAAAACAGGTGGGCCACGTTGCCGTTCACCACGATCATCCCGTCCTCAATTTTAAAGGAAGCGGCATTATTACCCACTTTCCAGCCATCAAAGCTCTGGCCATCGAAGAGCTCCACCCATTTGGCTTTTTCGGGCTGAAAGGAACTAAAAAGAAATAGTACCGCAAGTGCAGAGAGGGCGAGAAATGGTTTCATGGAATTAAGGTAAGGAATTTTTGATTGAGGTGCTCATGCTTCGGCAGTGCTTCGACAGTGCTTCGACAGGCTCAGCATGACAAGAGCTGTCACCCTGAGCCTGCCTGCCGGTCAGGCAGGCTTGCTGAAGGGTGCCCTACTTTATTTTTTCCTTAGGGCGTTTAGGGGCAGGACTGTTATCCTTCCATCTCCACAAATGCACACAGGCATAAGTGCGGTAAGGACTCCATTTAGCGGAATGCTTCAGCATCAATTCCCGGAGTTGCTTCTTGTCACTTTTGTCCAGTTTATACAAATGAATCATCGCGTTCTGAATACCCAGGTCATCCACGGCAAACACATCCTCGCGACCAAGAGCAAACATCAGCAGCATCTCCACGGTCCAGCGGCCCACCCCTTTTATTTCGGTGAGATAGGCAATCACTTCCTCATTATCCATTTGCTGCAGTTTCTTCGCGTCCATTCCTTTCTCTACCTCAAACTGCGCCACATTTTTTACATAATTCACTTTGGCATTGCTGAGCCCGATGGCCCTCAATTGTTCAAAAGGCGTATCCAGAATCTGTTGCGGCTTTGGCTCTTTGCCTCCATATAATGCGATAAACCGCTTATAGATCACATCCGCCACTTTGGTGCTCAGCTGCTGGCTCATGATCGAGGCGCAGAGGTAGGTGCAGATATTCTTTCTTTTCTTCAGTTGATGTGGTTCCGCAGTCTCCAGCAACTTCTTCAGTTTCTTATCCTTTGACAGGTGCGCGATATATTCCATGGGTTGTTTCTTTATTTAAAGTACTTCATGATTGTTTCAAAGACGGTACGGCGAAGATTATTCAGGTTGTAATATTCTTTTGCGGGCAGTAAACCCCGGTTCTGCCGGTTCACCAGCAGGATTACAGATAACTGCATGGAAGGTACAACAGCAATACTGGTACCGGTAAACCCGGTATGACCAAAACTGCCTTCGGGGGCATTCTTCATGAAGGAATTCGCGGGATCCATCATCCAGCCCAGGCCGTTCCCGTATTTATCTTTTGTCAGGAAGAGATCAATTGTTTTATCGCTAACCGGGTTCGGCCAGATTCCCCGCCATTTTTTAAGATACAGGTTCACTAATTTCTGCAGGTCTTCCGCAGTGGAAAATATTCCAGCTGCCCCATTCACTCCGCCACAGGCATACCAACAGTTACCATCATTCACTTCGCCGCGTAATTGGTAATGACGCCAGCCATTCCACTGATCCGGGTTGATTTCTTTAAAAACAAATCCCAGGCTGCTGTCGTGTACCATCCGGTATTCATAGGGATTGCCAAATGAAGTGGGGGCTATCGCCCGGGGCCACCCGTTATTCTGTGTGCGGTAACCTGTGTTCGGCATCACGAGCGGAAAAAACAATTCCTGGTGTTCATATTTTTCCAGCGGCATACCGGTCACTTTCTCTATGATCTGTCCGAGGATGATAAAGCCCAGGTCGCTGTAATGCCGCGCCTTGCCTACCGGGTATTTCAGCGGCAGGGAGGCAATCAGCTGATAAGTTTCTTCCCGGGTGTGCGCCCGGTAGTAAAGCGGGTACCATTCATACAGTCCTGCTGTATGCGTCAGCAGATGACGGATGGTGATCTCCTTCTTATCCGGAGTATTAAAAGCAGGAATGTATTTGCCTACGGCATCATCCGGGTGAAGTTTGCCCTTTTCCGTCAGCAGGAGTATAGAAGTGGTTGTGCCCGTTACTTTAGTCAGGGATGCTATATCAAACAGGTGCTTTACCGTCATCTTCTCCGGTTTCTTCAGCAGGCGTCCGGACGAATCAAACCGGTCAGCATAGCCTTTCGCTTTCCGGTAAATAATTTCCCCCTTATACTGTACCTGAAGTACCGCCCCTGGTATAAGCCCGGAGTCTATGTACGACTTCAGCAC
>CAZFLL010000129.1:0-10074 GCA_964519865.1 uncultured Chitinophaga sp. | reverse complement strand
AAAAGGAGTAGTTTTTGTTTCATGTCGTTATGGTCAACTAAATATATTTTTAGACGTGTCTAAAAATATATTTATACGAATTTAAATTATTTACCCATATAAACAAAAAAATACAGCGGCCCGTTACCGGATACCGCTGTACACTTTATCACTCAATCGATTACACTGTCCTGTATGGACTATTTAATCTTATACCGGAAACCCAGGTAAACCAATCTGCCGCTGACAGGTCCCCAAACCAATGAAGCGTCAAACCAGGGACTGAATGGCTGGTCAGTAGCCAGTATAACATCCTGCTGAAAATAATTGGTCAGGTTTTCCCCTCCGAGGTATATATCCACCGGGTGTTTTTCAAAAACGGTTTTACTGATCTGCGCATTCATCAGCCAATACGATGGAGAACGGGGTGCTTTTTGATAGATGACCGGATTCCCGGCAGTGGACGGAATACGCTTGGGCCCGTTCAGGTTAACCGTATAATCAAATTTCCATCCCTTCAGTTCATAGGCCAGGTTGGCAAATGCCCTGTTCTTTGATGTAAATGGCTTTTGCAGTTGTTGCCCGCTGTAGTTATTCTGTACATCAAAATACCGGTATGCCAGCCGCAGCTCCAGCTTTCTTGCAGGCTCTAAATGCAGCTCTGCCTGCAAACTGTTGGAGAAAGATTTACCCTGCAGGTTATAAAATTTAACTGCATGGATATCCTCGAGGTCAACCACCACCTGGTTACTGAAATCATTCCGGAAAAAATCAATACTGAAAGAAGCAGCATGGCTGAATAACCGGAACTGCTGATCCAGGCTGATGCCCTTGTTCCAGGCAATTTCAGGATCCAGTCCATATGCTTTGCCGGCCATTGCCGAGAGGATACTGATCTGTCTTGAACTCACCAGTACACTGGTATTTTCGGCAAAAATATTAGCCGTCCGTTGACCTCTCCCGGCGCTGAGCCTGAAAGTGGTTCCTTTTACCGGCTCATACCGCAGGTGCAACCGGGGCGTAACAAACCAGCCATACAGGTTATTATGATCTCCCCTGATTCCGGCCACAATACCCAGTTTGGCAGAGGGGGTAAATGTATATTCAAAGAACCCACCGGGTACCAGTTCGCTTCTTTTATAAACAGCGGCACGGATCGTTTCATCATACCGGTCACCTGTCCAGCTGAGCCCGGTCCTGAATTTATGATTGCTGTTGCCAATAATCGACTGATAGATCAAATTGGCATAGATACTTTTCTGCAATGCCTGATAGCCATTCAGTCCGAAATAAGAGTCCTGGTCATGGCTGAAAGCCATCAGTTGTAAACCGATACTCTTATATTTCTTTCCCGGAAATACATACCCTGTTTTTGAAAACACTTCGAAGCGCCGGGTCCGGATTCCAAGGCCATAATGATTGGTGGTAAACTTATCCTTACCGGGATCAAATGCGGTCTCACCGCCTGTACGCTCATCAGTTAAGAGTTTTGCACCAAACTGGGCGATAAACCCTTTCCCGTCTTCAAACTTCCAGCGGTTCATGGCTGTGAACAGGTTTCCGGTGGGAAGGTCGCGGAATCCATCCTTATTAAAATCCACTTTATTATAAATAAAATCATCATGAAGCAGTAAAGCCGTGCTCCATTTCTTACCCAGTTTATGGGCCAGGTTCAGGTTAAGATCAGACTTACCCATATCATTCAGGTATCCATTCGCATAAAACTGCTCGGCCTTCTCCGGTTTTTTCAATTCTATATTAATCTGGCCGGCAATACTTTCATACCCATTAGCTACTGAACCAACGCCCTTATTCAATTGGATGGACTCCACCCAGGGACCGGGAATGCTGTTGAGTCCGAGTGTGGTGGCCAGTCCCCTCGGACCAGGAAGATTCTCAACGGTCAGCTGGGTATAATTGCCGCTCAGCCCGAGTAATTGTATTTGTTTGCTTCCTGTAACGGCATCGTTATAGGAAACATCAACCGAAGGATTTGTTTCAAAACTCTCGCTGAGATTACAACAGGCGGCTTTGAACAATTCACGTTCTGTCATTACCTGGGTCCGGATTGTACTCAGGGAAGACAGGTAGGTGGAACGTAAGCGTGAGGTCAGGGTCACTTCCCCCAGTTGCTGATCAGATCCAAGGATGATCTTCAGTTCTTCAGTGGGTTGTGCGGACAATGTATCAGGGCTGTATCCGGCATAACTGACCACCAGCCGGTCTGCATTGGCGATCGTATTGATTTTAAAAGTACCTGAACTGTCAGCCACTGTTCCGGTATTCGTGCCGGACCAGTGAATAGTGGCCCCCGGGAGTGGCCTGAAATTTCCTTTCCCGTCTTCTTCCAGTACCACACCCCTGATCTGCTGAAGCATATGCAGGGCTGGATCTGTTGCGGTCGATTTATCCCTGTACAGGCAACATTCAGGTAACACACTGTAGGTATCATCTTTTGCCTTCTTCAGTTCTGTATCATGGCCGGCATCGGCGATCCGGCTATGTACTTTTTCAATCCGGGTCTGGAGGGTATCATACGTAATGGTCAGGAATTTAGTATCCGCATCCCAGCTGGCTTCTTTCACGCCCTTCCCTTTTGCCGCTTTTTCGATGCGCTCTTTACACATACTGCAATTGCCATACACTTTCATGTGGATGGTGATAACGGCATTGCTTTGCCCTGCTGCCACTGAACTTACGGTCACCAGGATCAGCAGGAATATCTTTATTAAACTGTGTTTCATATTTGTTGATTATAGAAATGATAAATAGCTGCGCATGCAGCATTGACGGCCCCTGGAAGGCCATAATCAACATTGAATCAGATGCGAAAAACTTCAAACCTGATAAATAAGGGAACCGTGGATTGCCAGGGCGGGTCATGACCATAATACAGGCCATTCACTGTATTATTTTGGAGTCCGGAAACCGTGACAGGTTCAGATTCCTGCAGTACCGGGATTTCAGAATTAGCCAATGAAAGAAAAACCGGTCCGGGTTGCTGATCATCCGTGATCTTATATACGGTACTCTCATCCCGGCAGCAGGCATTACCCCGCTCCGACTGGTCCATACCGCAATACCCGCAACGGTCCTCCGTATGCGGGCTGAAACGCAGGGAAGCCAGGCGGTTCATACAATAATGCCGCTGCAAAGTCACCCCCGCGGTAAACGCGAGATAAACAAAGGTTAATATGATAACGAAACACTTCCGCAAGAGCGTTGTTATTTTTTCTTCAACACATTCAGAAAAGTCCTTTCAATACTCAGCAACCAGCTGTTGGTGGCCATACGCTGCATGGATCCGTTGAGCTGAAACCGGTAACCCAGGTTAAGTTTGGTGGTACTGCCGAATATCAGCTGCAGGGCCGGTGCCAGGTCAGTAAAGCCGGCATTTTTATCCAGCAATTGCTGGCCCAGCAATTCCACATACAGGTTCAGGTTAGTCTGCTTATAATCTGTGTATTCCTTTGGCAGTATCAGTAAACCGCCGGATATCGAATAATTCAGTGACTGGTAACCCCGTTCCGGTATATAGATCACCTGATCGTTCCTGGACTTATGCAATACCTGCGTATGTCCCAGGGTGCCTGATAAAGCAAACTTATGCCATAACTGCGTGGCAATAAGACCTGCTTCCACCCCGCTCTTATCACCCATCAGGGTGATCTCATCATAGTGAAACGGGATACGGGTTTTTGAGACTTCGGTATACACCGCCATCCGGAAATGCGTATGCAGCTCATCTTTTGACAGGAACCGGTATTTGGCATAGACACTAAATGATTCATAGCGAGTCGTTGGTGTATGCATATTGGCCATCGAAATCCCGGCCCGCAACATCAGGTTTTTACTCAGTCCCGCCATCAGTTGCGGCATCAGCCGGTTGGAGAAGCGGCCATAGATATTGTCCTTTGTAACAAAATGATCCTTGAGCTTTACACTAAGCGAATGGGCCGGCAGGCTGGAAGCCGGTTCACTGAATACATATAATTCCTGGGCAGAAACACCCACAGTCAGCAATGTGAGCAGGCTTATTAAAACAACTTTCTTCATACAATCCGGTTAATCAGTCGCCTAACAATTCTTTCAGTGCTTTTTCCAGTTCTTTCCCTTCGAGATCCATGGCGATAAGGGTTCCTTCTTTATCGATAAGATAGGAAGTGGGTATGGCCGAAATCCGCCATTGATTCACTGTATTGGACTCCCACCCTCCTTTATCAATTACCTGCAGCCATTTTATCCTGTCTTTTTCAACGGCCTTCTGCCAGTCTTTACTGTCTTCATCCAGGGAAACCCCGAGAATTTCAAATCCCTTTTCCTTGTACTTCGGGTATAGTTTGACCAACCCTTTATTGGATACCCTGCAGGGACCACACCAGGAAGCCCAGAAATCAAGCAGCACCACTTTCCCTTTCAGTGAAGAAAGACGGATCGTATCACCCGTTGCTGTGGGCAGTGCCACATCCGGGGCTTTATATCCCTGTTTGATCTGTGCCCGAACCAAAATGGCCGGCAGCAGGAAAATGAAAATTAAAATGGTTTGTTTTTGTTTCATCATGCGTATACTCTTTTAAAAAGTTTCTCTCCCGCAATTACGGGAGAGAAACAACTATGTATCAGATCGTGACGTGAAAAAGCCGTTCCCCTTTCTTCAGTCCTTCCCCAGCAAGGTCAGTTTCGGCCTTACCGGTCTGAAGACTTGGTGACTTAACAGCAGCACTGATTTTTTTAAACTCTTTTGCCGTCAGGAAAGATTTGTCCTGCAGTTTAATTGTAACTTCTCCCTGCAGTACCCGGTTCGCGTCTTTGACAAAATAAAACCAGCTGTTGCCGATTTTGGCAATCCCGCCCTGCCCGGTATTCAGGTTACTGAAAGTGCCCGTCACCTGTAACCCACCGACAAAAAAACCCGCTTCTTCCACCGCATTTTTGATCGCATCCAGGTCTACAGAAGCCTGCTGACGGAATACAATACTGAAAGAAGAGTTTTTAATATCCGCCTTCACTGATTCAACAAAGGGCAGATGCTGCAACGCTTTATTGATCGCGTTACTGCACATCGCACAGGTGAGCCCGGTGGCCTGCAGATTCGCCTTGGTAAACTGGGCCTGCAACAACTGGAACTGGAAAAGTATCACAAAAAAGAAAACGTATTTTTTCACATATTTCATTTACCGGGTAAATTAAGATTTTTTGCAGCAATCCTTTCCATCATGGCCTTCCTTGGTGCATTTGCCGTCTTTACAGCAATCCATTTTAGCGGCCCCTTCTTTCTTACAGCAATCCTTACCATCATGGCCTTCTTTGGTACACTTGCCGTCTTTACAGCAATCCATTTTAGCGGCTCCATCTTTTTTACAGCAATCCTTACCATCATGGCCCTCTTTGGTACACTTGCCGTCTTTACAGCAATCCATTTTGGCAGCCCCTTCTTTCTTGCAGCAATCCTTCCCATCATGGCCTTCCTTCGTGCATTTGCCGTCTTTACAACAATCCATTTTCTCATCCGTGGCAGCTTTATCATATTTACAGCAACCTGGGAGTTTATTATACACATCCATGCTCGCTTTAAATCCGGCATTATCGTGTCCCACTTCGGCTATTTTCTGCTGGATCTTAGCCGTATTCGTGGTGGAGCTTTGATAAGTAATGGTGAGTTGTTTAGTATCGGCATCCCATTTGGCATCGGAGGCCCCGGCTTCTTTAGCTGCTTTTTCTATGCGGGTCTTGCACATACCGCAATTACCGGACACCTGGAAGGACTCTGTTTTTGACTGGGCAAAACTAAAAGTGCTGAGTGCCACCAGGAGGACTGTCATTGAAAATAAACGTATTGTTTTCATGTTATTCAATTTATAAATAATAAGATAATATCGTGCCGAAGGGCACAATGGTTGACCGTCTGCCGCTCAGGCAGCAAAAAAACAGAGGAGTGGTATCAGATCCGGAATACGTTTATCTGCAGGTAGGTATCCTGTTCAGATAGTAAAGGCGGGGAATGGCTGCTGAATACAGCTGAAATTGTATTGCTATAAAAAGGTGCTGAAATAAAAACAGAAGGAATGGAGACCAGTTCAGTCAGGGCAGCGATTGAATAATCAGGAACCGAAACCTTTTGCTGATCCTGCTCCAGTTTAATCACTTTGACTTCATCATGGCAGCAGGTATTCTGAGCATGTTGCTTCATTCCGCAACGGCTGCACATGTCCGATTCTTCACCAAAAAACTGAACGGAAGCCAGCCGGTCCATACAGTAATGAAAATTGACCACCACCCCGCAGGTGACAGCCAGGTAACATAAAAAAGATATGGTTAAAACCAGCTTTCGCATCTTGTATTGCAAAGATACCCGCAATTCTGAAGAAATGAAACTGAGTTTGGTCAGGCGCAGTGATTTGAGAATCAATTAACAAAGCGCCAGAAAACCCCTAACCTGAATTGCATACCGGGATAAGGGTAATAAGGAGCCACCAGGTTGTTGCGGGTAAAGCCGAACCCATTGAAATTCCGGGCGGTATTGAGGTTTTCCAGCCGGACAAAGGCGGTAAAAGGCCGGATCCTGAAGTGCAGGTAGGCGGAGATATCCGGCAGTTCGTTGCGGATGGTCATCGTATCCTGGTTGAAAAAGCGGCCCAGGACCGGGGAATAATGGTCGGCTTTATACGCTGCCCGGTACCTGATTTCGGCACCAAAGGCAATATCCAGGTTTTTAAAACCAAGACTGCCTTCATACCCAATGCGGTTACGGGTATATAAGGCCGGAACATTCACCGGCGCATTCCCGATCAGTTGCTGTATATACATTTCAGTATGCCAGTTCCACCGCCTGCCAAAACGGATTGTTTTTTCCACCGCAATCTGTAGCAGGTTGAATAAACTGCTTTCCTGCCTGATCTCATAATAGCTACCGAGGTAGGTATAGTTGGTGACCAGGTAATAATGTCCGGTTAACCGCAACTTAAATGAGGGCAGGAAATAAGAAGCGAATAAATGGGTATTGTTCTCCTTTTTCAGGTTCACCACCGTCTTCATCAGGTAAAAACTGCTGCGGCGGTCAAAAAGGAAGGAGGGGGTCCGGCTTATATTTTCAAATCCAAGTTCCAGGGAACCGACTTTTTTACCCAACAGGCTTTGCAGGGAAATATGTGCTTCATAATCCCCGGCATTAAAACCAGTGAAAAACAGGCGGCCATTGGCTTCAATATCCCATAGCTGGTTCTTTGTTTTATTCCGGTACTCAGCATGACCCGCTGTATTAAAAAAAGAAACCTTCCCGGATGACATCGTGCCACTGATCGTTTGTACCAGCAGTCCCATTTTAATAAACTGGTGCAGGTTCTTCGCATCGGGAAACTGGTAAATCGAGAAATCATTATTCAGTATTTTCCAACGGTCTTTGAAAAGGACCGTATCAATTGGCTTACGCAAAGCCGTATCATAATAAGCCTGGTAATAAAGGGAATCACCCACATTGTCCTGGAATGTATAATTATTGCGGTCAAACTGCAATGTATGTTCAAACCGGAGTCTTGGAAAGAACAGGGGGATAATGGTAGAATCGGTGACCACTGAATCCTTTTTCCCGATATCATATTGCTGCCTGAAAAGCAGGGTGCTCTCCTTGTATTTATTCCCCGTATTGATCTTATTGGCAAAAAAGTTGGCGGAAAACACCTTCTTTCCCCCGATACGGGTATTGATATTGTAGCGCTCTTTATAATCCGGGTCATTCAGGATATCCGTGGTATCAATAATGCCCCCATTCTCATAGGATTGCAGGTTATTGGCCAGGTAGACAAAATAGTTGTTGTAGCGCAGGTTTTTTGACTGGTATTTTGATGTCAGCAGGTAATTGTTGTGATTGGTATTCTGGTTCTGGAAATAACCCGGTGAGTTGATGAGGCGGTACTGGAACAACATATTCCAATTGGGCTTGATATTCTGGGTATGGAGGAGACTGATCATTTGTTCCACGCGGCTGCCCAGCATATAATTCAGTTCGGAATATGGACGGGTGGTATTAAAAAAACGGACCTCGCTGAGTTTCCATTTATATACATCCAGTGCATGGAATCCCGGATCAAATCCCGCATGTAATTCGGGGGAAAATAAAAGGGAGCGGGCGGCCGTACCGGTATTACCGAGGTTGATATAGGTGCCCGGTAACGGATAGCGGCGGGTGAAATCAATGATGGTGGAATCAAGCCGGTAGTTCCGGGTTGAATCCAGGTATTTGAAACTGATGGTGATGGAATCTTCGGAATTATCCCGGTGCTTCAGGCTGTCATTCCCGCTGCCCCCGGAAAAATTGCTGCCCAGGTTTTTCAGCCGGTTACCAAATTGTAATGCCGGTTCCTGTGCCTGCAGGCTGGTTGTTACAAAGAGGGAAACAATAAAGAACAGGTATGTACAGTTTTTGCTCAGGGTAAATGCTGTTTTACTGAAAGATGAAAAAACGGGACAAATTAGCGCTGCAAAGGTAAACAACCGGATTAAAAATGTTAATTAAAATAAAAGCAGGAGGAAGTTTAGCAATCTATTGTAACGGGTATCGGAAAAAATCACAGTCGGCTTCATCACAAATCAACCTGGAAAGCACCGGATTTTTCAACACTTCAGTATAATCCATCCATTTCCCATCGACCCGGATGAGGCGGTAAACCAGCCTGACCCCCTGGCTATAATCCACCCACCAGAAAATATGACCGGTATATAATGGCTGAATGGGCTGCCCGTCAGGTTTATGCCATCCATAGATCGCCACCCGGCCTGGTCGTTTATCCCGGCTGATCTTTCCACTGATTACAATATCTTTTTTAATACCGGCGATCAGTCCAGTTCTCCCCTCCCGCTGTCCCTCAATGATCAGGTGATGCTGCCACATGGTTGGGGTACTGTCACGGAAAGCATACATCGGAACCGGTTCCGGCTTTACGACTGCAGCCTTATAGATGTCATCCACTATTTTCCGGGTAGGCAGGAAGCAATGAAAACTATCAGCAATGCGCTGGGCCGCATATGGGGTGATACAAACCCGTGCCCAGTCACCGGAATGGCCAATACTCAGGTAATCCGGTGACACATAATAAACAGCCTTAATTTCTTTGCCGCTAAGGGTGTCTTTTATACTCACCCTGACCGGTACGAACCGACGTAGAAAAGGCGGGATATTACCGGAAAGTGCTTCCCGGAGCGCCAGGGAATCCCTGCTTCCCCATTGCATGGCAGCGGCTTCTTTATAAAAGCCCGAGCCAGTCAGCCCGGCCTTATTTTCCGGCCAGTGCATTTTCAGCACAGGTCTGCAGGAAACCAGGAAAAGCAGTAACAGGTAATGGAGACGCATCCCTGCAAGGTAAAAAAACTATTCCCTATTCGCTATTCACTGTCCGTGATCCTTTATCTTTGCGCAAATTTTTCCAATATGAATCTCCACGAATACCAGGCTAAGGAACTGCTCAAAAAATACAATGTTCCGGTGCAGGAAGGATTTGCCTGCAGTACAGTACATGAAGCGGAAGAAGCCTACCGCCAGATTAAGAACCAGTTCGGAAGCAGTTTTGCCGTTGTAAAAGCCCAGATCCATGCCGGTGGCCGCGGTAAAGGTGCCATCAAAGAAAACGGGATCAATGGGGTGAAAGTGGGGAAGAATATTGAAGACATCGCCGATTTCGCGAAAAAAATCCTGGGAGGCACCCTGGTAACCCTGCAAACCGGTCCTGCCGGCAAAGTAGTGAACAAGATCCTGGTAGCCCAGGACATGTATTATGACGGCGTGAGTGACCGCAAGGAATTTTATCTCTCCATTCTCCTCGATCGTACCAAGGGACAAAATGTGATCATGTACAGTACCGAGGGCGGAATGAATATTGAAGAAGTAGCCCACCATACACCTGAAAAGATTTTTAAAGAGTGGGTACATCCTTCCGGCGGCCTCCAGGGATTCCAGGCCCGTAAGATAGCCTTCAACCTCGGGTTAAGCGGTGAAGCATTTAAAAACTGCGTGAAGTTTGTGACCAACCTGTACAATGCCTATGTCGGATTGGATTGCTCCATGCTCGAGATCAACCCGCTGTTCAGAGCAGCTGATAATAA
>CAZFLL010000128.1:0-10206 GCA_964519865.1 uncultured Chitinophaga sp. | reverse complement strand
TGGTGAAAACCGTTAGCTGGTATGATAACGAAATGAGCTATGTAAGCCAGCTCGTACGTACCGTTAATTTCTTTGCGAAACTGATTACTAAGTAATTCCGAAGGGACTCCGGAGCGGCATAAAGTATACGCGTCAGCGTTGCTTTATGCCTGCTCTGAGCCTTCAGCTCTGGTTATAATGAAGATTAAGAATATCGACGGACTATCCGCCCGTGAACTGCAACAGGAAGGTGAGAATGGTTCCCGTTTTATTTATTTCGCCTACACCGTATCCCTGGGAGTGGTGACGTTTAAACGCACTTCCGATGTATATATGATACGGAAAGGAGAGAGCCGTGGCAACCGGTCCTGGCCTTTTACCGCATTGAGTTTTTTATTCGGCTGGTGGGGCATTCCCTTCGGTCCGAAATACACGATTGAAGCCATCCGCACAAACCTGAAAGGGGGGAAAGACGTTACGGAAGAAGTCATGTCAACCGTCGCCGGGCATATCCTCTTCCGGGAAGCCGAGCGGCAAAGAATGCAGCCGCATTAACCTGATTCGTTCAACTTAATTATTACAACTATGTCAAAATTTTCCGCTTATGATTTCAGGAATCAGAAAGCCCTGATCCGTGTTGACTTTAATGTCCCCCTGAACGATAAATTCGAAATCACGGATGATAACCGGATGCGTGCCGCCATTCCTACGATCAAGAAAATCCTCAACGACGGGGGCAGTGTGATCCTGATGAGTCATCTCGGTCGCCCCAAAGACGGTCCAACCGATAAATATTCACTCAAACACCTCATCAAACACCTGTCCGAACTCCTGGGAAGCAATACTCCCGTTCTCTTTGCAGATGATTGCATCGGTGAACAGGCCTGGCTGACTGCCGGTATGCTGCGTCCCGGTGAAGTGTTGTTACTGGAAAACCTCCGCTTTTATAAAGAAGAGGAGAAAGGCGATGAGGCTTTTGCAGGCAAACTGGCACGTCTCGGTGATGTTTGGGTAAATGATGCCTTTGGTACCGCTCACCGTGCCCACGCTTCCACTGCCGTGATCGCTAAATTCTTCCAGCCCGAAAAACGACTCTTTGGTTACCTGATGGAAGGTGAAGTGGCCAGCGCGGAAAAAGTGCTGCACAGTTCAGAAAAACCCTTTGTGGCCATCATCGGTGGTGCCAAAGTGAGCGATAAGATATTAATTATCGAAAACCTGCTTGAAAGAGCTTCTGATATCATCATCGGTGGCGGGATGGCATATACCTTCATGAAAGCCCGTGGCGGAAAAATCGGTAATTCCCTTTGCGAGGAAGACCGCCTGGATACAGCCCGGGAAATCCTGAAAAAAGCGTTGGAGAAAAATGTAAGCATCCACCTGCCTGAGGATTCCGTGATCGCTGATAAGTTTGACGCCAATGCCAATACCCAGGTTTGCCCCAGCGATGCCATTCCTGATGGCTGGATGGGACTGGATATCGGACCCAAGGCCGAAGGCATCTTCAGCGAAGTGATCCGCAAATCAAAAACTATCCTGTGGAACGGCCCGATGGGTGTTTTTGAAATGGAAAAATTCCAGAAAGGCACGAAAGCTATCGCCGTAGCGATCGCCGAAGCTACCCAGAACGGCTCCTTTTCACTCGTAGGTGGTGGCGACTCTGTATCAGCGGTTAATCAATTTGGTTTCGCGGATAAGGTTAGCTATGTTTCCACCGGCGGAGGGGCTATGCTGGAGTACTTTGAAGGGAAAGTGTTACCAGGGATCGCGGCGGTGCAGGGTTAGTCAATAGTCATTAGTCAATAGTGCTGAAAGCATAGTGAATATGATAAAATTGAAACCTTCCTTTATGGGAGGTTTTTTTAGTATTGGCTGTTTACTAATGACTAACGACTATCGACTGCCAATTACCGGCTCCAGACCGATTTCGCCGCTTCCCTGACTCAATCCACCGAAATTCCCCTCCCGGAATTCCCAAATACACTAATTTTAATGTCAAATCAAAAACTCAGTAAAATGAAAGGAACCCGTAATATCGGTTTATTAGTAATCGCCGGTTTGATTCTCATACTCGGTGTATGGGGATGTAACGGTTATAACGGATTGGTAACTTCTGATCAGGATGTGAAGAAAGTGTGGGGTAATGTGGAGACCAATTACCAGCGTCGTACAGACCTGTACAGCAGCGTGATCAAAACCGTGGAAGCTTCTGCCAACTTCGAAAAATCCACCCTGCAGGCAGTTGTGGAGGCAAGGGCCAAAGCCACTTCCATTACTGTAGATATCAACGACCCGGCCACCCTGGAGAAATTCCAACAGGCACAGGCGAATCTCCAGGGATCCATGAGCCGGCTGATTGCTTCATTTGAAGCCTATCCCGACCTCAAGACCACCCAGGCTTTCCGTGATTTTCAGACCCAGATCGAGGGTACAGAAAACAGGATTAATGTGGCCCGCCAGGACTATAACAAATCCGTGGAAGGCTATAACCTGCGTGTGAAACGATTCCCGAAAAATATCCTGGCCTCCATGTTTAATTTCAAGGAGAAGGCTTTTTACAAATCCGATCCGGGTGCTGAAAAAGCGCCTGATATTAAATTCGACATTAAGTAAACAGGATGTTCGGCTTATTCAGGAAAAAACAGTTCTTCTCTGAAGAAGAGAATCACCTGATTGTAAAAGCAATCAGGCATGCGGAACAACGCACCAGCGGCGAAGTAAGGGTGTACGTTGAAAGCCGTTGCCGTTTCATGAACGCACTGGACCGGGCCGCTGAAATTTTCCACGGACTGAAAATGGAGAAGACGGATTACCGGAATGCGACCCTGGTCTATGTGGCCATTAAGGACCGCCAGGTGGCCGTGTTCGGGGATGAGGGCATCCACCAGAAAGTGGGAACAGAATACTGGGATAAAGTAGTGAAGGAAATGCTGTCCAGTTTCAATTCAGACAACTATGCCAAAGCCATTGCCGATGCGGTGATCCAGATCGGGGTGGCCCTGCAGTCGCATTTTCCTTACGACAAAGAAGCCGATAAAAACGAACTCCCGGACGAAATCGTGTTCGGCCGGTAAATGCAATGAAAAATTTACTCCTGATATTTTCACTGATCTTATCTGTTTGTGCCTCGGCGCAGATAGATAAGATCGTTCCTGCCCGTCCCAACCCGCCCCGATTGGTAAATGATTATACCGGTACACTTTCTGCTGAACAAGTGGTTGCGCTGGAACGTAAACTGGTGGCTTATGATGACAGTACTTCCAACCAGTTTGCCATAGTCATTATTCCAACGGTTGGTGATTATACGGTGGATGAAGTGGCACTTAAGATTCTGCGTGACTGGGGGGTGGGAAATAAAGATAAGAACAACGGACTGGTGATACTGGTAGCCAAGGATGATCACCGGATGAAAATTGAAATCGGCTACGGACTGGAAGGCGCGATTCCCGATGTGACAGCCAAACATATCATTGATGAGGAAATCACACCGGCTTTTAAACAGGATAATTATTACCGCGGATTGGACGAAGGCACGGACGCCCTGATCAAAGCTGCTGCAGGTGAATATAAAGCTCCGGCCAGCTATGGCAGTAAAAAATTTAAAAAGCCTTCGATCGGGACCATCATTTTTATCATTATCATACTGATCATCATTTTTGGTGGTGGCGGACGTAACGGTACTTATGTTTCCCGCGGCGGTTTCCGTGGCTGGGGTGGCTTAGGAGGACTTGGTGGTGGTGGCTGGTCCGGCGGTGGTGGTGGCTGGTCTGGCGGCGGCGGTGGCGGTGGCTTTGGTGGCTTCGGCGGCGGCGGTGGCGGCGGCGGCGGGGCGAGTGGGAGCTGGTAAGCTAGTCGGTAGTTAATAGTCAGTAGTTAGTAGCCTGCCTGCCGGCAAAGGCAGGTCAACAGCCCCTGCTTAGATTATAAAATTGGGATGAAGTGTTCTTATATTTTCTTAGACTTGCTTCAATACTTGCTGATTGTTAAATCCCATTTATTCGCATTTGGTCAATACTTTGTTAGTATATCACAATTTTTAAAATAAAGGATGATTAAGTGAATTAATATCCTGAACCAGGCAGGATGTAATAAGGCGGATATGCACCTGATTTAGGTATTACTTCTTATATAAGGTTTTTAAATAAAGAAAAGCCATTACATCTGTAATGGCTTTTCTTTTTGAAAAAAATATTAGATCTGAAAGGTTCTTCGAAGTCCCCCTTTAGGGGGCTCTTAGAATCCTTTCTTATCCGCCTCCGGCAATTTCGCTTTAATATATTCCACCAGTTCAGCCAGCGCTTTATCATCCGGTGTTTCCTTTAATTGTTTGCCTTTTGCGGCCAGGATGCCTTTCAGTACCATACCATTGATGAATGGATCGGTCTGGTTGCGGAAGTTTTCCGGTACTTTTTCGCGGAATTTCACCACTTCATCCACTCCCCATTTGATCTTCTCAATATTTTTAATGGCCGAGAGATAAGTGCTCAGTCCGTTTAATGCCTGGAACTTACCCTGGCTCAGCGGCATAGCGGCAAAATCACCAATGATTTTGTCGGCCATGGTTTCATCACCTGATTTCAGTATTTCACCCATCACCACTTCCTGTAACACCCCTTTCATTTTAGTATCAGCCAGTTTTTTTACAATCGCTGCTGAGGCTTCCGGGTCAACATTCGCCAGGGCCGCGAGTGCATTACCAGCCACCGTATAGGAGGAATCATTTACGGCATTTTTAAAGAGCTCCGCATATTCCTTCTTATTATATTCTCCCAGCCGGTCAATGGCCGCTGCTTTTACCGTGGCGGCTTTGTCATTCTTTGCGATATCGGCAAGTACAGGCTCCACGCTGTTCTTTATATTCTCTTTTTTCAGGTCCAGTTTGCTGATTGTAAATGCACGCAGGCCTTTGTATTTATCCGTCAGCGCGGTTTTAAGTAAAGCGGCTGCTTTGGGATCAGCCTGATTCTTAGCCGCAAATTCAATGGCTTCACGACGGTCCACATAATTCCCGGCATAGGTATACTGGTGAATATAATTCTCCAGTGTCTTGGCATCCTTTTTCACCCATAACATCACTTTATCGGCATCCACATTGATCAGGTCCGGACGGGTTTTGTAGGTGAAAGTAAATGTGTCAGCCGCATTTTTCGACCATACATTATAACGGGTTTTTGCAGCACCGTTATATACATCGATCGCGATGGGCAGGGTAAAGATTTTTGTCTTCTGGGTTTGTCTGACAATTACCTGGGCAATCCCGGTAGTATCGTTGTACAGGTAACTGATATCCACAGTCGGGTGGCCGCTGCCGAAATACCATTGATTAAAGAACCAGTTCAGGTCACGTCCGGTTACTTCTTCAAATGCCAGTCGCAACTGGTGTGCTTCAGCGGCTTTGAATTTATTAGTAGTCAGGTAATTGTTGAGTGATTTGAAGAAAGCGCTGTCTCCAACGGCGTTACGCAACATGTGAAGGATACGGCCCCCTTTCTGATAACTTACCGCATCAAACATATCTTCCCGGTCTTTATAATGGAAACGCACCAGGTCTTTTTTATCACTGCCACTCATCAGGTAACCCTGCATGCCCTGGTAGTTTTCAGCATCTCCGGCATCTTTGCCATATTTATATTCATCCCAGAGGGTCTGGCTGTAATCGGCAAATGATTCATTGACGGTCAGGTTGCTCCAGCTTTCTGCGGTAACATAATCTCCAAACCACTGGTGAAAGAGTTCGTGGGCAATCGTGCCTTCCCAGTTATTGCCATCCACCAGCTCACGGGCATCCTGCTGCGCGGATTCCTGGTGAATAGTGGCGGTGGTGTTTTCCATGGCACCGGCTACATAATCACGACCCGTAATCTGTGAATATTTCACCCAGGGGTAATCAACCCCGGTGATTTTAGAAAAGAAGCTGATCATTTCAGGTGTATTGCCAAAAATCTTTTTAGCTACAGAAGCATATTCTTTTTCTACATAGTAATTCACTTCCTTGCCTCTCCAGCTGTCTTTGATGATGGCATACTCACCCACGCCCAGGAAAAACAGGTATGGGGAGTGGGGTAATTCCATTTTCCAGTAATCGGTATGGGTACCATCCGCATTTTTCTTTTGGGAAACCAGTTTACCATTACTCAGGGTCACATATTTATCGGCTACTGTAACGGTCAGTTCCTGCGTGGTTTTCTGCTGTGTTTTGTCAATGGTGGGGAACCAGGCAGAGTTCGATTCCGTCTCACCCTGTGTCCAGATCTGGGTGGGTTTGTTTTTATCCTCTCCTTTCGGATTGATAAAATACATACCCTTGATTCCAAGCATGGCACCCTGGGCATATTTTTCTTCAAACTCATCCGGTTTGGCGGTGTACTCAACATATACAGTGTATGACTCAGTGGCTTTATAGGTTTTATCCAGGTGGATCTTCAGTTGCCAGTCATCATACGTGTATTTTAATGGCAGTTGCTGAGTTCCCTTTATCAAAGCGATTTTTTTGATCTCCATCCCCTTTGCATCCAGGGTCAGGGAATCTGTGGCATAGAAATGAGGTTTCAGGGTGATCCAGGCTTTTCCATAGAGCCAGGATTTGCTGAAATCAGGCTTTACTTCAAGTCTGGTATGTACCAGGTCATTGATCCGGGTGGCCGTTTCCCTGTATTCTTTTTTCCAGGCGGTATCAGCAGCAGGTTTGGTTTGTGCCATGACGCTCAGCCCGGCCAGGAAGAATAGAATGGAAAGCAAAAATCTGTTCATAAATAGTAGTTGAATTTAGGCGGCAAAATTAAGTGAATATGCCGGGGTTAGACGGATAATTGGGACAGATGGTTACAGGGTTTAACAGAGAGTTGGGAAAAGCCGGGAGGGGAGAGGGGAGTCGATAGTAAAGTGCCGACAGCCTAACCCCGAAAGCCAGCAACCAGCATTGCAAACCGGGGTTGTATACTACAGCTTCCCGCCCATCTTTCCGGATTCCCCATTTCCCAATCTCCAATTCCCAATTTCCCAATCCCCTTCAATTCAATTAAATTTGTTCTGAACCAATCAGGTTGTATGAAACGATTTCTCCTTGTTTTAGTGCTGACGGCAATGGCTTTCGCTGCCAATTCCCAGAAAGTGTACTTTATGTACCTGCAGGCGGAGCCGGCACAGCCTTTTTTTGTTAAGATGAACAGCAAGGTATATTCTTCTTCTGTCAGCGGATACCTGATACTTCCTAAATTGATTGACTCAACCTATTCATTTACCCTTGGATTTATACAAAACAAAGCCCCGGAACAATCTTTCACGGTAAAGATGGCGCAGAAGGACCATGGTTTCCTGGTTAAGGATTTCGGGGAAAAAGGCTGGGGATTATTTGATCTGCAGTCACTGGCGATTCAATACTCTTCTACTGTCCAGGTAAAAACTGATAACAGCAATGCACAGAACAATAAAGAAGTTTCTCCATTCACTGACCTCTTGGCAAAAGCCACCGGAGATCCATCGCTAAGGGAGAATCCACCTGCTCCCAAAGTGGAGGAGAAGCCGGTCGTTAAGCCGGAACCTGTGGTGGTGGAACAACCTAAACCGGCAGAACCGAAGCTGGTTCAGGTTGAACAATCTAAAGAACCGGTAACTATTGTCCCCGCAGAAACAGGAAAAGTAGTGGTGGAAAAAAGGGAAGAAGCGGTGCCGGTTACAAAAATACCGGAGCAGGCAAAACCTGAGCCTGTAGTGGTAAAAGAGGAAAAGAAAGAAGAGGCAAAGCCGGTGGTGACAGAGCCTGTATTAAAACCCGTGGACCCGGTGGTACAGGAACCGAAATCCGCTGTGAATGAAAAACCAAAGGAAAATTTACCGGACATAAAGAAAGAAGAACCGAAAGTTATCATTGAGGAAAAAGCCCCTGTTAAAACGGAAGAGGCTCCGGTTGTAGTCCCGGAATATAAGCGGTCAGTCGTGACCAAGCGATCCGAAAGTTCAACCACAGAAGGGTTTGGGCTGGTTTTTATGGATAACCAGGAAGGGTTGAAGATTGATACGATCCGCCTGCTGATCCCCAACCCGAAAGTGATTGTGCCGGTGGTGAAAGAACAACCGAAGGAAGAGAAAAAGTTCCTGGATATACAGGCCACTGCAGTTAAACCCGAAGACAAGCCTGTGGTAACAGAAGAAAAACCAAAAGTTACAGAGCCGGTAAAACCGGCGGACCAGCCAAAGACAGAGGAGAAGCAGGTGCCCGTTGAAAAGCCGGCGGATAAACCGGCAGAAAAACCAGCCGCAACATTGCCCTGTGCCGAAGTCGCTGCTGAATCAGATTTTTTTGCCCTGCGTAAGGCCATGGCTGCGGCTGAGGGGGACGATGATATGATCAGCCAGGCCAAAAAATACTTTAAACTGAAATGTTTTAGTGTGCCCCAGATCAAAAACCTGGGTGCTTTATTTCTCAATGATGAATCAAAGTATAATTTCTTTGATGCAGCATATAAATATGCTACAGATAAAACCGCTTTTGCGACACTCGAGACTGAATTAAAAGATCCATACTTTATCAATCGTTTCAAAGCCATGCTGCATTAATCCGGCACCCCAACCAGCAACTCTAAGGAACAATATCAAACAAAAATCCCACCGGAGAACGACTACTAACTACTAACTACTAACTACTAACTACTAACTACTAACTACTAACTACTAACTCTCTATGTCCCGTTATTTTATCGAACTCTCCTACAAAGGCACCCGTTACAGTGGTTTCCAGACACAGGAGAATGCGGTAACGATACAATCGGAAGTGGAAAAAGCGTTTGCTGTATTACATCGTACGCCTGTATTTCTCACTGGTTCTTCACGTACTGATGCCGGGGTGCATGCCTTACAGAATTATTTTCATTTTGATTATACGAGCGGCATTCATCCGCAATTCGTTTATAAGATGAATGCGATCCTGCCTCCGGATATCGTGATTAAGCGATTGCAGTTAATGGGAGAGGAGGCGCATAGCCGGTTTGATGCAGAGGGCCGGGTGTACAACTATTTTATTTACCGGTCCAAGGATCCCTTCCTGGAAGACCGGGCTTTTTATTTCCCCTACCAGATCAGCCTGGAGCGGATGCAGGCTGCGGCGGGCATCCTGAAAGAGTATGAGGATTTCACGTCGTTTTCCAAGCGTAATACGCAGGTAAAGACGTTTCAGTGCCGGATTGAGCAGAGTGAGTGGGTGCTTCAGGGTGATTGCCTGGTTTACCAGGTAAAGGCCAACCGGTTTTTAAGGGGTATGGTAAGAGCCCTGACGGCCACGATGCTGAAAGTGGGTCGGGGAAAGATCAGTCTGGATGAGTTCAGGTCAATCATTGAAGCGAAGGACTGTACAAAAGCCAGTTTTGCGGTCCCTGCCCATGGTCTTTTTTTAATCCGGGTCTGTTACCCGGAAGGATATTTTCCCGGATGAGCTTTTTCAATACAGAATTGGCGGACCTGTTCTGGGTCCCGGGGCTTATTTTCCTGGCCAGTAGTTGTTTATACGTATTAAATCCCCCTTTATTGAGTTGGTCTGGAACTTTTACAGTGCTGTGAATAACGGAATTTAGGGGGTGTTGCGGGGGTTAAAACGGCCAAAAAAGGGGTTGTTCAGGGAAATAGTTCAAAATTTTTTTCGCCGAAAACCTGCATCAGTACTGCGTTTCAAAAAGTTGGGGGATATTTTTGGTCAAAATCGTTGGTTGGTAAACTGGGTGCCCTTATCTTTGCAACCCGCTTGAAAAAACGGGTAGTTCTCTGAAGGTTGTGAAAGAAAAAAGATGTAAGATTTGAAGAAAAATCAGCAATAAAATTTGCTGGTAATAAACAAACCCCTACCTTTGCCGTCCGCTTCCAAAAAAGCGGGTCAGTTCTTCACTAAACAAGTTGATAATCAAGCCAAATAGCTCTGAAAAATTTCCAAGAAATTTGAAGAAAAATTTGGTAGAAATAAAAAAGCCCTTACCTTTGCACTCCCAATCAAAAACGGGGTGCTGGTAAAACGGCAAAAGATCTTTGAAAGTTGGGAAACAATAGCACTTCTTTCCGAAGCAATTCGGGAAGAAAACAATAGGTAAGTCAAGCTAAATTACATTTAGATTTGACACGTTAATTTTCTAATGAGAATTATGTCGACGGGTTTCGGCCCGCCGATAAAACATGTCAGTATCAAAACTTCATTTACAATGGAGAGTTTGATCCTGGCTCAGGATGAACGCTAGCGGCAGGCTT
>CAZFLL010000127.1:2721-10368 GCA_964519865.1 uncultured Chitinophaga sp. | reverse complement strand
CCAAACTGGGTTTTATGCTGCTGGGGTACGGACTGATGCTCTGGTTCTGCGGGGAAGCTTTTCAGCTTGGGGGCTACCTGTTACGCGATAATTTCTCCATGCCCGTTTCGGTGGCTGGTTTTATCCTGACGATCATTGGCATTTTCCGCCAGGGTCCGCTGCACCTGAATGCCTTTGGGGTGACGCTGCTGGGCATTTTTTATATCTCGATGAGCTGGGGCATGATGATGAGTCTTTACGGTACAGAGACCGGCAACCCGGTACTGATGAATGAAAGAGGGTATAGTATTTATTTTCCCCTGATCGCAATCGGCACCATGTGGATCAATGATACCATGGCCTATATCGTGGGCTCACTGATTGGTAAAACACCCTTGTCGAAAATATCACCCAAGAAAACCTGGGAAGGTACGATCGGCGGTATCATCCTGGCTTCCCTGCTGATGGGATGGTTAGGATTTATGTTCGATGAATGGTTTGTCTTTGGCCAGTCCTTTACCTGGTGGACTTTACTGGCCGCCACAGGGGCGATCGTTGGCACGCTGGGTGATCTGCTTGAATCCAAACTCAAACGGATGGCGGGGGTAAAAGACAGTGGATCTCTGATGCCGGGACATGGGGGCTTTATGGATCGTTTCGATTCGTTGTTGCTGGCGACGCCGTTTGTCTGGGGTTATGTGCAGCTGTTTCTTAGTTAGTATTTCCCTGCGGGAAATGGATGCTGCGCATCTTTTTTTAACACCTGCCTACCGGCAGGCAGGCATAGGATCATAGGTACATAGAATACACATAGAAATTCACAACAAACAAAGCCCTGCGAGGCAACAAAGAGATCGTGATATTGAAAAAGGTTCCTCTGAACACCAAACGACTCAACAACTAAACTTTCTCAACTCTCAACCCTAAACATACCAGACCCTGCGGGGCAACAAAGAGATCGTGATATTGAAAAAGGTTCCTCTAAACACCAAACGACTCAACAACTAAACCTTTTCAACCCTACTTTCCTTTACAATATTCCTCCAGCCCCTCCAGGTATTTCTTCCCCCGTTGCTCCGCAAAAAAATCAGCGGTTAATGCGATCAATGCCATTACCGCCAATGCCAGTCCGAAGCCGCGCCAGAAGTCGTTATAGAAATCGCGGATGAAATAAATATAGAGGGCGATGCCCGCTGCCAGCAGGAAGAGTTCGGTATAGCGGTAGATCACAAAATTGTGCATCACGGTTTTCATCCGGGGGATTTCTTTTTCTTTAAGTTCATGCGGGTTCATATCATAGGCATATACATTCCGCATCCGGTCCGCATCACTGCGTTTGTAAACGGTGTAGCCGACAACGGCCAGTAAGAGTCCGACCAGCAACAGGGGGATCGACGCTCCTGTATAGAATTTTCCTTTTATAAAAACCAGGAACACCAGTGCGGTGATGATGCCCGCGAGACCGATGAATACAAATACCCAGCTTTCCGCTTTTTCCGCATTGAAGTAGCTTTCGATGTCTGTTTTACTAAACATGTATGGCGCTTTTAATTTTTATTCGTTCAGGGCTGCTTTTACCGCATCACTGGCGGGCGATACAGAGGGATCGAAATAATGGGTGAGCACCCCTTTTTCATTGACCAGGTATTTGGAAAAGTTCCAGCTGGGCATTTTGTTGTTCCAGCCATTTTTAGCCGGATCGCTCAGCCACTGGAATACGGGATGCTGGTTGACTGAACTGATGACCACTGATTTTTGCACGAGGGGAAAACTGACCCCGTAATTCCGTTTACAGAATGTCGCAATCTCCTCATCCGTCCCTTTTTCCTGTTCCTTGAAATCATTGGCCGGGAAACCGATCACCACGAGCTTCTGTCCATACTCTTGGGATAGCGCCTGCAGGTCTTCATACTGGTGGGTATAGCCACAATCACTGGCGGTATTCACCAGCAATACTTTTTTCCCCTTCAGGGTGGCAAAGTCGAGCGACTCCCCGTTATTCAATACCGCTTTCAAGGTATAAAAAGATACGGCTGGTGTTTTGTCTTTGTTGGCTAATTTTTCGGTGTTCTTTCCGGTCAGCCGGGTGATCCACATAAAGGCCGGGTAGATGGCTTTGAGTACTTTCTGGCGATAGGTCATGTTGACGGAGTTTCTGTTGATAATTTCCACGTACACGACGAAGGCCGTGCAGCACAGTATTAAAACAAACAGGAATCTTTTAAGTTTTCTCATCCCCTATTTAATAAAGAATTTGAGTAATCTCATTTTCCCTTTCAGTGGCGGGTATTTAAGGGCCGGGTCAAACCAGGCCGGTGTTTTCATCACCGATTTATAGTGGGTAAACACATCAAAGGTCTTACGGCCATGATAAGCACCGATCCCGCTTTGTCCCACCCCGCCAAATGGCAGGTGGTGATTGGTAAACTGCATCGCGGTATTATTCACACAGCCTGAACCAAACTGCACCTGTTCAATCCACTCCTGCTCTTTCTGCCTGCTGCCGGTGAAAATATAAAAGGAAAGCGGGTTGGGGTTGCGGCGGATCAGGGCAAGGGCTTGCTCTTTATCTGTAAATGTAAAGACTGGTAAGACCGGACCAAAGATCTCTTCCTGCATCACGGGTGCATCCGGGCTAACCTCCTCCAGTATCGTGGGGGCGATAAAGAGCGTGGTCCGGTCATGGGTGCCTCCTGCTATAATTTTCCCTTGTGAAAGGTAGTTTGCCAGGCGGTCAAAGTTCTTTTCATTAATGATCTTATTATACCCATAGGTTGCTGCAGGGTCTTCGCCGAAGAACTGAATGATGTATTTTTTCATCAATTCCAGTAAACGTTCTTTCACTGAAGTATGTACCAGCAGGTAATCAGGAGATACACACATCTGCCCGGCATTGGAAAATTTGCCCAGTACGATCCGTCTGGCTGCCACGGTTAAGTTGGCATCCGCTTCCACCACACAGGGATCTTTTCCTCCCAGTTCGAGTGTAACCGGCACCAGGTCCTTTGCTGCCAGCTGGTAGATGGCTTTACCTACAGGAATACTGCCGGTATAGAATACATGATCAAAACGGAACTGATTCATCATCTCCGGTACCAGTTTCGCCCCATCGCCCTGCGCCACCTGCACCAGTTCTTCCGGGAAGGTATCCTTTATCATTTTCTCAATCACGGCTGCCGTGGCCGGTGCATATTCACTGGGTTTGAGTACCACCGCATTCCCGGCCGCAATGGCCCCTACCATGGGAATCAGTAATAATTGCAAGGGAAAATTCCAGGGACCAATGATCAGCACTACGCCCAGGGGTGAAGGATATAAATAACTGGAAGATGGCAGGTTGACCAGGTTGGTACCGGCGGAGCGGGGCTGCATCCAGTTGTCCAGGTGATTGAGTGTGTGATTGATTTCCTGCATCAGCAGGCCATTCTCGGTAAACCAGCATTCTTCCGGTACTTTTTTCAGATCGGTATAAAGGGCTGTATATAATTCCTGTTCATATTTTACCAGGCTGGCTTTAAAAGCTTTTAACTGCCGGCGGCGGAAGGCACCGGTACGGGTGGCACCGCTGTCAAAATACTGCCGCATTCCCTGCAAACGGGATATGTCTGTCATTCGGGTTAATTTTATCCCAAGTTATATCAAATAGGAATAGCTTACATTATATCATGACCGATGAATATTATATGATGCAGGCGCTGAAAGAGGCGCGCATTGCCTATGACGAAGAAGAGATCCCGATCGGTGCCGTGGTGGTGATGAATAACCGGATCATTTCCCGCGGACATAATATGACCGAGCGGCTGAATGATCCCACGGCCCATGCGGAAATGATCGCCCTGACCGCCGCTTTTAATGCCATGGGCAGTAAATACCTGCCCGATGCCACCCTGTATGTAACGGTGGAACCCTGTTTTATGTGTGCCGGGGCCGCCTACTGGAGTAAGATCGGGCGCGTGGTATATGGAGCAGAGGATGAAAAAAACGGGTACAAGAAAACCGCGGGAACCAATTGGCCATTTCACCCTAAAACCGAACTCGTGTACGGGGTGATGAAGGAGGAATGTGCCCAGCTGATGAAGGATTTCTTTAAAAGCAGGCGGTAACCACTGTTCTTTTCGAAATCAGAAACAATTAACAGGGAATAACCCGTATTAAACCCGGAGGGCTTAATTTTGTTATTCTCTTATAACATTGAATCATTCACAATTAAATCTATATTATGGCATTTACATTAGCACCTCTTCCTTATGCACACGATGCACTGGAACCGCATATTGACACCCTGACCATGCAGATCCATCATGGAAAACACCACCAGGCCTATGTAGACAACCTGAATAAAGCAGTAGCCGGCACACCGAATGAAGGTAAGAGCCTGGCTGAACTGGTTGCCGTTGCCGGTACCATTTCCCCGGCCGTACGTAACAATGGTGGTGGTCATTGGAACCATACTTTCTTCTGGGAAAGTCTGGCCCCGCATGCAGGTGGCGCGCCCACAGGCAAACTGGCTGATGCGATCAATGCCGCTTTCGGTTCGTTTGACACATTCAAGGAAAAATTCGCTGCTGCCGGTATGACCCGCTTTGGAAGTGGCTGGGCCTGGTTACTGGTAAAAGATGGTAAACTCGAAATCAGTTCCACTCCCAACCAGGATAATCCCCTGATGGATGTGGCCGAAGTAAAAGGCACCCCGATCCTCGGTGTGGATGTATGGGAACATGCTTATTACCTGAAGTACCAGAACAGGAGGGCCGATTACCTGGCGGCATTCTGGAATGTGGTGAACTGGAGTAAGGTAGCTGAACGGTTCGGAGGATAAGAAGCTAGAGGCGAGAAGCTAGAGGCGAGAAGGGAAAAATACAAAAATCCCAAAGTGTTACACTACGGTGGAACGCTTTGGGATTTGTTATTTTGTGCTTACTTCTCGCCTCTAGCTTCTCGCTTCTCGCCTCTGCCTTCTAGTTTCTCTTTATCTCTGGTTTAATTTATTCACCGCCTCAATCCGGTTATTGACATGCAGTTTGGTGTAGATATTCTTCAGGTGTTTGGTCACCGTATGTGCACTGAGGTTGATTTCGGCAGCGGCTTCCTTGATGGCGAGGCCGGTGGAGATCAGTTTTAATATTTCGTTTTCTCTTTCGGTGAGTTCAGACAGTTTGGGCAGTTCCGGTTTTTCCTGGAAGACCGAGATCACTTTGCGGGCAATATACCGGCTCATCGGGGCGCCGCCATTGTACAACTCTTTCAGGGAGTCAATTATTTCTGTGGCCAGGGAATCTTTCAGCAGGTAACCGCTGGCCCCGTTGCGGAGCGCGTTAAAAATAAATTCATTGTCATCATAGAATGAACACACAATACACTGGATCTCCGGCCGCATTTTTTTGATCTTATAAATCAGGTCCACGCCACTGACGCCGGGAAGTTTTATATCCACCACCGCGATAGCCGGCGGATTTTCTATGATATGGGGGAAGGCGGTCTCAGCGGAAGGATAGCTGTGAAGGACCCTGAACTCTTCAGAGGCATTGATGAAATCCTCGAGACCTTCACGGTAGCTCTTATCATCTTCTATGATGGAAACCGTAATCAATTCACACACTTTGACCCACAAGTTACTGAATAATTGGTGACTGGTCTATAATGTACCGTTAATGCAACTAAAAATTCAGGGAACGGGATCGTACCCGCTGCCGCCCCAGGGATGGCAGCGACTGATCCGTTTGAGGGAAAGCCAGAAACCGCGGAACAGACCGTGCTTCTTTAAAGCCTCAGCGGCATAATGCGAACAGGTGGGTGTAAACCGGCATTTGGGACCCAGCCAGGGTGAAATGATCCACTGGTAAAGTTTGATCAGTACCAGGAAGGGGATACTCAGTATCCGGCCCAGTATCTTAAGCAGTTCCTTAGCCATTGATCCTGTCATTTAGTTTTCGGATAATGGTGGCAGTTACACTGCTGATAACAGCATATACCGGGAGTTCCTTATCGGTGTATACAAAGAATACATGCAGCCCCTTCCCTTTTTCCTTCAGTTGATTGTCCAGTTCATTTTTCTGTAACCGCCAGGCTTCCCGCATCACCCGTTTCACCCGGTTGCGGTCAACGGCTTTTTTAAACAGCCGGGCGCTTACCGCCACCCCGAACTGCAGTCCGGTCGTATTTGTGTTGCGGTAAAACACACGGACGGGTGTCTGGGTAAAGCGCTGCCCCTCACTGAACAGCTGATCAATGGACTTCCGGCTTTTCAGCCTTTCTGAACGGCCAAGGGTAAATTGTTTTGCCACAATAAAAAAAGGGCTGTATCTGTTTTCAGATACAGCCCTGTAAAATTATTGAAACCTCCGTTGAATCAACGGGGGGAATCTTTTTACTTCAGCTTACGCTCATCAGAAACAGTCAGCTTCTTACGGCCTTTGGCACGACGGCTGGCTAATACTTTACGGCCATTGGCAGTTTCCATACGTTTACGGAATCCATGTACCGATTTACGACGCTTACGATGAGGTTGGAATGTACGTTTCATAATTATTTCGCTTTTTCACTTTTTTTCTTCCCTTGCCATAGCTCCGGAAGACTTGAAATACGGACCGGGAGAACGGCCCTGGTTTCAGTTCGACAAAGGGTCACCACACCCCCTGTTCGTGAAAGGACGGCAAAGGTAAGGGTTGGAGAGCAGAAAAGAAAGGCGGACGCGATTAATTTTAACCAGGGGAAAATAAAACGGTACGCGGATTTTCGTTTATAATTGAATAATCAACTGTCTGATTATCATTTTACTACGGCATCCAGGTCCACGTGTTTTGAGGCCACTTCCTGTCCAAAGAAAACCGTGGCATGCTGGTCAAAATCTTCCGTGGAATCAGTGGTATAGAAACTGCGGCGGCCTTCTTTGCTGCAGCGGCTCTCGATCTCCGGGTGCCGTTGCAGGTAATCGGCCAGGCTGACCGCCACTATTTCTCCCTGTGAAAGCAGTTTGACGCCCACCGGCAGGTATTCTTCTATCTTTTCTTTCAGTAACGGGTAATGTGTACAGGCCAGGAGGATCACATCAATGTCCTCTCCTTTTTCAAATATTTCTTCCAGGTCTTTTTTGACAAAATAGTCTGCCCCCCGGCTGTGCTGTTCATTATTTTCCACCAGGGGCACCCACATCGGGCAGGCCTGTTGTACCACGGACAGGGAGGGAAAGAATTTACCGATCTCCATCGGGTAGGACTCAGAGGCCACAGTTCCGTTGGTGGCCAGCACGCCTACTTTGCCGGTCTCCGAAAACTGCCCGATGATTTCTGCGGTTGGGCGTATCACCCCAAGCACCCTTTTATCAGGGGCCAGCCGGGGCAGGTCGTTTTGCTGTATGGTCCGGAGTGCTTTGGCCGATGCGGTATTGCAGGCCAGGATCACCAGTGAACAGCCCTGGTCAAAAAACCACTTCACACACTGCAGGGTATACTGGTAAACGGTGTCGAAGGAACGGTTGCCATAGGGCGAGCGGGCGCTGTCGCCGAGGTAGAGATAATCATACTGCGGCAGCTGATGCACGATCTCCTTTAATACGGTCAGGCCGCCGTATCCGGAATCGAAAACACCGATGGGGTTGCGGGTAGACATGGGACAAAGTTAGTAGTTAGTAGTCGGTAGTTAGTAGTCAATACACCTCCTTAGAAGGTA
>CAZFLL010000127.1:0-2621 GCA_964519865.1 uncultured Chitinophaga sp. | reverse complement strand
GTGTGAATTCGTGGCCCCTCCTTCGCCGAAGGCAAGGAAAGCTAGTAGTTAGTAGTCGGTAGTTAGTAGTCAACAGCCCCTGCTAAGTGGATTTTTATTCATCCGTGTTGATCTGTGTAATCCGTGGCCCAATGCTGCCGCAGGCAGCCATTTGCGCAGCAAATCCTTTCGTGTGTATTTGTGTGAATTCGTGGCCCCTTCTTTGCCGAAGGCAAAAAAAAAGCTGTCCCGGTTTATCCGGGACAGCCATCAGTATTGTTGACTTAAAACTTATTTACCTGCAGGAGCGCCGGTGGGTATTTTCAGTTTCAGCTTCGCGGCCACAGCGGCCAGCATATCATCACCGTCGGGAGCAACCAGTAAGGTTTCTTTGCTGATTACATGGGTATATCCTTTCTCTTTCGCCACCAGTTTAATGGCATCATAAGCCTTGCGGTAAAGCGGGGCCAGGATTTCATTTTGTTTAGCTTCCAGGGCCTGGTTTACGATCTGCTGCCAGTTCTGGATCTGGTAGATATAGCTGGGTAATTTCTTGGCGATTTCATCACGAACAGCTTTGGGTGTTTTTACAGAGTCCCGGTACAGGCTGTCATCAAACTGGTAACGTTGCACCAGTGAAGCATACTCGGGATTCAGTGAATCCGCCTGGTAACGCTCCAGTACAGAGTCGATCTTGGCAGTTTCAGGGAACAGGCTCACCAGATCATCAATTTTAATGTAGCCGATTTTTGTTTGTGCATTAGCGGTACCTGAGAATGCCAGCAAACCCACGATAGCAATGACTGAAAGGATCTTTTTCATCTCGATTTTTTTGTTATGCTTTATATGATACTAAAAAAGGGCAGTTAGTTGCGCCTTAACTTTCTTTAACAATTACTTTACCCCCAGATCTTTCAGCACATCCTCGCTCTTGTCCAGTTTGGGGTCGGCAAATATAATGGTAATTCCTTCACTTTTATCCAGTACAAAATCATAGCCCCGGCTCACTGCCATTTTCTGTACGGCATTGTACACTTTATCCTGGATGGGCTTGATCAGTTCCTGGCGTTTTTTGAACAGATCTCCCTCAAAACCAAAGCGTTTGCGCTGGAGGTCCCGGAGGTCTTTTTCCTTGCCGAACAGCTGATCTTCCCTTTTTTTACGGAGATCTTCGGTCAGCATTACCTGTTCAGCATCGTAATCCTTGTACATTTTGTCCAGGTCTGCCTGCTTGCCGTCGATATCCTTCTGCCAGCCCGCTGCAATATCATCCAGTTGTTTCTGGGCCTCTTTGTATTCAGGCATTTTGTCCAGTATATAGCGGGAGTCAATAATCGCATATTTCTGGGCGATCCCGGCAAAGCCAAGTCCCAGCATACAGGCTAAAAGAAGTATCTTTTTCATATAGAGGAATTTGTGGTTAAACAAATTTATTCCGGTTCAAATCCAAGCATAAAGGTAAAGCGGGAAGCGCCTTTCAGACCACTTTGTCCCGGTACGATACGGTCGAGTCCGACTCCATAGTCAAATCCAAGCAAACCAAACATCGGCAGGAAGAAACGCATACCCACCCCCACACTTCTGCGTAAACGGAAGGGGTTATAATCTTTATAATTATACCATCCGTTGGCCGCTTCAAAGAAGGTCAGCGCATAGATGGTACTGCTCGGGTTGGTCACCAGGGGGAAACGCATTTCGAGCTGGTATTTATTAAAGATGGTAAAGAACTTGCTGGCATTCTGCTGATCAGGATTCACGGTAGGATCCGAGTTTTCATAAACCGGGTAACCACGGTGAGCCACGATATCGTAACCCAATAATCCGAAGTTGTTGGTCAGCCCCGCATCTCCCACCTGGAAACGCTCGAAGGGTGAGTATTCCAGTTTATTGTTGTAACGACCCATGAAACCATACTTGGCCGCGATCTTCATTACAAACTGGCGGTTTTTGTCAGCGCCCATTGGTTTACCGATCGGCACAAACCATTCTGCATTGAAACGCCATTTATGGTATTCCGGTCTTTTATACGGATCGGAGGAATTAACGATATCCGGGTTGAATAAAGAATACGGCGGCGTGAACTGCACACTGGCCAGGAAATTGGAACCACTGGTCGGGAAGATCGGGTTGAACACGGAAGAACGCTGTAAAGCGATCTTGAAGCTCAGGTTATCCGATACACCGGTGGGGCTGGCTCCCTGGAAGATGCCGTAGTTCTGGCGTTTGTAACGCGTATAGTTCAACGTATACACCAGGGTAAAGAAGTCATCCGGCCATTTCAGCTGTTTTCCCAATGATAAGGAGACGCCGGTTGTTTTCAGGAACACGGTGTCTGACTTAGCCCGGTCGATGGTACCGGTATAAGGATTATAGGCGCTGGAATATTTACTGTTATTGAATCCGAGTGTCAGTGAGTTTCTTTTCTTACCGCCCAGCCAGGGTTCTGTAAAGGAAGCGCTGTAAGAACGGTAGGCGCGTCCGTTTGACTGGAGACGAAGACTCAGTTTCTGGCCATCACCGGTAGGAAGGGGATCCCAGGCTGATTTTTTCCAGATATTCCGGATAGAGAAGTTGTTGAAGGTTACTCCCAGTGTACCGGTCAGACCGATACCACCACCCCAACCGGCAGAAAGTTCCAGCTG
>CAZFLL010000126.1:1581-10497 GCA_964519865.1 uncultured Chitinophaga sp. | reverse complement strand
TTCAAAGATTCTGTATTCCGCCTGTTCCAGGGCCCCATCCTCTGGTCAAAGGGCAGCCAGATCACTGGTGACACGGTTTTGTTATTCACGAAGAATAAAAAAGCAGACCGGGTAAAAGTGTTTGAAAACAGTTTTCTTGTCAATGAAGCAGACCCCGGAGTGTATAACCAGGTCAGATCAATCCGTATGGATGGATGGTTCAGTGATGGTTCCCTTGATTCGGTCAGGGCTGCCGGCTATGCAGAATGTATTTATTTTATACAGGACGAAGACAGCGCCTATACCGGCATCAATGAATCCAAGTGTGATCTCATGGATATTTATTTTATAGCCAAGGAACTGGACAAAATTGTATTCCGCAGCGGTGTCACCGGCACCATCTGGCCAATGAAAGACAAAACTCCTTCTGAAATGCACCTCGAGAAATTTCAATGGCTGGACAGCAGAAGGCCCAAGACTAAATATGAGTTGTTTGACTAAAGCCCTTTGGGGATGGTTTAGTCGTTTAGTTGTTTAGTCGTTTAGAGGGGCATCTTCTTAGTAAGGGTTGTTTCCTGACACCCGAACAAAGTACGAAGTCAGAAGTACGAATTACGAACGGGATACAGTAAAAGCGAAAATGTTTGTTAATGTGTTTTAACCTTCTAAGAACGGGCTGTTGACTACTAACTTCTAACTACTAACTACTAACTAACTTTTACATTTCCTTTAGACTTAGCTGGCATCATTTTCGTTTTAGAATGAACAAATCATTCAACATGAAGAAAATCATTGTCACCTTGCTTGTTGTTTTTACAACCGGTATTTTCTATACCGCTTCCGCCCAGTTATCGTATAAAACCGCATTGGGTGTACGCCTGAGCAGTTCGAATGCGATGGTCAGTAATGCGATCTCGGTTAAACATTTTCTTAACGATAAAATGGCGGTGGAAGGGCTCTTGTCCTTTGGTGATCCGCTGGCACTTGGTGCGCTGATTGAACTGCACCAGCCCCTGAGTTCGCAGGGTCTTACCTGGTACTATGGAGGAGGGGCTTACCTGGCTTTCATGAAAACGGTGAATACCAACACCCAGAAGACAAGTACTGATCCCAATTTCGGAGCACAGGGCGTGATTGGTCTCGATTATAAATTCAACAATATTCCCCTCAATATTTCGCTGGACTGGAAACCCGAGCTGAATATTGTCAATGATATCAATTTTGAACCCGCGGCGATCGGATTGACAGCCCGGTTCACATTCGGAAAGTAATTTCTCCTTAGGGATCTGGACGGTAAGGGGGTGCATCTTTTTTCAAAGAAGTGCCCCTTTTTTAATGTTGATAGGTTAACAGGTTGAAAGGTAGACAAGGTGCTTTCTGAGGGTATTTACTATAATCCGAAAAATCCCCTCCTTGTCAACATATCAGCTAGTCAACTTTTCAACTCCTTCTTTGCAAATTTTTCCCGGTTTCTGCGTTTTTTTGCAGGAATTCTCCTATTTTAGTCCTGCTAAAACTGACGGATGCTTAAAAAGGAAAGGCAGGCCTATATTCTGCACCAGGTGAACCTGCACAACAAGGTCCTTTCTTCTTCTCTCTGCACTGAAATCAATGTGTCAGAAGATACCATCCGTCGTGACCTGCAAGAACTGGCAGATGAGGGTAAAATCATCAAAGTCCATGGCGGCGCACTCTCCCACTCTTTCAATGAAGTTTCATTCCCGATCAACGGGGTTTATTCCCAGAACCAGAAAAGAATAATTGCCCAGAAAGCGATCAGCCTGATCCAGAATGGCATGTTTGTGCTGACCAGCGGGGGTACCACTATTATGGAACTGGCCCGGACCCTGCCACCCCAGTTAAAAGCCACTTTTATTTCCGGCAGCATCCCGGTGATCCTGGAATATATGCATCATCCGAATATTGAAGTGATCCTTATCGGAGATAAAATTTCAAAAAACTCTAAAATTACCGTTGGTTCTGAAGCGATTGCAAAAATAAAGCAAATGAAACCCGATCTCTGTTTCCTGGGTACCAATGCGATTGATGCGGAGCATGGCATTACGGATAATGATTGGGAAGTGGTGCAGCTAAAGAAGGCCATGATCGAGTCTTCTAAGAAAGTCATTTGCCTGAGTATTGCGGAAAAGATAAATACCATACAGCCGATCAGGGTCTGCGGGCTGAGCGAAATAGACGTGCTGATTACAGAACTGGATCCTGGCAACCCCCTGCTGAAAACTTTCGTTGATGCGGGGATTAGTGTTTTATAATTAACTTGTAAACTGCTTATTTAATCATTATATCAAAAAAAACAGCTATGAGAAAAATTCTCCAGTTATTCCTGGCCTTCTCTGTGATGCTGCTGTTGTTGCCGCAGGTCATGCAGGCACAGGAGCGTACCATTACAGGTACCATCGTGTCAGAGGATAATAAAACACCACTGGCCGGCGTAACGGTCAGGGTTAAAGGCACCCGTAAGATCACACAGACGGATGCAACCGGAAAATTTACCCTGAAAGTAGGTCCGGGTGAAGTGTTACAGGTTACGTATGTAGGTTATGTTACTGCAGACGTAAAACCTGGTGACGGCCCTACAGTGGGCATCAGTATGAAAACAGCAGATAATACCATGGGCGAAGTTATCGTTACCGCCATGGATATCAAACGAAGTCCCCGTTCGTTGGGTTATTCCACACAGAGTATTAAAGGTGATGAGATCCAGGAAACCCAGCGTGAGAATTTCCTCAATGGGTTGCAAGGTCGTGTGGCAGGTCTTACCCTTGATCAGACATCAGGAGTGGCCGGCTCTTCCTCTTCAGTTGTACTCCGCGGTTTCAACTCCCTTTCCCTGAGTAACCAGCCTTTATATGTAGTGGATGGGGTGATTCTTGATAACTCCACCCTGAATGAAACTTCCGGTGGTGGTACGGGCAATGGTCTGGCTTCAGACCGTCCGAACAGGGTTAGTGATTACCAGAACAGGATTGCGGATATTAACCCAAGTGATATTGAAAGTGTGACTGTACTGAAAGGCCCTGAAGCCACAGCGCTTTATGGCAGCCAGGCCAGTTCCGGTGCTATCATTATCACAACCCGTAAAGCAAAATCAAACAAACTGGCAATACAGTACGACAATAGTATCAGGATCCAGGAAGTAACCAGATTTCCTGATGTTCAGACAAAGTTTTCTAACGGGAACACAGGATCTCCGAGCAGTAGTTTTAACCGCTTCGGCCCTGAATATGCTCCCGGTACTAAGATGTTTGACAATCTTGGAAATTTCTTCAGAACGGGTATTGCACATACTCATAACCTGGGTATGGATTTCGGTATCGGAGAATCCAAATTCCGTTTATCCGGAAGTTTCTTTGATCAGAAAGGGGTGGTACCAAACAACGATTATCGCCGGTACAATTTCAGGATATCAAACACCACCAAATTCTTAAAAGGCAAAGTTGATATTACTCCTTCGTTCGCCTGGATTAAAACCGAAAATAATAAGGTTTTGCGCAGTTCAGGTGGTTACCTGCTGAGTCTCCTGATATGGCCAAGTACAAATGACATCAGGAAATTTGAAAATGACCAATCCGGTGATAAGTTGGATCTGTTTGAAAGCACATCTGCCAACAATGAATACGATAACCCGTTATGGAATGTAAATAATAACTTCGGCAGAGACGTATCTGACCGTAAAACATACAGCCTGGGAGTAAATATAAACCCCTGGAAATGGCTTACTGTTTCTGGCAGGTTCGGATATGACACTTATGACCAGGATGGTTTCCTGTTTTTCCATCCCCAGTCTTTTTATGTATCGGCTTCCAGCGGTGGTTCACTGGATAACTACTGGAGAAAATACAATGGCTATAACCATACTATTACCGGAACAATTAAAAAAGATCTTACCAAGAACCTGAATCTCCGGGTAATGGGTGGAACCATGTGGCAGGACTATACCACTAAAATGTTTGCGGTATATGGCACCAAGATCATTGATTCTGTGGGTGGTGTGACAAACATCGCCGGTAATGGCAAGATGTATAAAAACGGAAACCTGATTACCGATAAAGATCTTTCTGCAATTATGGGAAATTATATGGATTCTACAGTAACACAGCAAGGAACCCGTGCCCGTCTTAACAGAAATAAATTCGGGGAATATAACTATGTCACACTTCGTCAGCTGGCTTATTTTGGTGAAGTTGCCTTAAGCTATAAGAACTACCTGTTCGTTAACTATACACACCGTTTTGAGGAAGCTTCCACGCTGCCCAAACAAAACAGGAGATATAACTATCCTGGAGCCAGTGTGAGTCTTATAGTAAGCGACCTTTTACCAGCATTGAAAAAAGGTAATATACTTAACTACTGGAAACTGCGTACTTCACGTGCAAGTACAGCACGCCTGAACTCTCCCTATTCCACCCAGTCTGTTTTTGTAGATAACCAGACCAGTGCCGGCGGGTATTCTTATGGATTTGTAAATAATAATGCAAACCTGGAACCTGAAAAACAAAACACCCAGGAACTGGGTACCGAGTTCCGTTTATTTAACAGCCGTTTGAGTGTTGACTTTACGTATTACAACACTTTAAACAAAGGGCAGATCATTGAAGGATTCAGGCTCAGTTATGCCACCGGTTTTGTACTCAATACACAGAATGCAGGATCTACCCGCAATAAAGGGGTGGAAGTGGTTCTTGATTATGGCGTGATCCGTCATAAAGATTTCACCTGGGATATGCGTTTCAATTTCAACCGTATGCGTAACAAAGTGGTTGGACTTCCCAAATCAGTATCTGAGTATTATATCGCAGATACCTGGCTTTATACTGCCCGTGGAGGTCTTACACTAGGAGGACCCACCACTTCCATCACCGGAAGCACCTATTCACGTAATGCAGCAGGTCAGATCCTGATCAACCCTGCAAGCGGCCTTCCAGTAACGGATGCCACTTTCCGCGTGATTGGTGACCGTAATCCAAATTTCACCACAGGCTGGACCAATAGTTTCCGTTATAAAAACTGGAAACTCAATATACTTTGGGACCTGAAAGTCGGCGGAGATGTATTTAACGGTACAAGCCGGTTTATGACCATTACCGGATTAAGCAAATCCACTCTTGACAGGTATACACCACGGGTAATTAATGGGGTATTGAATGATGGTTTACAGAACTCTGCAACACCCACACCGAATACCATTTCCATTGTGCCTGCGTACAATAACTCGTTTTATTCACTTCCCGATGAAGAGTTTATTGAAAGAGACGTAAACTTTTTCCGTTTGCGCGACCTTACACTCAGTTATACATTTAATAAAAACTTCATCAAAGGGTTCAAGAGCCTCAGTGCATTTGTAACAGGTAACGACCTGATCCTGCTTACCAATTACAGCGGAGCTGATCCGTCTGTAAACGGGAATACTGCGGGTGGTCGTGGTGTTGGTGCATTTGGTTTTGATTATGGAACCCTGTCCGCGCCTATGCAACTGAACTTTGGCGTAAGAGCATCCTTCTAAAATAAAAAATACGTAATAATGAAAAAATCAATCAATACAGCACTCTGTTTTCTTTCTGCAGGACTGATGCTTACGCTTGGTTCCTGTTCAAAGAAAATAGATGAGGCATTCTACAATCCGAATGCGCAGGTTAAACAGCCGATTGAGACACTGTTACCAAATATCATTGCCAATATGGGTATCTCCCATTCTGCCAATGGTACATTATACGGTCCTATGAATGATGGCCGTTATGTAGGACAGTTTATCCAGTTCTGGAGTTCATTTGGTACCGGTAATCAGTATGACCAGATGGCGGACAACTTTCATAACAAAAGTGACATTCTCGGCAGCGTATGGGCAACCCATTACTATGGCGCTGGTGCTAATACCAGGCGAATAATTGAATGGGGTACAGAGGAAAAGAAATGGGATTATGTTGGTGTGGCACAAGCCATTCATGCCTGGAGCTGGCTAACCCTTACCGACATGCATGATGATGTGATCCTGCGGGAAGCTTTTCGTCCGGAACAATTGGTTTTTAAATATGATCCCCAGGCTGATGTGTATGAAGAAGTGAAAAATCTCTGCAATGAAGCCCTGACGAATCTTTCAAAAACAGGCGACAGTGTTAACCCGGCTAAACTGGCGATCAGTGATGCGTATGGTAATGGTGGTGATATTAATAAATGGAAAAAGTTTGTATACGGCATCCTGGCAAGAGTCAATCACCGTATTACAAACAAAGCCTCCTACAATCCTGACGAAGTAATTAAGAACTGTGACCTGGCTATGCAGACCAATGCGGAGAACACGTTCCTCAGCTGGTCAGGTGCCGGTCAGCCAGGTACATTCAGCTTTTTTGCAGCCCGGAGAATTGGTACAGGTGCCACTGACAACACAGCGTCCATGTCTCACCGTCAGACAAGGTTCATTGCCAACCTGATGTCTGGTATTAATACACAATTTCCAACTGGTACAATTGATCCACGCGCCTGGTATATCATACGGGAAAACGCTAACGGTACGTTTAAAGGTACCCGGCCAAATAAAGGTGCAGATGGACTTGTTGCCGCCGATCAGCCACTGAGTTTTTGGGGAACACCTTTCGGCACCGCCACATCACCTTCCAGCGATGCCAACAGCCGTTACGTATTCACCAATACAGCTAAATGGCCGGTAATGACAGCATCAGAAATACAGTTCATTAAAGCAGAAGCCTTACTTCGTAAAGGGGATAAACCAAACGCATTATTAGCTTACAAAAAGGGAATTCAGCTGCATTTTGATTTGTTGCGCAATTATTATGAAACAAATGTACCTGCAACCTTTAAATTCTCAGATGCAGCCCGTGATGCTTATTTAAATAATCCACTTGTCGTCCCTGTTGCTGCAGACCTCACCCTCTCCCATATTATGATGCAGAAGTACATCTCAATGTATGTCTGGGGTATGCTTGAAGTATGGGTGGATATACGCCGTTATCATTATACGGACCTTGATCCGGTAACCGGCCAACAGGTTTACAGGGAATTTGCACCACCAACCGGTACAGATCTCTGGCCAAACAATAACGGCAAATGGATTTACAGGGTAAGACCCCGTTACAATTCCGAATACCTTTATAATATAGATGAACTGAACCGACTTGGCGCATTCGGGATTGACTATATCACTAAAGAATGCTGGTTCTCCAAACCATAACTAACCACTGAAAACAGCACAATCATGAAATCAATGAATAAATTAATAATCGGAGCCACCGGCCTGCTGATGACCGGCCTTGCATTGGTATCCTGTACCAAGAGCTTCGACTCCAGGTTATCCGCTACTTACGGGAATAACAATAGCAGCAATGTACAGTTGTTTATTGCCACTGTCGGTGCATCACGTAATTACCTTTCTGTGGACAATAAACCGGTAAACGGGGCTGCACTGGTTTCAGGCAGCATTTTCCCATCTTCAGGATATGGGTTCAGTGTAGCAACAGGAATGCGTACTTTTTTACTAAGAGATACGCTTACCGCAACCACACAAAGTCAATTGACCTTTGCGCAGAATTTGGAAATCGGTAAGAGTTATACAGTCTTCGCATATGATACCATCACTTCGGTTAAGCAAAAAACAGTGGTAACACCTATTGTGATCCCAGCAGACACCAGCTGTCGCCTACGGTTTGCCAATTTTATCTATAATCCGAACGACATTCCAGCTGTGGATGTATTCTCTTTTAACAGGAATACCAACCTGTTTACCAATGTCAGCGTAACGGATGTAACCAGTTTTGTGGCTTATCCTTCCGCTTTACTGGTGGATACACTGTATGTAAGGCCAACCGGAAATACAACAACTAATCTGTATAAACTGACTATCTCTGGTGGTTTAACACAGAAAAGAAGTTATACACTGGTTTATCGGGGATCTGACAGGGGAACCAGAACTTCCTCGTTGTTTGCGAATTATTAATTGTTTATTATAACCTGAAATAAAAAGAGGGTGTCTGAAAAGACATCCTCTTTTTTTTATTTTATGATAATAACAGGCCCTGTTAACTGAACGTATTATCCGAAGAACAGATAGGATATTGATATCGCTGTGATAATCCCAACCAGGTCGGCCAGGAGCATCGTGGTTACCGAATACCGGGTATTCTTAATACCTATAGCGCCAAAATAAACAGCGATAATATAAAATGTGGTATCTGATGAACCCCGGAAAACAGAAGCCAGGTTGCCGGCAAATGAATCCACCCCCTGTGCATTCAATGTATCAATCATCATGGCCCTGGCCCCGCTGCCACTCAGGGGCTTAATAATCGCGGTCGGTAACGCATCCACAACCCGGGTATCACCACCAAAGAATACAAAAACGGACTTGATCATATCCATCACATATTCAAAAGCGCCACTGTTACGCAGCAGGCTGATTGCCACCAACAGTCCGACCAGGTAGGGAATAATCCGGATTGCCGTTTCAAAACCACCCTTTGCCCCATCCACAAAAGCATCAAAGACGGGGGTTTTCTTATAAACAGCACCGGCAATAATCAGCAGGAAAATCAGGAGAATAATACCATTACTCAGACTGGTCGAAAATAACTGAACACCTTTTACATCAAGCGTACGGATATAAATGATCAGGCTGCTTATCACGGCCATCAGTCCTAATACCCATACAAGGATTACCGGGTGAAGAAGCCGGATCTTCTGGCGGTAGGCCACAATCAGCAGCGCGGCCAGCGTAGCGGCAAATGTGGCAATCATACAGGGAATGAATATATCTGTCGGGTGCTGTGATTTTAACGCCACCCTGTCTGCTATAATGACCGTGGGTATCAGGGTGAGACCGGAAGCATGCAGGCATAGGAACATGAGCTGTGAATTGGATGCGGTGGTCTTATCCGGATTGATCTCCTGCAGGCTTTCCATGGCTTT
>CAZFLL010000126.1:0-1481 GCA_964519865.1 uncultured Chitinophaga sp. | reverse complement strand
GCCGGTAAGATTTTAAATACCCTGTATGTTCCATCCCCGGCCTTTACCACTTTCTCTTTATCCCAAACAGCCAGTTTCTGATTCATCAATTGCGTATGAACTGATGCCGGAACAGCCGTAGAATCCAGGCTCCGGACAGATACCGTATCCGTATTCTTTCCCGTTACGAGGTTACTGAATATCTGCTCCTGTCCTGGTTCAAAAAGAAATTTTCCACCAGCCACCAGTAAAGCGATAAAAATGAAGGCGGTCCAGATTCTGCTTAAAGCCATACTTAACTAGTTAGTAGTTTGTAGTTAGTAGTTTGTAGTCAATACAGTTTCCATACAAGGTGTTGCTAACAAACCGTTTATAACCGTATGAAGATAATAAGATTTAGCGGCTAAAACTGTCCCGGAGCACGAAGAAATAAGTTATCTTTGCACACTTTTTAAATAGTCGGAATATCCGAATGACAAATTTTGCTCCGGTTTTACCGACTACTAACTACTAACTACAAACTAATATATGGCTTTACAGGCAGGTATCGTGGGTCTTCCAAACGTTGGTAAATCAACCTTGTTCAACGCCGTCAGCAACAGCGCCAAAGCGCAGGCAAGCAACTATCGTTTCTGTACCATTGACCCCAATGTAGGACTGGTGGATGTACCCGATCCACGGCTGAACAAACTGGCTGAACTGGTACTGCCCAACCGGATTGTACCTACCCAGATCGAGATCGTGGATATTGCCGGCCTGGTGCGCGGTGCCAGTAAGGGCGAAGGACTGGGGAATAAATTCCTTGGGAATATCCGGGAAGTGGATGCGATCATCCATGTGATCCGCTGTTTTGAAGATGAGAACATCCTTCGCGACGAAGGAGCCATCAACCCGATCAGTGATAAAGAGATTATTGATACCGAACTGCAACTGAAAGACCTGGAAAGTGTGGAGAAAAAGATTCAGCGCAATGAAAAGCTGGCCAAAACAGATCCCAAACTGAAAGCTGAACTGGAAGTTTTACAATTATGTAAAAAACACCTGGAGCAGGGAAAGAGTATCCGTGAACTGGAATTTTCAAAGGAGGACCGTAACGCTATTGCTGACCTGTTCCTGCTTACCGAAAAACCGGTTCTCTATGTAGCCAATGTGGACGAAGCATCCATGCATACCGGTAATAAGTTTTCTGAGGCCCTGAAAGAAGCCGTGAAAAATGAAAAAGCCGAAGTGATTGTGATGAATAATAATATCGAAGCCCAGATTTCCGAAATGGAAAACCCCGAAGACAAGCAGCTCTTCATGGAAGAATATAAAATGGAAGAACCGGCCCTTGACCGCCTGATCCATTCGGCTTACCGCTTACTGAACTTATACACTTACTTCACCGCCGGTGTACAGGAAGTGCGCGCCTGGACCATCCACCAGGGATGGAGGGCACCACAAGCGGCAAGTGTGATCCATACTGATTTTGAAAAAGGCTTCATCAAAGCCGAAGTAATCGG
>CAZFLL010000125.1:8147-10798 GCA_964519865.1 uncultured Chitinophaga sp. | reverse complement strand
CGCCCATTTTTCCTGACTCTTTTCAGCCTGGCCAGTATTTTACATCTCCCCGCCCAGGAACTCACTATTTATACGATCCCTGCACCCAAGGGATATGACTGGGATTCTCCGCGGAAACTGGTCCTGAGTTATATCTCTAACTTTTTCTCTGCTCACCGGAAAACACTCAAAAAACACCTGATCGGACACATGATGGTGGAATTAAGAGATAGTACCCGGCATGTAATTGTCGGGGTAAATCCGTACCGGCACTCGCAACTGATCCGGCAAGTAATAGTGCAGGGGAAAGGACTGGGAATTCTTTTTGAAAAAACAAGAGGTGTGCTGATAGAAACCGGGTTGAACAGTAAAGAAATTGAACAAAGGATTCCTTCCGGTGAAATCGCTTTCCTGCAATTCAGGGTTAATCAGCCGGTCTTTGACCGGCTCTGGCAATACTACAGTGAATACAAGGAAAACGGTTATTACCAGTCTTATAACGGACTCAATAACCCGCTTGAAAGAACAGGAGCCGGGTGCTCTGCTTTTGCATTCAGTTTCCTGGAAGTGGCCGGGTTGCAGGATATGATACCCCCTGAAATATGCAGGATCGAAAGACCTGTCCCCCTCTCCCTGATGCGCAATGAGGCCTCTCACTGGCGACCGGTATCGGTGATTGAGATATTACTTGCCAATAAATGGCCGGCCGGGAATGATCTACACAGCCAGTTGTATACAACCTTCGAGCCTACCTGGCTTTTTCAATGGATTCAGCAGAATCAGCCCTATTTACCGACCACAGGTAAACTGCAGAAAACCTGGCTGATGAAAGCACCGGGTGTCCTTTTCGACTGCCATGAAAATCCGGTACCTGTTGGATCTTTCTGGAAAAACTGATTCCCGGGTTTAGGGTAACCCCTAACTTTATATTCACAAAAACCAGTCATGAAAAAATTCCTGCTGCTCCTGTTAGTGCCCCTGCAATTATTTGCCCAGCCCGGGCTGGATTCCATTTCCGGTAAAATAAAAAGGGTGGAAAATTCACTCAATCCATCCCTGATATTCGGGGACAGTCTGCCCAATTATAACCTGGAACAACGGATGAGAGAAACACATATAAAGGGACTCAGCCTGGCGGTAATCAAAAATTACAAGATAGAATGGGCCAAAGGATATGGCTGGGCCGATTCAGCGGAAAACAGGAAGGTGAATACAGAAACCCGGTTCCAGGCCGCTTCTATCAGCAAAAGCCTGAACAGTATGGGTATCCTGAAACTGGCGGAGCAGGGCAAACTGGATACGGCAGCGGATATTAATCAATTCCTGAAAAGCTGGCAATTCCCTTATGACAGTGTTTCAAAGAATAAAAAGATCACCGTATTAAACCTGCTGAGCCATACAGCATCCCTGGATATTCACGGTTTCCCGGGGTATGACCGCAAAGACAGTTTTCCTACGCTTATTCAGGTATTGAAAGGGGAACGTCCGGCCAATACCAAAAAAGTGCGTTCGGTGGGGCAACCAGGTAAAGCCTTCCGCTATTCCGGTGGTGGCACCACGATTACCCAGCTGATCCTGAAAGATATTACCGGTAAGGACTATGCGCAATGGATGCAGCAGAATGTGTTGAATCCCCTGGGCATGAAAAACAGTTCGTATGTTCAGCCTCCCGTGGATACGGCCAACCTGGCCACCGGTTATTATAACGATGGAAGTCCGGTGCCCGGGAAGTACCACGTGTACCCTGAACAGGCAGCCGCGGGTTTATGGACAACCCCATCCGACCTCGCGAGGTACATGATCGATTGTCAGCTGACACTTAAAGGAGAAAAAGGTAAGATCCTGTCCACCCCGATGATGAAAACAAGAATGACCCCTTATATAGATAAAAACGCCGCCCTGGGAGTGTTTATCGAAAAGAAGGGAGATCAGACCTGGTTCACCCACAACGGGGGGAATGAGGCCTTTCTCTGCACATCCTGGGGAAGTATGGAAAACGGGAACGGGGTGGTCATCATGATCAACGGGGAGGATTTTTCGGTCATTAACGAATTGCTGAACAGTGTGGCCACTGTTTATAACTGGGATGGTTTTTATAAACCGGAGTTCCGAAAATCCGTGACTATACCCAGGGACACGCTGGCCGGCTATGTGGGCCATTTTAAAATGGATAAGGATACCATTTCACTGGTTATGTGCGGGGAACAACTTTGTATCCAACAGAACCGGCAGCCAGCCACTGGATACCGTGTGTATTTCTCCGATAAAACACATTTCTCCATCCGCGAGGAAGCCGCCACCACATTCACCCTTTTATTTAATGAAAGCGGTAAACTGGAGGCACTGGAGCTGAAGGATCCACGGATGAAAATGAAATTGCCACGAATAGAATAAAAGGCTTTGCCTGCGGCAAATGAGAGTGGCCACAAAATCACACGAATTGACACGAAAAATACAAGCCACGGATAACACGGATAAACACGGATTATTTGCCTACGGCAAATGAGGTTGGCCACGAATTCACACGAATTTGCACAAAAAAAATACAAATATGCTGGCTGTTTAATTCGTGTGTTTTCTTGTGATTTCGTGGCCAGATAAAAAAGCCTCGCAGAGGCTTTAAAATCCGTGTTAATCTGTGTTATCCGTGGCCTGCCTTTCTGTATTCTTTC
>CAZFLL010000125.1:6915-8047 GCA_964519865.1 uncultured Chitinophaga sp. | reverse complement strand
CTTTAAAATCCGTGTTAATCTGTGTTATCCGTGGCCTGCCTTTCTGTATTCTTTCCCCGCATTTGGCGGGACAGGCGTGTCCATTTGTGTGAATTAGTGGCAATAATTATTGTGGCTTTACTGCACTGAACCATCCAGCACTTTACCGAAAGCACCCATAAAATCTTTTTGTGCAGCCGGATCAGAAAGGAACTGCCGGAGTTTTGCTTTTTCCTCCGGTTTTAACCCGGTCATCACCTCCCAAACAATACCTGTAAGTTTTTTATAAAATTCGCCCAGTTTACGGGCAGCACGCCGGTCAAGTTTTTTGTGGAGTGATGCTTTGGGGTTGTCCGATAACATATTCACCATATACCTTTTCAGTAATTCCTGAACATTCCCCATTTTTTGTTGTAATCCGGCTTTCAGACTATCCAGCCTGGCATTGATCGCTGAAGCCCGGGCAGCAGGTTCTTTCCGGGGTACCGGAATCTTCCACCGCAGTACAGTATCGGTTAATTGCATGGGCGAACCTGTAATAAAACGCCTGTTATTAGTATTGCTGTCATTGGCCGCCAGTTCCACCCTGTCCCAGTTACCCCGGGTATATTTATACTCATACAATCGGCCGGTATATACAGGCAAAACCATGGTATAGACACCCGGCTCGGTTCTTTCCATTTTATACAGGCTGTCCCCTGCATACCAGTGATTGAAATTACCGGCAACATATACCGGGCGGCTTGACGTATCCGGAACAGGTACTTTTACCTGCAGTGTAACACTGGTCACCTGACTGTACCCGTTGAGGGATATTATGAATGAAATCAGAATGCCTAAGGCGCTAGTATTGGGTGTTTTCATATAGCTCATTTGCGGCAAAACTAAACCGGCCAGGTATTTTCAATTATGATCCTGATCAGCAGGTTAAAACAGCCACCGCTTTCCGTAAATATGGTAATTATATAACCCGGCCGGATCAGGTTACAACAACCCCGATCCGGAAGTATAATTATTTTTTTTAATGCCGGAAACTGCTTAGCTTTCTGTTAATCTCTCCCCTGAGAATGTTATTTTATCTGCCCCTCCCGTTCCCGACCTATTTATTTTTTAAACAAAAACCAAGCAATGAAAAAAATGACCTCATGGGCAG
>CAZFLL010000125.1:0-6815 GCA_964519865.1 uncultured Chitinophaga sp. | reverse complement strand
CCTATTTATTTTTTAAACAAAAACCAAGCAATGAAAAAAATGACCTCATGGGCAGCTTTGATTGCTGTCTCCGTCCTTTTGGGCCTGCTCGCCTGCAATTCAGGTACCGATGAAAAAAAGGAAGAACCTAAAACAGATTCTCCTGCTGTCGCCCCACCCGCGGCTCCGGTAAATCTTCCCGGCCCCTCCTCGGTGATGATTGTACGTCACAAAGTGGCCGATTATGATAAATGGAAAACCGGCTATGATCTGCATGATTCAGCCCGACTTGCCAACGGTCTGCACAATTACGTGATCTGCCGGGGTATCCAGGATCCGAATATGGTGATGGTGGCCCTGATCATGGATGATGTGACAAAAGCAAAAGCGTTTGCGGCCTCCAAAGATCTGAAAGACCGGATGAAATCCCTGGGCATCAGCGGAACACCGGTGATTGATTTCCTGGAAGCCACACTGAATGACACGTCCCATATCCTGGCTACGACCCGGACAATGGTCCGTCATAAAGTAAAAGACTGGGATGCCTGGAAAAAGGAGTTTGATTCGCATAAACAGGCAAGGATGGATGCCGGACTGGAAGACCGGGTAATTGCCCATACTGCCGGCGATACGCATAATGTCACCCTTGTATTTGCCGTCAACGACCAGGCCAAAGCCGATGCTTTTATGAAATCAGATGACCTGAAAAATAAAATGAAAGCAGCCGGGGTGATGGGTGCACCGGATGTGTACAATTATAAAGTAGTGCAGAAATATTAATCGTTTTAAAAAGGAAAAATCAATCTCAAAAGCCTGCCTCCCCGTGTTTAAAAACGGGAACAGGTTTTTGAGATTTTTTTTAGCGGATAAGGGTAATCGTACCGGTAAACATTTTATTGACCCCTCCTTCCGGAGTATAATAACAGATATACGGATAGTAACCCGCATCCTGGGGAGCGCCGTTGACGGTCCCATCCCAGTCATTCCCGATATATTCAGACATAAATACCACCTGACCCCGCCTGTTGTAAATCCGGAACAGCAGGGCCCTGATCCTGCAGCCGTTTTCAATCGGACCTATTTTGTCATTCTTTCCGTCGGCATTGGGGGTAAAGGCCGAAGGCACGGCTATACATGTATCCGGGTTAAAATCAGGCTCTTTCCATTCCCATGGCATAACCTGTTCTTTCACCGAAGGGCGTAAACGCAGGATATTTGCTTGTCTGTTTAACCAAACGGGAAGACAAAAGAATAAGGGCAAAAGGGCCGTTGCTTTCATGCCCTGCAAAGGTATTAAAGCATTGGATTGGGTGTTGTTCAGTCGTTAAAAAAACCGGGTACTTTTTAAGATCTCCCTAACGAAAGGATTTGTAAATTGCAGGAAGGCCGGCTGGCCTAAAATCCTGAAACATGAAAAAAATCATTCCCCTTATTTTTTTGCTTTTTGCCCTGAATGCCCAAAGCCAGTCTCTCAAAGACCTGCTCTTCAGCGGCAAAATGAAAACCGATTCGGGTACCGTGGTACGCAAAGGGGAAGACCTGAAGGATAAAGTGGATACCGGTACCAAAAAGCCCGTGCCGGCTCCCTTGGTGCAATCCGCCACTGCCGTCAGTGATAAATCTAAACCCAACATTGTCAAAAAGGACAGTATTACATCTATTTCAGTGACGGCGGCTCCTGCCACTGCAACCGCACCACCAGCCCCGGCTGCTATAGGTGCTGAACCGGTAAAACCGGCAGAAGAAGCGGCCCCGGCCAATCCGCAGGCAGTGGCCACCCGGGACAATAACCGGATCTGGAAGGAATTTGTGGACACGGTGCTGGGCAGTATTAAAGCAGAAGTATTGTCTTCCAAAAAAATAAAGAAAGGTGATTATTCGATCATTATTGACTATACGATCAACCTGGATGGTTCAGTAACGGTTGGAAATATTTTTGTCAGTCCGGAAAGCAAAGAGCTCCAGGAACAATTAAAGGAACGTCTGGGCATCGACACCCCTAAACTGAGTCCCATGCTCAATACAGCGGGTACAGCCCGGAAAGTGAATAAGCGATATAGTACGATGCTGAGCAAACAATAGGTTTGAGCAAACTCATTGGCCCCTGCTCTACTTTTAACTACCTTTAGTTACATCTCTACGCTTTATGGTGTCCTGATGCAGGATCTTGCTCAACACAGCATATACCACAGAACAGCTAAGCCGGATGACCGGTACGGAAGCATTAACGGCCTTCGCCTCCAATGCAACAACCGGACTCAGCACCGGTGCGGCCAATGAACAATTGAAAATCTCCGGCCCCAACCAGTTAGCCAGCCACAAACGAAGGAGCGAAGTGCTTGAATTGTTTCAGCATTTCAAAAGTCCGCTGATGATCATATTGATGGTAGCTGCCACGATTTCCTACTCCGTGGGACAAACCGTCAATGCCTCCATTATTATCGGGATGGTGCTGATCAGTGTATTCATTGATTATTTCCAGGAAAGAGACGCACGGAATGCAGCAGAGCGGTTACGCTTAACGGTAAAATCCAAAGTCAGTGCAATCCGCGACGGGCAGCAAACTGAATTGTTACCGGAGAATATCTGTCCGGGGGATATCCTGTTGCTCAACGCCGGTAAAATTGTACCGGCTGATTGCCGGGTCATCACGGCCAATGATTTTTTTATTAACCAGTCCTCCCTGACCGGCGAATCCTATCCCTGCGAAAAATACATGCACGAAATGCCGGATGCCAGTTCCGACCTCACTTCCCTGGACAATATCGCTTTTATGGGATCCAATGTCACCACCGGCAGTGCCACCGTGCTGGTGATTAAAACCGGCAGTCATACTGAATTCGGAAAAATTGCAGAGAAACTCGTGGCGCGGGAAGAAGAAACTGATTTTGGCAAGGGCATCCGTTCCTTTGGTTACCTGATCATGCGGGTCACCATTATCCTGGTGCTGTTTATCTTCCTGATCAATGCCATTAATAAACACAACCTGCTCGACTCCTTTATGTTCAGCCTGGCGGTGGCGGTCGGACTGACCCCTGAATTATTACCCATGGTAATGTCTGTAACCATGGCCCGGGGTTCCCTTCGAATGGCTAAAAAAGGCGTGGTGGTAAAGAAACTGACGGCCATTCCCAATTTCGGGAGTATGGAAGTCCTGTGTACAGATAAGACCGGTACGCTGACTGAAGACAAAATCGAACTGATCAAATACCTGGATGTGGAAGGAGCCGTATCCGAGGAACTGTTTATGCTGGCTTACCTGAACAGTCATTTCCAGAGTGGTATAAAGAACCCGCTGGATGATGCCATTATCCAGTATAAACAACCGGATATATTAAAGTATAAGAAAACAGATGAAGTGCCTTTTGATTTTTTCCGGAAGCGGATGAGTGTGGTGGTGGAAAGGAATGGCAAACAATTACTGATCTGTAAAGGTGCCCCGGAGGAAATTATGAAAGCCTGTGTGGTCACCCCGGAAATAACCAGTAAGGCCAACCGGCTTTATGAAGCATTAAGTACGGATGGGTTCCGGGTATTGGCCCTGGCCAGTAAGGAAGTGGAGCCCAAAACTAAATTCAGCAAAGAGGATGAAAATAATATGCAGTTAAGAGGTTTTGCCGCTTTCCTGGATCCGCCCAAACAGGATGCCGGGGAAACCATAGCGGAACTGGCCCGCATCGGGGTGGAAGTGAAAATAATAACCGGCGATAACCAGCTGGTGACCCAGAAAATCTGCCGCGAACTCAAGCTGAATGTAAAAGGCGTGATGCAGGGTTTTGAAATGGAGCATCTCACCGATGATGCCCTCCAGAAAAAAGTGATGGGCATTACCATCTTTGCCCGGTTCTCCCCGGATCAGAAGAACAGGGTGATCCTGGCCCTGAAGAAATTCCATCATGCCGTGGGCTATATGGGTGACGGGATCAATGATGCCCCTTCCCTGCGTACGGCAGATGTGGGCATCTCTGTTAACAGCGCAGCCGATGTGGCCAAAGATGCAGCGGATATTATCCTGACGGAAAAAAACCTGATGGTATTAAAAGAAGGGATCCTGGAAGGCCGGAAGACATTTGGCAATACAATGAAGTATATCCTGATGGGACTCAGTTCCAATTTCGGAAATATGTTCTCCGTAGCCGCCGCTACCCTCTTTCTCCCCTTCCTGCCCATGTTACCGGCACAGATCCTGATCAATAATTTCCTGTACGATACTTCCCAGATCACCATCCCCACTGATCATGTGGACGAAAGCTATACGTTAAAACCACAGCGCTGGAACCTGAGGACTATCTATCATTACATGCTGATCTTCGGTCTCACCAGTTCCATCTTCGACTTTGTTACTTTCTATATGCTCTATGGTTATTTCGATCTCAGCATTGCCCAGTTCCGCACCGGCTGGTTTATGGAATCACTGGCCACCCAGACCCTCGTGGTCTTTATCATACGCACCAATCATTTGCCTTTTATACAAAGCCGTCCGGGAAAATATTTAGTACTGAGTGTGCTGCTCTGCCTGGCCGTGGGATGGATCATACCTTATACAGGTTTTGCCGGTGTACTGGGATTTGAAACATTGCCGATGCCGGTATTGTTCAGCATTATTGGATTAGTAGTGATCTACCTGTTTTGTGCAGAACTGGTGAAGCGGTTTATTTATTACCGGTTAAATAAACATCCCTGAAACATAATTTTCTACCCGGTGAAACAAGTCTTACAATTCAGTATCGTAGTATAATTTATAGAACTTTTTCCCCGTTTTTTCATCGTATCCGTTCTCGATCATACTCGTATCCCCGTGAATATACACATGGAAGTTTTTATCCAGTTTAAGTACGCTGCGCATACCGGCATATTTTTTCTTTACGGCATTGCGGGAGATATCGAACTCCTGTCCTAATTCAATTTCATTCTCCTTCACATACTGTTCGCGGAAGCGGTCAAAGGACTCCACCACTTCGGGGTGACGGAAAACTTCCTGTACAAATTCTTCTTCCTTATACTGGTCCTGCGTTTTAAAATACTCCACCGAGCGGTTCATATAATCCGCCTTGTTCACTTTACTTACATCAAACTCATCCGGCAGCGTTTTTGAGATAAACAAACGGGCCATATCCATCACCGTTCCGGTATTATGAAAATCATCCGCCGCCGGCTGCAGTCCCAGAAAATCATTGATCCAGTAGCGGGCTTCGGAGCCTTTATTGGTATTGTCGATACTCAGCACCCGGTAACCATTTTCTTTTTCCAGGTTAAATACCAGGGCCCCCTTATCCAGTTTATTGATATACATACCCTCATCCACCTGCACGATTAATTCCTTTCCACTGGTATCCACTTTAATAAACTTATCCTTGGTCTCCGATTTAAACAGACCAATACAATCCACATTCTCGCCCTCCACAATCATATCCTTGAAATAGGCCACAAAGAATTCTCCTTTCTTGATAAAATGGCTATTGGACTGATCAAAAAGCCAGTTGGCCAGTTCAATACTGCCTGCATGAAATTCTATCTCACCTGCAAACAGTTTACTTACAATACCAAAGCAGGTATTATACTCCAGGCTGGAGGGGTGATGAAAGCGCTCGAAGCCCGCGGGTTTAAGGAAGGGGTTTGTGAAATAGGTTTTTAGTATTTCAGCCAGTTCAGGTTGAAGTGCAAAAGGGGTATCGGTTAATTCGGCATTGGAGTCTGTGGATTTGTTCCCAACAATATGAACTGATAACGTATCTATTAAAGCCGTGCTAAAATTTACCATGCTGATTTTTTGAAAAGAAGCGCAATAATATGAAATAATTAATCGCCGGTGTATCTAAACAATAGATAAACTCTTCTTATAGGCAATCCAGAAATACTTCACCGCCGCCAGCACTTCCTCCTCCGATTTATTCTGTGTATTGGTCAGCGGTATCTTGCGCCGGGTGGGCTTGATTTCTCCTGGTCTTTGGTATTCAAGGATCAGAATAAATTTATCACCCATTTCCACCATGTATTTCTTTTCCTCCTGGGTAAGGGCGGCATTGAGTAGTCCGGCCCAGGGGGTAACCAGTCGCTCGTACTGGTAAATCCCTTTGGTATTGATCCGGATATAAATAGTGCCCTTGCGGACTTTGATCAGTATGAGAATGGCCGGGATAATGGCGAGGGCAAATACATAACTCTGGTAATCGATATTCTTAAAATTCCGGGCAATGGCGTCATAAAGCCCATAGCCAAACAAGGCCAGGAAAAACAGGGCCATGAAATAATGCATCAGCTTGTATTCACCCACGATAAACTGCCCGTCTTTGGTCAGCAGGGAAGCCACATCTATATCGAGTGAGCGGACATCGGAGTGGGCTTTGTGTTTGTGTTTGATACTCATTGTTAGCAGGTGTTCGCTGTTCGGTGTTAGTTGTTAGGGAACAGCCCCTAAAGCTAGTCAGTAGTTAGTAGTTAGTAGTTAGTAGTTAGTAGTTAGTAGTTAGTAGTTAGTAGTCGGGAGTCAACAGCCCCTCCTTAGGAGGTTGAAACTAAGTTCCCGTTCAGTTACTCGTTTACGGGATCAGCTCGCAACTCGTGACTCGTAGCTCGCAGCTATCCCCCGATCTTCTCCCTGATATCCAGTCCATGTTCTTTCGCTGTCTCCCGGGCTATATCGTAACCTGCGTCCGCGTGCCGTATCACTCCCATCCCCGGGTCATTACGCAGCACCCGTTTCAGTCTTTCGGCCGCATCAGCAGTGCCATCGGCCACGATCACCATTCCGGCATGTATGGAATAACCCATCCCTACCCCACCGCCATGGTGCAGACTCACCCAGCTGGCGCCACCGGCCGTATTCACCAGGGCAT
>CAZFLL010000124.1:2044-10967 GCA_964519865.1 uncultured Chitinophaga sp. | reverse complement strand
ACTGCCGAATACAAAGGCACCACCATGTATCCAGACCATCACCGGTAATTTTGAATCTCTCTTCGCGGTTGCCGGTTTCCAGAGATTCATAAACAGGCAGTCTTCTGATGAGTTGGCGGACATACCTGCGCTTCTTGGAAATCCGGCCTGCGGACATTCAGCACAGAAGTTTCCGGCATCCCTTTTTCCTTTCCAGGGCAGAACGGGTTGGGGTGGTCTCCAGCGATATTCGCCCACCGGCGCAGCCGCATAGGGAATTCCTTTGAAGCTGCTTACACCGGCTTCTGTTATACCCAGTACAGCACCTGAGGAAATCGTAACCAGGGGACGAGCCTGGTCAATCGTATTTTCCGGACTGGTTGAATTCCTGTTAACGGCCTGTTGGGCATAGAGTGAAATGGCCATCAGTAAAGTCAGGGCAAGCAGCGATTGTTTCATATTCATAAGTTAGTGTAAACACCAATGGTTTCAGGAAATGTAAAAATCCGCCGCTTTTACGTGGAAGCCTGTATACAGATTCCGGTTTTACTTACCAATATCCCATATCCGGCCGGGCCAGCTACCCGGGGCTGTATTTAATCTGTATTTTTGGGCAAATAACTATTTATGGATACAATGCGCCGGTTTGAGAAAATCCATGATTATAACCAGTTTAATAATAATGAGACCCTGCACCCGCTGGTGAGTGTGGTTGATTTATCCAAAGCTGATCCGCGCAGCGGCTCCCGGATGTATTTTGGCTTCTATACCATTTTTTTAAAGGATGTGAAATGCGGGGATATGGTGTATGGGCGTCATACCTACGACTACCAGGAGGGTACACTGGTTTTCCTGGCACCCGGACAGGTGGCGGGTATTAACAGTAATGGAGAAATGTACCAGCCGAAGGGTCACGCACTGGTATTTCATGCTGACCTTATACACGGCACTCATCTCGGCCGCCATATCCAGGACTATACCTTTTTCGAATACCAGTCCAATGAAGCCCTGCATTTATCGGAAAGGGAAAGAAAAACCGTGCTCGATTGTTTTTCTAAAATACAATATGAACTGCAACAGGCGATTGACAAGCACAGCAAAAGACTGATCGTTTCCAATATAGAACTGTTCCTGGATTATTGTGCCCGTTTCTATGACCGCCAGTTTATCACCCGGGATAAAGCACACCGGGGCATACTGGAGGGATTTGAAACACTGATGAATGAATATTTTCATTCGGATAAACCCCAGTCCGAAGGACTTCCGACTGTTGCCTGGTGTGCTGCTGCATTAAATCTCTCCGCCGGATATTTCGGGGATATGATCAAAAAAGAAACCGGCAAAACCGCCCAGGAATATATCCAGGCAAAACTGATTGAAGTGGCCAAGGAAAGGATATTTGACTACAACAAATCCGTCAGCCAGGTAGCCTACGATCTCGGCTTTAAATATCCGCAGCACTTTACCCGTTTGTTCAAACAGAAAGTGGGTATGTCGCCCACCGAATACCGGATGCTGAACTGATAGTCAGGATGTGCAGCAAATCAAGTTCAGAAAAATTTATTTTACCAATCAGCTTGCCGGCTATTCCTGCATACCTGCTGCCGGGTCTTTATTTTCATTTGTATCCTTTTTAAATTCCAGTTTGCCAAACTTCCAGGTAAAATTCAGTCCGATAGAACGGAAAGGTATTTTTCGTAAAGAATTTACTGTAAAGCCAGGGCCGAATAATTCAGTCCGCTGACTTACATATTCACTAAAAGGATTGATGGCATTCAGGGCCAGGCTGCCCTTCTTGTTCCAGAACTGCTTCCGGATGGCAAAGCTATATGAGGTGAATGACGGATATTTTCCCTGGGCCTCATTACGGGCTGAATTAAAACTACCGAAGAATTCACCTGCCAGTGTTTTGCCGAACTGGTAACTGATATTGATATTGGTCCGGTAATTAAAACTGTTTGAATTATACCCCTTGTTGATCGCGTTAATCGTATGCCGTTTAAAAAAGGATAAATTAGACCGGATGGCCAGCTTTTCACCGGGGTGCAGGTCAATAAATCCGTTCAGGCCCATATTGTTTTCGGTACCGATATTCAGCCGCATGGATACAGCAACATTTGTATAAATGGAATCACCCACGATAAGGGTAGGATAGAATTGAATAAAAGGCTGAATATCGTGCTGGTTATTCCGGAAAAAGGCCGTAATCATAAAGTTGCCTGCTTTTTCAAAACTCCGGCTGTAGCTGAGTTCCACCCGGTGCCCTGTTTCAGGAAGCAGGTATGGGTTGCCGGCACTTATATTCTTGGGGTCAGTGGTATTTATAAAAGGATTCAGGTCTTCGTAATCCGGCCGTTCAATGCGTTTTGTATAACTGAGTTTCAACAGCTGGCTGGCGCCCAGTTTTCTGGAAAAAAACAGGGAGGGTACGAATGTATTATACCCGTGCTTACCGGTTTGCTGCTGCGCGTTGGAATAGTAGGAATTTATTTCAGTTCGTTCATAACGACCGCCGATTTTAGTATCAAATAATTTGCCGGCGTGAAAACTGATTTCACTGTACAGGGCGTAAACGGTTTGTTTATAGTCCAGGTTTATTGAAAGCGCGCTGTCATATTGATAAAGTCCGCCCAGGGGCTCAAAAGCGGAAATAGCCGATTGACTGATCACGCGGGTATTGATGAATTTCCCACCCAGGCCCAATGTAATATCATTATTTAATACTTGTGAATAGTCCGCTTGCAGCTCCTGTTCTTTTTGCCGGCCCGGATTACTGGTAATTATCCCATAGATCAGCGAGTCCTGCGGTTGCAGCCACTGGTTGTTATCGGACCGGCTCCTGCTGTCTTCAAAACTTGAATTATAAGAGAATTCCAGTTCCTGGTCTTCTTTAAATGTCCTTTTATAACCAAGACTCAGATCAGTATTGTAAAAGTCTGAATGATTACCGGCGCTGTTAATGGCATTGAATGAGGAGCGGATACTCCCGTCCGCCTGGTTGCTTGTTATTTGTGACAGGCTGTTGTTTCCTGAACCTGAATTGCCAAATGAACCATAACGGAAGGATCCGTTGAAATTATTTTTCTTTCTATACGTATAGTCAAATCCCATTCCGGATTCTATACCGTGTCTTTTAAAGCGGTTATTACCCGACTGGATCAGTGATATATTTTCTTTTGCCCCGGTATCCACCGATTCCCGGTCACTGCTATTTGTAATAATTGCTGGCAGGCGTGTATTGGCGCTGGCAAACGCGTTTATGCCAAATTCGCCTTTACGTATATTTAAATTCAGTGAGCCATTTTCATTTCTCGTACCTGCTGTTAATGATACATTTCCATTCACCCCCCTCATCCGGTTTTGTTTCAGAATAATATTGATAATTCCCCCGATTCCCTGCGCATCGTACCGGGCACCCGGGTTGGTAATGACTTCAATACTTTTAATCTGGCTGGCCGGGATGGATTGCAGCACATCGGCAATCCGGCTGCCAAAAGCAGTGGAAGGTTTTCCATTTATCAGGAATCTCACACTGGTACTACCCGCCAGTTCCACATTGCCATCCACATCCACTGATACCTGGGGTACTTTTTTCAGGATATCCGTTGCCACGCCCCCCTGTGATGTGAGGTCTTTTTCCGCGTTAAAAACAAGTTTGTCAATCTTATTTTCCACCAGGCTGGTGCTGGCACTGACTGTAACCGCCTGAAGCGTAATACCGGTTACTGATAGAATAATATGCAGGTTGCTGTCCGGATGTTGTTTACTTAGCCGGATACCGGGTACAGTTACCGGTCTGTATCCGATAAACTCGGCAATTATTTTATACGTACCTGAATCTGCGGGTTCAAGTTCAAATATGCCTTCGGCGCTGCTGACTGTTCCGTCTACCGGTTTTTCGGTTTTCAGCCTGTACAAAGTTATGGTGGCATATTCAACCGCTTTTCCGGTAATGGAATCTGTTACATGGCCGGTGATGTGGTATATACCTGTTTTTTTAGGAGTCTGCTGGGCAGCTGTATGCAAGGTAAAAGCCAGGAGAAGCAGGATGAAAAATATATTTCGCATTGATATGGTATTGGAGGAAAGCGCTGATTCCTGCTGATTATTAATCTTTCACCTCATTTAAAAATACACCGCTTACGTCAAACATTACATCTTTCCCATTAATTTCTGCTTCATAATAAACAGTACCATCCCCCTTGGTGATCCTGGCTGTTTCTTTTACAGTCTTACCTTTATAATGTTCCTTTATATAAGCCTGCGCGGCGGCCGGCAGGGCGGTTGATTGTATTTCAGTTTCGGTTTCAATTAAATTTCCATTGGCCTCGAACAGGGCAGACATGGATAGTCTGTTTTTTGTAAAACCGGCTTCGTATTGTGCGTCCTCTTTCTCCCACCGGGCTGTGGCGCCCGGGAAATTTTTTGCAAACGAGGATTTTACTGCATCAGGCACTGCAGACGGTTTTATTTTCTGAGAGCAGGCTGCCAATTGAATGCCAGCAATAAGTCCAAAAAGAGCGATCAGCTTTTTCATTGTTATTCAGTTTAGAAGGCAAAGTTCAGCCAGGATTTGGGAGATTTCCTGAATTTCTGAACCGGACAATAAATTGATGAAAGTTACCGGTATATTCATAGCCGGTTTGCCAGCCATACCGGTCACAGATTTCCTTCACAATAGCCAGTCCCAGGCCATTACCGCGGATACCTGTTGCGCTTTTTCCGAAGCGATTGAACAGGGTAACAGGGTCCAGGGCCCTGTCACTACCTGAATTGGCAATACAGAAAGTTTCTTCAGAAAGGGACAGGTTTATTACTCCCTTTTTGTCAGTATGACGGATTGCATTCAGCAGCAGGTTGTTGATCATTATTTCAACCAGCACTTTGTTAGCAGTAATATTGGCAGGTGCTGACAGACTGCTGTTGATATCAAGTTGTTTGCTTTCCGCCTGTTCAGTTAACCAGGGCAGTACATCATTTAAAATTTCCCTGACACTGAATGCGGATGTGTCTGCATATTGGCTATTCTCGATTTTAGCCAATAACAGCAGGTTCCTGTTGATCCGCGAAAGCTTTGATACACTTTCATACAAGGACTGGATGATCTCAGCCTGTTGACGGGTGAGCGAACTGTCCTGAAGTAAGAGGTCCAGTCTTGATTGCAGCACCGCCAAAGGCGTATGAAGTTCATGCGAAGCGTTTTGCGTAAACACTTTCTGGGCCGCATAGGACCGCATACTGTTTCGCATAAGCTGCTCTATGGATAAATTCAGTTGTTCAAATTCACGGGTATTGCTCCGGATAAATTGCGGAGGGAGCATTTGTTCCACTGAATAAAGTTCAATCTTACGGAGTGTGTCATAAAACGGTTTCCACAGTCTGCCGGAAATAAACCGGGTGATGAGAAAAATGGCCAGCAGCAGGGAGAGAAGTATACACAGGTATACCCAGATAATGGTTTTGATCAGGTCTTCCGATTCCACCAGGTTTATTTGAATCATCAGTACATAAGGCCTGCCGTCAATCGTGACCGTGGAGTATAACACGCGGTAGGGCTCCCATTCATGCGCAATGTTATCGTAAAGCTGCATTTCTGTAATATGGTCTTTCACCAGGTCTTTTATCGTATCCGGAAGAATACGGATATCCCGGTTAAACCTGTTCCAGTCGTCAATATTGCTGACATGAAGGGCCTGCTGACTAACTTTTTCAAATTCTGATTTACGTAGCTCAATGGCTTCGTCCACATCTTCTGTATACAATTTTTGAAGCATCCAGTAAAAAAAAGGAGTGCTGAGCAACAGGATTAATGCGGCAAAGAGGGTGTAATAGAAAAGTGTTTTATGTAAGAGCCTGTTCATGTTTCCCATTTATACCCCATGCCATAGGCGGTTTTAATATAATCGGCGCAACCGGCATCCGCCAGTTTTTTCTTCAGGTTTTTGATATGGGCGTAGACAAAGTCGTGGTTATCCAGCATGTCCGCCATATCTCCCGACAAGTGTTCGGCCAGTGCTGCTTTGGATATCACCCTGTTTTTATTCCCGATCAGGAAAAGAAGCAGGTCAAATTCCCGCCGGGTCAGTTGCACAGGTAAATTGTTTACGGTGATTCTCCGGGCCGGGATATCAATTTCCAGTTCATTTATCCGGAGTGTATTTGAACTCCCAAATTTTTTCCGCCTGATGACAGAATAGATCCGGGCGCCGAGTTCTGAAAGGTGGAAGGGTTTAGGCAGATAATCATCTGCTCCCAGTTTCAGCCCCGTAATTTTATCTTCCACAGCATCTTTAGCCGAAATTATAATGACACCATCCTGTTTATTGTCTTTTTTCAGCGCTTCAAGTATTTTCAGCCCGTCACCGTCAGGCAACATCAGGTCCAGCAGTATGCAATCGTAATCATAGACAGCTGTCCTGGCGTATGCCTCTTTAAAACCAGCCGCGCATTCACAGGTATAACTTTCCCCTTTCAGGTAGGCCGCGATACTTTCAGCAAGTTCCGTTTCATCCTCAATAATCAGGATCTTCATACGGAAAGGTAAGCATTGAATTTTGAAGATTTTCTGAATCGGGCAGGGGCAAAAATAAATTAAGCTAAACTGAATACATCGTTACGGTGAGGTCATGGAAAGACTAAATCCGGGTCTGATGAGTATATAGTGGGTATGAAAACCTTGCGAGGATATTATAAAGTTCACCGGTTTTCCCGGCAAATTTCAGCGCCGGGCAGTAAAAATCCCTTTTTTACAGGATGTAATAATTAATTGTAAACTGCAATTTTGATCCTATTATATTAAATTAATTATAATGAAAAAGATATTGCTGTCTGCCTGTTGCCTGCTTACTGTTTGCCTTATCCAGGCGCAAACAAGTTTCGGCGTAATCAGTTATACATTACCCGAAGGCTGGACCGCCCGTCAGTCAGGGGAGGACCTGGAGTTTGTAAAAAAGGGCGAGGAGAACAGCGGATGTAAGATAACGCTGTATAAGCAGCTGAGCGGCCTGGTAACAACTGAAAAACAATTCAGGGATCTATGGGCATCCAAAACAATCAGTGGAAGCACGGCCATTCAGAAAGCGGGTATTCCTGTAAGAAAAGAAGAGGATGGATGGGTAAGTATTTCCGGATCTAAAACAACTATGAATGGTGCATCAACAGATACCGAAGGCTTTTACACTTTATGTGACGGAAGCCTGACTGCCGCTATCCTGACACAGTCGAAGGGAAGTGCCTGCACCAAGGAAATAAACAGCATCCTGGCCAGTATCAATATTCCTGTTAAGGAAACCAATCCGAAACTGAGGGCGAAGAGTAAGAAGACAAAGTTTCCGTATGTGTACAGGTGATATTTTATCTCAGTATTTAATCAGCAGGAGAGCTGCATTGAAATAACCGGGATTATAGACCTGCAGGAGTTATTTTAATTCCAGCAGTTGTACCTCCCAGCACCCGCTTTCTTCGCCACAGTTTTTGGCCGCCAGTAAAATGGTATGCAGTTTTTTCTTCAGATCGGCCGGGAGTGCAGCAACTGTATTTTTCAGTTCGTAAGGATCCTTGCTGACATCATAATAACTGATCTCTCCTGTTTCATATTCCACATACAGCCTGTTGCGGAAACGTAAAGCAGTATAGGATGGTAGTCTTCCATCCTCCGCTTCCTGGCGATCAGGATCGTTGATATCGTAATCCACGCGGCGGTGTTCTATAATGGCAAAATTGCGCCAGTTGATTTTTTTCGTGGTTTGTTCAAGTAAAAGAGCTTGTATATCCCTGCCATCTGGATTGTCCTTTAGTTTCGTACCTGCCATTGCGGCAAAAGTGGGGGCAAGGTCAATGTTAGAGACAATCGCTTCCTGCAGACTTCCTTGGGCAACTTTGGGACCAATGGCAATCAGGGGTACCCGGATATCAATGTCAAAAGGTGTTTGTTTGCCCTGCAACATGGAATAATCACCTAAATGGTAGCCATTGTCGGAACTAAAGAATATATAAGTCTGATTGCTGACTCCTGTTTCTTTCAGGACTTTCCGGATATTTCCCAGCATTTCATCTATCGACATGATGCAGCGTAAGCGGTTCCTGAAAATATTATCAATCCGGTCAATTTTCATTTTCCCTAAAGGCTTCAACTGGCGAAGCCAGCCGGGTGCTGTGCTGTCTGCCTGCTTATTAAATGCCGGTGTACGGGGTGCTTTTTCAGCAGCAAAGAGTTTTTCATGCCTTGGTGCCGGAATAAAAGGGCCATGTGGGGTGAATGTGGCAATTTCAATAAAAAAAGGCTGTCTTTTCCAGGCCCGTATCAGGCTGTCGGTATGGCCAGAAAGAACATCTGTAAGATAATCTTCAGGGGCATTGCCGAAATGCAGCAAATTACCGTTGCTGTTGATATCGTAATCGAAATTGCGATAGCCGTTTCCGGCCACAAACCAATCTGACCAGCCAGGAAGTGGCGGGTGCTTATTTGGTAAATATCCATTCAGAAGCTTGCCCATCATGGCTGTTTTGTAGCCATTATCCTGTAGGGCGGTACAAAAGCTTTCTGTCGCATTGCCTTTTTCTATAAACCGGTCATACCCGCCATTTGGCATGGTGTTGGTCTGGACACCATTGTTATGGGGCAGTTTACCAGTGAATATGGAAGAACGTGAAGGACAGCAAAGAGAATTGCTGACATAGTAATGGCTGAAGGTCACCCCTTCCTGTTGCATGGCTTTCAGGTTCGGCATAAAATCAACCAGGTTGCTGGCATAGTCGTCTGTAAGAATGAAGATGATGTTTGGCTTTCCAGCAATGGTTGTCTGAGCATTTCCCGGGAATATACTGAGCCCTGTAAGCAGGGTGAGGAAAAAATATTTGAAGATGTTCATGGTTTCAGGACTTGTTTTACTAAAGGTACTATATAAATCAGGGCAGAACAGCCGGATTAAAGCACAGGGCTGTG
>CAZFLL010000124.1:0-2034 GCA_964519865.1 uncultured Chitinophaga sp. | reverse complement strand
ATCTGTAAGTATAAAGATGATGTTTGGCTTTCCGCTACCGGTATTCTGCGCATTTCCTGAGAATATGCTGAAGCCGGTAAACAGGGTCAGGAAAAAGCATTTGAAGCTATTCATGGCAAATTACTTGTTTTATTAAAGGTACTATATAAATCAGGGCAGAACAGCCGGATTAAAGCACAGGGCTGTGAATGGGTATTAGAAGTGATTATTAATTGTCTTACATTTAATTACCATCGTCCATAATCTCTTATATGAGGTATATTCTGCTTTTTCTTTATTTTCTTATTTCTGCTGTCATGGGTTCAGCCCAGACATTGGAGAACCTGAATAAGCAGATCGACGAAATGTTGCAACAAGGAGATCATCTGAAAGCGTTGCCCTTGGCGGAGAAGGCAGCTGGGATGGCTAAAGCAAAATTCGGGGAACAATCAGCGCCATACGCACAAAATCTATTTATACTGGCCAATGTTTATAATAAAAACAGGCCAAAAAAGAATCCGGAACCTTTATACCTGCGTGCATTGGAGATCATGAAAACGGTGCATCCGGTCATGCAGGTGGTTCATATACCGTACATACTCGGCCTTGCGGCCTATTATGTCGATTCCCGTCAGTTTGAGAAAGCAGCACCGCTATATCCCATTGCAGCCAATATACTGGACAGGGAAGGACTGGAGAACTCATCATTGTATGCGACATTATTGAGTGGCCGGGGGAATTTATTATACCAGCAGGGATTATACTCAGAAGCTGAACCTTTATTCATAAAGGCCATCGGAATAGAAAAGAAAGGCAAGCGGGAAGATTCCCGTGATTATGCCATCTACACGGGTATGCTGGGTGATATCTATACCAGGGAGGGTTATTTTGACAAAGCGGAACCCTTGTTAACGGAATCTATGGAGCTCCGGAAAATACTGTATGGGGATCAGCACCTGGAATATGGAAATGCGGTATTGAGGCTTGCCGAATTTTATGGTGAAGTGAGGCAGTTTCAAAAAGGCCTCGAACTGTTCATACAGGCCATCGGGATATTGGGAAAGGCGTTAGGCAGGGATCACCCGGACTTTGCCATTTTGATGACAAAGGCAGGCGCCTACGCTTATTCGGCCGGGGATCTTAACAACGCTCAGATTCTCTACCAGTATTCCATGAGCTTGGTAAAAAAGGCCTTTGGCGATCATTCTAAGGAATATGGATCTGTGCTCAATGGCCTGGCATTGGTACTGCTTAAAAATAAGAATTACGCTGCTGCTGAACCATTGTTCGAACAGGCCATGGAGATCAGTAAAAAAATCTCAGGTGAGCAGGATCTTGATTTTGCCATCAGCCTCAATAACCTGGGACTATTGTATTCCGGAATGGGATTGTATGAAAAAGCCCTGCCTTATTATAACCAGGCGTTGGAAATACTGAATGCCCAATTAGCACAGAATAATCCGGGTTACCTGTATAGTCTGACCAACCTGGCCCAGGCTTATGTGAATACCGGTCAGTACGATAAGGCGGAGCCACTGGTCATTTCAGCGGCCAGTCAATCGGTTCAGAATCTCCGGAACACTTTTTCTATACTATCAGAAAATGAAAAAAACAACTACCTGGAAAGTACCAACTGGCTGGAACAGATGAACAACAGTTTTCTGTTTAACAACAAGGCAAACGCGAAAAACCTGGCCCTGAGTAATTTCAATTTTCAGCTGTTTGCGAAATCACTGGCTCTTACAGATACCCGTAATATGATGGAGCTGGCCGGCAGCAGCAATGACAGTGCGCTGAAAAAACTATTTACCGAATGGAAGTCCAACCGGACCTTATTGGCCAGACAGTATGCTTTACCGGCCGGTAAAAGGATTTCCAGGCTCGCTGATGTCGAGGCAAAGACAGAACAATTGGAAAAAGAGCTCACCCGGAATTCTGCTGCATTCCGGAATCAGCAGGATGAGCTTCTTCTTTCTATTAAAGATGTACAATCAGCCCTGCAACCCGATGAAGCGGCCATTGCCTTTGTCAGGTTCAGTTTGTACAACAGGGAAT
>CAZFLL010000123.1:3892-10994 GCA_964519865.1 uncultured Chitinophaga sp. | reverse complement strand
AACCCTTGTTCTGTATTTGAAATCACCTATGCCACCAATTCAACCGGCTTCAACAAAATCCGGTGGCTTTTCGGTGATGGGAATAATGCCACTGGCAGTAATAGTGTTACACATACCTATACAAACCTCGGAAACTACCAGGTGACACTTATTATGGACTATCCCGCCTGTTCTGATACTATTGTTAAAACGATAAGTATAACACAGCAAACAGACGCACAACTCATACAGACTAATGATACTTTGATCTGCATCGGCTCATCCAAGCAACTGAGATCAAATCCCGGATTTGTTTTCTGCTGGAGTCCTTCCACCTACCTTGACAATCCATACAGTGCCTATCCCATAACCAGTGCCACCCAAAATATCACCTACTATTTAAACTCGTTGTCATTGGGGGCAAACCTGATCACCAACAGTAATTTCAATCTTGGAAATACAGGATTTACCTCTCAATACAACTATACCCCCAACAATACCACAGAAGGCGAATATTATGTTGGCAATAGCCCGAGTGCCTGGTATTTCGCCCATTACGGCTGTGGCGATCACACAACGGGTAACGGGAATATGTTGCTGGTAAACGGATCTCCTCAACCCGATGCAGAAGTCTGGAAGACGACCGTGGCCGTTACTCCAAATACGAACTATTCTTTTTCCACCTGGATTTGTTCTATTTCGGTTCCCAATCCGGCACAGCTGGCATTCTCGATAAACGGCAACGCGATTGGCGGGTTAATAACAGCCAGCCAGCCGCCTTGTAACTGGTTCCAGTTTTACACAACCTGGAATTCAGGCAATGCCACAACCGCTGTAATATCAGTCATCAATAAAAACACGATTCTTTTTGGCAATGACTTTGCGCTGGATGATATTTTCTTCGCCCCATTTACCTTTAAAAGGGACAGTGTAAACATAACCGTAGACAAATCCGCCACTGTATCATCCGACAACGTGTCCGTTTGTCCCGGCAATTCAGTTCAATTAAATGCTACAGGGGCAGTTAATTACAGCTGGTCCCCGGCTTCCGGGCTCTCCAGTACATCGATATCAAATCCTGTTGCTTCTCCTGTGATAACAACAGAATATTATGTGACCGGTACCAGTACGAATAACTGTACAGCAAAAGATACAGTCCTTGTAACGGTTAACCCATTACCAAAAGTCATTGCTTCAAAATCCAATGATATTGGCTGTGCCAGTGATAAAAGCACGCTTAATGCAACCGGTGCCCGGTCATATAGCTGGACACCAGCTATTAACCTGTCTGATCCATTCATTGCCAACCCGGTGGCAAGTCCGACAGATACCACGCAATATATTGTTACAGGCACTGACGTGAATGGCTGTGTGAATAAAGACAGCGTGACCATTAATGTATCCAAAACCGGCCAGAGCCTTTACCTGATGCCCACCGCTTTCACTCCCAATGGGGATGGCATAAATGATTGTTATGGTATCAGGTTCTGGGGAGCCATCCAGCAGCTTGATTTCAGTATTTATAACCGTTGGGGTGAGCGGATTTTTCATACCAATTCACCTTCAGAATGCTGGAATGGAATTTATAAAGGAATAAAGCAGGACCCTGGTGTTTTTGTCTATGTAATTAAGGCAGTGACGAATTGCGGGAAAGCAAACAGAAAAGGGACTTTTGCCCTTATTCGTTAATACACGAATAAACAGATTCTAATAATTGTATTGCTTAAATTAAAGATTTGCAATTCCCAGGCGTGATGCCTAAACCGGTCTTTTTGCTATATACACAATGATCGGTTTCCCTTCATGTTCCCTTTTCAGAAACAAATGGAACCCGGCTTTCAGTAAGACTTTCTGGGAAGCAATATTGGGGGTTTCTGTTATGGCAAAGATTTCATTCCGGTCACTGTGCGACCAGAAATAGGCGAGACCTGCAACAGTCAGTTCAGTGGCATACCCCTTACCCCAGCTGCCTGGCAACAGGGCATAACCCAATTGGATCTTTGTTGTGTCATAGGGAACCGGGATGATCGCAAACGTCCCTACAAATTCCCCACCCGCTTTTTCCTCTACCATCCATCTTCCCCCTTCTTCCGGTTCACCGGTAGCGAGCATTTCATTCAGCGCCGCATCACTTTCTTCCCGGGTCTTTATAGGGCGGATAAACCGCATCACCGCGGGGTTACCCTGTAACTGAAAAAAATAATCGTGGTCTTTGTTGTTGATCAGCCTGACGGCCAGTCTTTCGGTTTCGAATACCATACGTAGTAGTTAGTCCTAATTATTTACAAATTACCAACATCATCCCCATGTTAGCAAATCTCACCGCGAATAAATTTATATTTATCCATACCATTACAACAAACTCCAAGCTATGCCACGTGCCAACAAACCTGGTCTGCCGTTCAGCAAACAACGCCGGAAGATTCTTAAACTGCTGGGACTGGGTACAGCGGTCAGTTTTGCCCAATCTGCCGCCGGACAGATCCGCATCCAGAAAGTGGCGGAAATACCAAAACAGATCACTACTGTTGGCCCGCCCGCTTATATTTCCGTGAAGCTATTAAGACCGGAAGACCTGCTTTCCCTTGAACTCCGTTATTATAATTTTACCCGTTCAGGCAATGCCTTGCAAAAACTGGGAAACCCCGCTTATGTGGTGGTGATTTTTCAGCCACAAACCATCAGTGAACAGGCCTGGAAAGAAGAAGGGGGCGGTGTACTGGAAACACCCACTGTTCCCGGCCGAATACTGATTGGCGGTGACAGCCGGCTGGTTTTTGAAATACCCGCGACGGTCAGTTCCATTCAGCTGACGACAGAAGATTTACTGGACTGGGGCGATTACCCGCTGGTTGTAAACAGTCGTGCCACACAGCCTGGCAGCCGGAGACTGGTGAACCCTGTACTATCACCCCGGGTAATGACCTTAAATACAAAGCGAATTCAAACAGGGCCGGTAAAAGCGGTGCCTGCCACGAAGGGACTTTCAAAAGACGAACTTATTTCACTGAACACCCTCCTGGTTCCTGAAGAAAATAACGGGCGGCGGGAAGCGATCACCAATATTGTTCCCGGAATAATAAACCTGGTAAAAGATCCGGTTGGTCCACCTGACGCCATGGAAACATCGATTGAAGTGCCGCTCCGTCTTTATCTCTCTCCTACCAGGCTGGCCGGCTGGAACCATCTGAAAAAAATAAAACCCGATGCGGGCATTTTAAAAGAAGCCAACCAGTTATTTGAACTGTGGCATACCCGCATGGGCACCAAGACCAGCAAGGGAATTGATGAAACAGGGCTGACCAATGAACAACGGATTCTCCGCGCACTCTGGGCCGATGATGCAAAGGTCAAATACAATGAACCCGTTATTGAACGCATGGATGACCCGATGCTGGGACTGACTTCGATGACCAACAAAGACCGTCACCAGATCGTCCATGAATCCTCGAATTTCCAGATCCCCGGATTTGTGCCCCAACCCATCAGGGCCCATAAACTTTTCCTGACCACCCTGGGGGCCTGGCTTGATAGTGAACTGGTGGTGGAACGGAAAAAACTCCAGGATGCCAATGTCCTCTATGGTACCGATAACAATGCCCTGAACCTGCTCAAGTGGCGGCATATCGAAACCATGGGCCGGGAGCATTATGTGGAAATCGTAAAAGCCGGGCATATCATGCCTTTCGGTCATGAAGCCGTGCTGGTAAAGATCACGGAAAGAAAACCACATGTGGCTACCGGGACAGCCGCCAATTTCCAGCGCAAACTGGTGGTAATAACAGAGCCCGTTAAACAGTACAATTACCGGGACAGCAAGGGCGAGTTTATGAATTTCAGTTTCAGCCGGGTGGAAATGATCACCACGGTATCCCCTGTCCTGGATAGTGTCCGTAAAAAACTGGCCGACTCATTACCCGGCGCCCCATTACCCGCATTGCCCCCCAAACCTGGTGAGGCTGCCAATACGCCGGATGACCTGCAGTTTGTGATTATCAGCCAGGGCAATGAAGTACCATTTAAGATTAAAGCAGAAGATCTCGATGGGAATATTGTTGATTTTACCATGTCTCTTGCCTTTGTGAGTACCGATATTCTTGGAAATCCCGCCAGTGTTAAGGCCTTAAGTGATGGTTATAATACCGGGATGAAGATCAGTAATCACACCCGCTTTAACGGGCAGAAATTCACCCTCGCTCCCACGGTACTGAATGGCTGTACCACCGCTTATGCTGCCCAGGAAGTCAGTTTCCTGACCCGCACTTATTCCAATGCCGATGAGTTGCAGGGTTTTCTTCCTGTACTGGGCGATGCCAATATTGCCGAACCCTCTTACCAGCGTTTGACGGGTATTCCGCAAACTGTATCCGTTTCATTGGTCGATGATAATAACGCGGGACATGTTTTTGCCAGATTCAATTATGCCCAGCCGGTTAATTTTGGCGGGCAGAGTGATAAAACAGGCGGACTGGCTGTTCCAAACTTTAACCTGAGTGGTTTATCCAAAGCGGCTGGTGCATTTGGTGGTGCATTGGATAAATTCAAAGATGGTATTCCAAGTGCAGATGATTTCTTCAAGGTCAGCAGTCTTCCGGATCCCACCCTGTTCGGTGTATTTAAATTAAGTGCATTACTTGATTTTGTAGCGGGCGATAAAAGTGCCTTTGACCTGAGCAAACCGCTGCTGAACCGTTTCCCCAAAATACCCAACCTGGTCACCGAGGAAACCGAAACAGAAGTGATCACTTCGTATGTGATCAAACCAGCCCTGAATAATATTGATCTTGGTTTTGCCGGTTTTGCCAAGAAAGCCGGAGCCGAATTTGCCATCACCACGCAGGTAAAGGCTAAAAAGAAGGACCTCCTGGCCCCGGAATTTTCCACGGCTGCCTGGGTGAAAAACTTCACTGTAGGAATTGTGAAAGTGGATGATGCCACCCATCCTTACCTGATCGGAATTGATTTCAAAGAAATAAAATTTGCCGTTCAGGCCGGGAAACCCGCTGATGTAAGTGTGAATATGGCGGATCCCTGTATTGTATTCGGGGGACCATTGAGTTTTATTAACCAGGTGATGAAGATCGTGCCCGCGGATGGCTTCTCCGATCCGCCTTACCTGGATGTGTCCCTGACCGGTATAAAATGCGGCTATACCCTGGCGATACCCAACCTGCAGATGGGCGCCTTTACCTTAAGTAATATTTCCCTTGGAGCAGAGGTCAACCTGCCTTTTACGGGAGGTCCGCTGACCCTTGATTTCCGTTTCTGTGAAAGGCAACAGCCCTTCACCCTCACTGTTTCTTTACTGGGTGGTGGCGGATTCTTTGGTATGCAGCTTGATCTGCAGGGAATCAGGCAGATCGAAGCCGCCCTTGAATTTGGCGCGGCCGCCTCCATCAACCTGGGTGTAGCCAGTGGTTCGGTCAGTGTAATGGCAGGCATCTATTTCAAAATGACGTTTGAATCCGATCACAATTCCACCCAGCTGACCGGTTATGTACGGATCAACGGGGCCGTCAGTGTACTTGGACTGATCACCGCCAGCATTGAATTGTATATGGCCCTCACTTACCTGATGGACCAGCACAAAGCTTACGGGGAAGCTTCACTGAAAATAAAAGTGGAAGTATTGTTCTTTAGTAAAACGGTCACCCTCCATACTCAACGGACCTTTGCCGGCAATGGCAGTGATCCAAACTTCCAGATGTCCCTTACCGCCGGTGACTGGCAGGACTATTGTGCTGCTTTTGCCGCCTGATCATTGATTCTTTAAACGAACGAAAGCAATTATGAAACAGAAAATAATCGTGACCGCCTTACCCAATGGGGTTTCAGAAAGAAGTGGTACCTGGAAGATCGCCGTAGCTATATCATTGCAGGTGGAAGATGCGCATACCACCCTGCAACAGGTGCCTGATATGCTGCAATGGGCACAGTTGGTTAAAAATGCACGGTATGCTGTGCAGATCAACGGAACCACCGTTGAAGCAAAACTGGTCAGCAAACCGGCGGATGCAGAATTATGGAATAAACTTTTTACGCCAACCGTAAAAGTAAGGCCGTTTGTGCAGGAGGATCTGTCCAATATTCCTATTGCCTCCTACCCGGTGAAACATGTACTCGGTCATATTAAAGGCATCGTGGAAAAAGCCGGGAAGGATTTTCATACCGATATGCCGGATGGCAGTTTTTATACGGAGAACCCGGACATGGCGCCGCTGACGGATTATGCACTTCCTACCTTCAGTCCCAAGCGGAGAGAATCGAGACCACTGAGTTCAATGGTGACGGACAAACAAACCGGCAAACGCCTGAAAGGTGTACTCAATAAAAATAAGTTCATCCCGTTCAGGGATACACCCGAACCGGCCATGGATTTTGCCCAGTTAAAAAATTTCCATGGATTGTATGATGTGAAGGAAGTAAAGAATTTTGTCCAGGTACCAATTCCTGATTTCGAATTTCACGATATCCTGTCTGTACTTTCCAATTACCCGCAGTTGCAAAAGAAACTGGGACTGGTAGCTGAGCTGGAATTTGCCGGACCCGATGGCTCTATCCCTGTCATCAAAGCGGTACAAACGGTCCGGGTCATTCTTTCCAATATTAATTTTACGGTACCGACCACCCTGGTTTGCCCGGCCACCGCTTTTATAAAATCGCCCACCGGTTTTTATGCGCAATCTGTTCCCGGCAGTTTTATTGATAAAGGTTTTTTAAAAATCAACAGCAAGGATTTTACCGTGTTCCAGGTGGATACCGATGGCGCTGCCCTCAAACTCTGCCAGCAGGTAGATGCCTTGCAACTGAAAAAAGCCAAGCATATTTTTTATGCCACAGAAGCCAGCCTGCCGGCGGCCAACCTGATCCCGATTTATAATAATGAGGTGGTGGCCCGTAAAGAAGGTCTTCCCAGTCACCGTACTGCGGGTATCGCGGTTGCCCGGAATGGTATGGCGGAGATGCTGAATAAAAAATTTCACCGGATGAATGATCTCCGGACCTTACTGGTAACCGGTGCACCGGCACCTGCAGGCGCTACCGGCACCAATGCCAGCTGGGTGCTGACCAATGAGGTGTTATATGCCGATGATATCAACCTGGGTTATCGTATGGATGTACA
>CAZFLL010000123.1:92-3792 GCA_964519865.1 uncultured Chitinophaga sp. | reverse complement strand
AAATATAAAACACCGGGTACTGCTGATTTCAAACTCAATGTAAAGGCGGGTATTGAAAAAGGAACACTGCCGATGCTGCGCTTTGGAAAAAAATACGCGATCCGGATCCGTACCGTTGACCTGGCTGGCAATAGCCAGGACCTCGCCAGCACTCCTGAAAATGCTGCTGAGGCCATTGTCGGGAATATCCGTTACATGCGGTATGAACCGGTGGATGCTCCATTCCTGGTATTAGGAACTGACGCGCGCGATGGGGAATCCAGTGAAGTGATGGTGATCCGCAGCAATGAGGGCAGCACAACAGAACAATATGAAAATGCCAATACAGACAGCCGGCATAAAACAGCCTATAGTGCAGAAGCGGTAAGACATATCAAACCACCCCGCTGTACAGTGGAAATGGCAAGCACCCATGGCATGCTCGATAAAGGTTTTGGTCCGGCCAACCAGTCCGAGGCCCTGAATATTTATAATAAAATTGCCTCGTCCAAAGATCCGGAGGTTAAGGAATCCGATGCCAGTTCCAAACTGAAAGTGGTGGATGGAAAAGAACAAACCGTTCCCGTTGAATACCTCGTTGATCCGATGGCGGCCGGGGTTAGTTTTTTTATAGCCGCTTCAGATCCTAATCCAAAATTGCCCGATCCGGAGATCTTTACCCGAAGAGTCAGTTTCTTTTTTGATGAGGAAGTAAAGGACGATACCCTGGCCAACCGGGAAGCTTCTTATGATACCTGGATGAATCCAAAGACATTCAGGATCCGGTTGAAAGAAGGCGCACCCGATATCCGCTGGGAGAGCAGCAGCCGTACATTGGTCGTCACCCTGCAAAAAGGGGTGATCGTAAAAGTCAACTATGCCTGTTTCTGGCGACCCAATGATGTGGTGCGTCTGTCCGGTATTCTCGATATGATGGGCCTGAACAATTTATCCACGGCCATCGGTCAGCGGATCGCGAGGGGCCAGCACTGGATGTTTTCGCCCTGGCGTGAACTGACCCTGGTGCATGCGGTACAACAACCCCTGTCAAAAATGGGTGCCCAGGCCTATCCGCATATTGCAGCGATCATACCCGATCGTGATTACGGGGATACTATGGCTAAACTGAATACAAAATTGCTGGTGCATGGTCCTTCCACCGGACAGCTGGATATAGAAGCGGACTGGACGGAATGGATTGACGATGTCAGCAAACCGGAACCGGAACAGATTTCATCCCGGGCTAAGGTTTATCATTTCACCACCTTGTACGCGATATTTGAATACGCGTTCGGAGCGGTGGTAAAAGGCAATAAATTCCCGGCGGTACCCCACCTGTTCAATGATACCAAACACCGTAAAGTCAATTATAAATCTATTGCGGGTACCCGTTACCGTGAATATTTCTACCAGCTGATCGAAGACAAAAAAGAGGCCTTTGCGCTGACCAGGGAAAGCCTGGTGGTCAGCAATATTATCATCCCCAGCAGTACCCGGCCACTGGCCCCAGAAGTGGAGTATATCATCCCGACTTTTGAATGGGGACGCGGGGAAAAAGGGAACCTCACCCTGACCGGCCGTGGATCGGGTTTACGTATTTATCTCAAGAGACCCTGGTACAGCAGTGGGGATGGGGAACAGCTCGCCGTAGTACTGGCGGTCCCGTCAGTTGCGGCAATTGCCGCGATTCCTTCTTCAGGTAGTGTTCCTGTGAGTTACTGGGGTACTGACCCCACAAAACTTTCGGGTCCGTTACCCGGTGGTATGGCCCTTGCCCCGGAAAATTTTGTCAATATCAAACCAGAGAATAAAGACCAGGGGCTTCATACGGTTGAAAGTCCGGGATCGGTGGTGAGAATTGTGGCACTGGATGTGAAATATGATAAGGAACGGCAATTGTATTATGCTGACCTGATGCTGAACATAGTAACAGCTTATTATCCGTTTGTACGACTGTCCCTGGCCAGGTACCAGCGGAATTCACTCCGGAAAGACGGTACGGATTGTTGCCTCTCCTCGATTGTCCAGGCCGATTATATACAGATACCGGCACCAAGAGCCAGTTCGATTCAATTCGGGGCGTCTAAAAATATCATTACGGTGGCCATCTCCGGCACCCAGTCAGCAGTTGATACCCGGAGCATGTCTTACCGGTCCAGGGTGGAATTTGTGATTGAACCCATTGATGTGCCCGCTTCGGATAATTTGCATATCAGTATTAATGCCAAACCGATCGACAGTTACAGTTATATACTTACAGAAGTGGATATCAAGAATTTCTTATTTACCCATAACCACCAGTTTACCCTGCCGGCTGCCTATGCGGGTACCCCTTACCGGGTGAAAGTGATGGAGTATGAAATGATCGTGTATGATCCGATGAAGCCCAACCCCAATCCGGGTGGAGTGGTCTTTGGCAGCATGCCGATGAAGGACAGGCTGGTGTTTGCGGATGTATATCTAGTAAATAGTTAATAGTAAATAGAGAATAGGGGCTTAAACCCGAAATTGTATTACGCTAAAAACCCTTCCTTAATCGGAAGGGTTTTTTAAGAATGTTTATCCCCGCTACAGGACACCTATTTTCTATTCACTATTCTCTATTTTCTATTCTCTATACTATTCACTTATGTATTTCACTGGTATAATGAAACTCAATCTCCGGGTTATTCGTTTTCTCCGTATTGAGGAACCATTCGCTCTGGGCCAGGTAAACAGGATGACCATCCTTATCCTCGGCAGAGTTGGCCTGTTTGAAGCGCAGGAAGTCATGCAGTTTGCCGGTATCCTTACTGGTCAGCCAGCAGGCTTTATAAAAAGGAAGTGAATTAAACACGACAGAGGCCCCATATTCATGCAGGAGGCGGTACTGGATCACTTCAAACTGGAGTTCGCCCACGCAACCAATGATTTTTTTATTGCCGCCAAACTGGGTAAATAATTGGGCGACCCCTTCATCGGTCAGTTGTAAGAGTCCTTTTTCCAGTTGTTTTGTTTTCAGCGGATCCTTATTCACCACTTCTTTAAAGATCTCGGGAGAGAAGGAAGGAATACCGGTAAAGAAAAAGTTTTCGCCTTCAGTCAGTGTATCTCCGATCTTGAAATTACCGGTATCAAATAAACCGACCACATCGCCGGCATAGGCATCTTCAATGATGCTCTTATCACGGGCCATAAAGGAGTACGGGTTACTGAAACGCACATCCTTATCCAGCCGTACGTGGTGGAAATATTTATTTCGTTCAAAACGGCCGGAGCATACCCGGAAGAAGGCAATCCGGTCACGGTGTTTAGGATCCAGGTTGGCATGGATCTTAAAAACGAAGCCGCTCATTTTTTCTTCTTCCACATCTACTTCCCGGGTGGTGGTCTGGCGGCTCCTGGGTGTGGGGGCAATCCGGATAAAAGTATCCAGCATTTCTTTTACCCCGAAATTATTGATGGCACTGCCGAAGAATACCGGGGCCACTTTACCTGCGAGGTAATTTGCCACATCCAGTTTACCATGCACCCCGTCCACCAACTCCACATCTTCCCTTAACTGGGCCGCGTCTTTCTCCCCCAGCTTTTCATCCAGCACCTGGTCATTGATATCTGAGATTGAGATACTGTCTTCATCCGCCTTGGTATTGGCTGTAAACAGGAGGAGGCTTTTCTGGTCCAGGTCATAAACGCCTTTGAACTCCTTTCCACTGTTGATCGGCCAGGTCATCGGGTGCAG
>CAZFLL010000123.1:0-82 GCA_964519865.1 uncultured Chitinophaga sp. | reverse complement strand
CTTCCAGCAGGTCAAATCGGTTCTTCCCATCCCGGTCCATTTTGTTGACAAAAACGATTACAGGGGTATCCCGCATCCGGCA
>CAZFLL010000122.1:0-11391 GCA_964519865.1 uncultured Chitinophaga sp. | reverse complement strand
AGGGAAGTCAGTTTTTACACTATGGGGCAAAGGCTTTGACCTGGCCAGCATTATCATGCTTGCCGGCGGATTATTCCTGATATACAAATCGGTAATTGAGATACATCACAAACTGGAGGGAGAAGATCCCAATGTGGCGTTAAAGAAGAAAAATGGTATTTCGTTTTCGCAAGCCATTATGCAGATCATGCTGATCGATGCTGTGTTTTCTTTTGATAGTGTAATCACTGCCGGTGGCACCGCAAAGCATATTGAGATCATGATTGCCGCTGTAGTAATTGCCATGATCGTTATGTTCTTGTTCAGCCCGGCCATTTCAGGCTTCATTCACAAACATCCGACATTAAAAATGCTGGCCCTCTCCTTCCTGGTGATGATCGGTATCAGCCTGATCATTGAAGGCTGGGACAGCGAAGCCGCCCACCAGCTGCACCTCAAAAATTATATTTACTTCGGTATGGCCTTCTCCTTTGTGGTGGAAATGCTGAATATGACCATGATGGGCCGGGCTAAAAGACGAAAAGCCCGGGTGGTGATATTGAATGAACCTGTGCTGGAAGAGGAAAAAGAGGATAGTTATTCCGACCAGGCAAAATAAAAAAAAGCGCTTCTTCTGAAGCGCTTTTTTAATGATTGTCAGCCTGCCGATCCACAATTATTTATTTCAGTCTTTTTACAGTCATTGTCACTAACCCGGTATTATCCCCGTAGCCGATCAGTACATCATTGGCATGGCACATCAGGTAACCGGAAACAGCCGCGGTATAGGTACGGGATGTCCCGATCTTGAAATGTGTTCCGGTATAAGATGTATTATTCAGGTCCCTGAAAATTTCACCTACCAGGGTCATCATATTATAACTGCCCTGGCGGCGGGCTCCATCCAGCAAACCCGGCTGGTATCCGTTTGCGGTGGTTTCGGTACTTCCGTTCTTCCAATGATCAGTACCTCCTACAGAGAATTCATACTGTTCACCGGCGCTCATGAAAAGCGTGGTATGGTTGTAGGCCTCACCGGCTTTGATCACAAAGGATTTTGATTCGTTTACCCCCAATTTGCTGGAGGCAAAACGAAGTCCCGCATTACCATCCACTTTCATTTTGGAACAATCGATACGGGTCAGGTTATTCTCCCGTTCCTGCATTGGCGGGATCAGTGAATAAAAAGGACGGGATGCCGCCCAGGAATCATTGGCCGCCTCCTGGACGGTCTTCCCATTCATTACAAAATCATTAAAGAAATAAGTCACCTGTGGTTCAGGCATATAATTATTATTCACGGTTCCAACCACTGTCTTAGCCCCGATACCGAGCCAGGCGTCATTGGTATTACCACCTTTGCAGTTACACATATATACCAGTCGCAGGTTAAAGTTAAAAGAGCTTCCTTCCACCGCCCTGGCATCGGCCAGCAATGAGTTGATTCCTTTAAATGATCGTTTCGTTCCGCCTACTGTAAATGAGGCATCAGATTCCGGCAGGTATTCATCGTTGTTCAATAACAGGAAGAACAGTTTTCCATCACTTGTACTGCCGCCATGACCCAGTACTAAAAGGTCAATGGTCTTACCCAGTTTTGTCTGGCTTCTCAGGTTCGTTAACAGATTGGCTCTTGTGCAGGCGGTGTTAGTGAGCAGGATTACTTTCTCATAACGGTCACTCAATTGCAGCTTTGATTTGATATTCTCGAAGTTCTCCGCTAATCCATCCACTACATTATTCAGCGTGGTACGGAACGGATCCGGAATCCCCTGTGTGAATTCCAGTTTGCCGGTGTTTTCCTGTAAAACGATCAGTACCGTATTTTTTCCGGGCTGGGCGTTCAGGATACCTGCTGTTAACAGGATTAAACAGATAAGGTGTACTCTTTTCATTTGATTTATGTTTTATGATTTGGGAAAATGATTTCTTATCGCATCATACAGGATATCCCGGCCACCGGGATAAATGCCTGGGACCTGCCCTTTGCATCCAGGATCCAGCGCATTCCATAATTGATGATCACATTCTGACTGATCCGCCAGTCACCTCCAAGACTAAGTGAATTGGGATGTACCACAGTCCATTTAACTGAATTGGACACCACAACCGTATTGGCCGGTTCAGTAAACACATCACGGAGTGCTTCCACGGGTGTCTTCAGGGCTTTTTTCTCATAGAGAAATTCAATAAAGAAACTGTAGAGGGGGCCACCATACCGGAGATTCATTCCGGCACTGTATAGTTTATTCTCTGCCACAGCCTGTGCCGTTTTCTCCTCAAGGGTGGTTGTATTGCGGAGCAGGAAATCCAGTTCTTCTTCATACCAGGTGGTGCGTACCAGCCCGGATACCATCCAGCGTTTACCCAGCGGCAATGCTCCATTCAGCCAGATTCCCCAGCCGGTATTGCGGTTCAGCCGCAGTTTTTTCAGTGATCCGGCACTGTCACTCTGGTACGTATATACACGGCCGATCGCGAAATCAAGGGAAGCCGCATTCCAGTTTTCAGCGATAAATATTTTTGCCCTTTCATTGATTTCGGTATTGCGACGGCTGTTCAGGCTGAGTAACTGATCTTCCGTACTTTTAATTTCACTTCTTATCCCTGGTTTTTCAAGTACATTCCCGATCGTGTCCAGTTTCAACTGCAGTTCTCTGAGCCGGACTTCAAGATTCTTTCTCTCCTCCAGAAACCGGGTGCCAATATCTTCGTAGAGTCCCTGGGCCATTAACGGATCTTTTTTCTTCACCAGGTTAAATTTGGCCGCCATACCGATCCTGCGGTCATTCTCCTCATTCTGAACGGTGCCCAGTGAAAGATCAATTGAAGCCAGTTTACGCATAAACCCGCTGGCCGCCTGGTATTTTGCAAGATCCTTCCGGTTATAAAACAATTCCCAGAAAGGTTGTGATTGTATGGCCAGGTTGGGATTCAGCCGCCAGGATTTAAAAGACCAGTCGACTTTAAAGTTCTTAATATCTGAAGTACGGTTAATCTGCGATGGAGTTACCCCCATGAGATCAAACACAGGGGAAACGGGGATGGAGAATTCTTTAGGTGATAACCGGCCTGTTTTAGCCTCATCAGTTACATCCTGGGCTGAAGAAAACAAACTGGTCATTATAAAAAACGGCAATAAATAATACTTTACAGGCATATCGCTTATTTAGTCCAAAAGTGTAAAAGCAGCACACCGATTCCAATACCTGAATACGTTGAAATTCCGGGATCAGAACTACCTGAATTCAGGTAGACCATATTGGGAATGAAACACTATTTTCGGTGAAACTCAACCATGACGATGCGTAAGTCCTTTCACCGCGAGGCGTACACCATACTGGCACTGGTCACACTGCTGTTCACAGCCCAGCTAACCATTGCCCAGAAAGTGAATGAAGACAGCCTGCTGGAAGTAATAAAAACCACCACCTATGATACAGCCAGGGTGGATGCCATGCAGGCTTTGTCCAATTACCAGATAAAACACAGGATGCAGGACAGCCTGGGGCTGAAAACACTCGGGGAAGCCAGGGCGCTGGCCGGAAAAATCAATTATGAGCAGGGGATTCTGCAATGCCTGCTGACCACCGGTAATTTTTACCGGGGAAAGAACAAATGGAACAGCAGCATGGACGCCTATTATGAAATCATTGAACGCTGTAAGACAGTAAAAGATGACAGTCTGCGTGAGAGGTCAAAAATGATGGCCTATAACAACCTGGGTGGCATTTTCAATATTAACGGGGATTATCAGAATTCCCTTTCATACCGGCTGAAATCACTGGAGATTGTGGAAAAACTTATGCCGGAAAATTATAACAACCGGGCCATTATATACCTCAATATAGCCAGCGATTACCGGCAATTGAAAATTCCGTCAAAGGGGATTGAGTACCTGGATAAAACAGCCGGGCTGCTCACGAAACTGAGTGGCCGGCTTAAAATGGAGTTTTATAATGAATATTATGAAAATTATATTTCGACGGATAATACCACGAAGGCCATAAGCATGCTGGATAGTATACAGCAGGGATTATCCGCATTTGATCTGAGTGATTTTCAAAAACTGGATTTTGCGTTGATGCATGCGAAACTCAGGGGGAATCATGCCCTGAAAAACCAGCAAAATCCGGATGAAGCATTAAAACAGTTTACCTCCTCCCTGGATTTTGCCCGTAAACTCGAAAACAACCAGGAAATAAATGAAAGTCTTTTCAATATCGGCCAGGTCTACCTTGAAAAAAAGGCATACAAGGAAGCGATCCGGTATTTGCAGGAAGCGTACGACTCTTCTGCCAGACAATCCCTGAAAAACCTGGCGTTTAAAATTTCCGGAAGCCTGGCCGAAGCTTATTCCAGTACCGGCCAGCATGCCAAAGCCAATACTTACCTGAGAAAATCACTTGAGCTGCAACTGGAGATCTATGATGAAGACAAAACCGGGGAAGTGAATTTCCTGGAAGCCCGGTACCAGTCAGAAAAAAAAGAAAATGAAATCACGTCTCTCCGTCTTTCTAATACAGAAAAAGAACTGGCAGTTACAAAACGTAACCGGCTGCTCCTGATCGGTGGAATTTCGGCAGCCGCCTTGTTGCTTATACTTGGATTATTATACAGATCAAACCGTCAGGGAAGAATGCTCGCAGAAAAGGATCAAAAACTGCAGCAGGACCAGATAAAATTCCTCGAGCGGCAGCAACAGGTAGTCTCGCTGCAAAGTATGATCAACGGACAGGAGTCTGAACGGACGCGCATAGCGAAGGACCTGCATGATGGGTTAAGCGGTATGTTCAGTACAGTCAAGATGTATTTCAGCACCCTGCAGCATGAAAAAGAAGAACTGAAAGAACATTATACATTTACGAAAAGCATAGAGCTGATCGACAACGCCGCTGAAGAGATCAGGCGGATCGCCCATAATATGATGCCGGAAGTGCTGATGAAACTGGGACTGGTGCATGCCGTTCAGGATATGTGCGGGAATATCAGTGCCGGTAAACTCCTGCAGGTTCAGCTTCAATCCTATGGCATGGAAAAAAGACTGAATGCCTCCACCGAAATCATGCTATACCGGATCATCCAGGAACTGCTGACCAATATTATGAAACATGCCCAGGCTTCTGCCGCGATCGTCCAGTTCAACCGGACCGATCAGCGGCTGATCGTAACTGTAGAAGACAACGGGAAAGGTTTCAGCCTGATGGAAAATGACCGGCGGCATCATGCCGGACTGGACACGATCAAAAGCCGGGTGGACTACCTGAACGGGAATATCACCATCGATTCGCAACAGGAGGTCGGCACCACAGTGATTATGGAATTTTTAATAAACGAAGAATAGTTATACTTTCCGGTAATGCTAACTCTTTTTATCATCGATGATCATCCCCTGGTTGCCGGAGGCATCTATATGATGCTGAAAGATATCAGCTATATCACGATCGCCGGAACGGCCAAAGATGGAAAGGAAGCACTGGTCTTTCTTGAAAACAATGAACCGGATGTGATCCTGCTGGATATCAGTCTGCCGGATACCGATGGACTCCAGCTTTGCGAAAAGATCAGGAGCCGGAATAAAAACAGCAAAATAATCGGTCTTACATCAGCCAATGATGCCTCCATCATCACCCAGATGCTGCATCGGGGAGCAAATGGCTATTTATTAAAAAATATGGAGCGTGATGAATTGCTGGAAGCGATCGACCGGGTAATGAACGGGAAAATTTACCTGAGCAAGTCTGCCAATGAAAAAGTGCTGGAACAGTTTTCCAGCCTGAATACCGCTTTAAAGGATTTCCCGGCACTTACCCGGAGGGAAAATGAAATCCTGCACTTGTTAAATGAAGGGTTGAATGGTCCGCAGATGGCGGAGAAATTATTCCTGAGTCCCTATACCGTGGAAACACACCGGAAGAACCTGATGCAGAAATTAAATGTATCAAGTACCCAGCAACTGCTGAAAGCGGCCCGGGAAAAAGGGCTTCTGTAAATTTCAAAAAGAAGGGAATTGCAGTAATACCGCCGCCACCACCCCGGCAGTTTCTGTACGCAAACGGGTATTCCCCAGGCTCACTGGAATAAAACCCCGTTGGATGGCCTCTTGAATTTCTGCCGGTGTAAAATCGCCCTCCGGGCCAATTAAAATGATTGAAGTGGCGGCCGGTGATTGCTTTGACAAGGGATTCTTCGGGCCATCCTCACAATGGGCTATATATTTTGCAGCAGAACCAGTTTGCTCAAGTACCTGGTTTAACGGAAGCGGTTCTCTCAACAGCGGCAGCCAGACCTGCTGACTTTGCAACATGGCACTGATACAGATCGCGTTCATGCGATCATAACGGAAACGTTCCTTTTCAGTTCGCTCACAAACCAGGGGAATGATCTCGCCAATACCCACTTCACTGGCTTTCTCTAAAAACCACTCAAAGCGGCTGGCATTTTTAATATTGGAAATGGCAATAGTGACTTTCCGTTCTGCCGGGGCCGTATACGTAACATCTTTAATGGCAACAGAACAATGCTTCTTATGATCATCGCTGATTTCGGCCAGGAGTAAATGTCCCAGGCCATCGGTAAGATGTAATTGCTCTCCTTTCTTCATCCGTAATACCTGTACCACATGACGGCTGGTATCCTCGTCCAGCGTGATCAGTTTCTGTCCATCCGTATACGTATTGATATAAAAGAAGGGAAGTGCCATCAGGCAGAAAATTCAATTTTAACTGAGGCTGATTGCTTTCAGCGTTTTGACTTTTACTTTTAAAACGGCGTATCATCATCATCCGGCAAATCATTCATCTTGCTGCCGGTCTGAACAAATACCTTGGCGCCTCCGTCACTGTCAATATCACTGACCGGTTTCCAGTTACCGGTAAGTCCGGGAGCTCCAAAGCCGCCATTGTCGTCTTCGGTAAACTTCTGGATATGCAGTAAGGCTCTCAGTTTGATCGTCTCGAGTGAACCATTCCGGTGTTTGGCGATCCTTACGTGTGTTTCGCCCCGGTTATTTTCGCCCAGTTCGTTGGTGGTGATATCATAGTACTCCGGGCGGTAAAGGAACATAACCATATCCGCATCCTGCTCGATGGCTCCGGATTCACGGAGGTCACTCAGCTGTGGCATCTTGTTACCATCCTTACCGGCACCGCGGGTTTCAACGGCCCGGCTCAACTGGGAAAGTGCAATAATGGGAACGCTTAATTCCTTGGCCAGGGCTTTCAGGTTACGGGAGATATTACTGATCTCCTGTTCCCGGTTGCTGTTCCGGTTTTCGCCGGTACCACTCATCAGCTGCAGGTAGTCGATAATGATCAGGCCGATATTGTGTTTATTTTTTAACCGGCGGCACTTGGCCCTCAGTTCAAAAATGTTCAGGGCCGGTGTATCATCAATAAACAAAGGAGCCTGCGCGAGGCGTTGCACGCCTTTTGCATAGAGCTGCTTCATTTCATGTTCTTCCATTTTACCGCGGCTGATCTTCTCCAGCCAGATCTCACTTTCCGCGGATAGAATCCGCTGAACCAGCTGACCGGCACTCATCTCAAGGGAGAACAGGGCCACACCGGTTTGCTTACCTGGATGCATAACCGCATTCCGGGCGAGGTTCAGGGCGAAGGCGGTTTTACCTACGGCGGGACGGGCAGCCAGGATAATAAGGTCTGTTGCCTGCCAGCCGTATGTAACACGGTCAAGGGAAGGAAACCCACTGGGCACCCCCGTTACATCTTCATTCTTATGACGGAGGTCCTCGATCCGTTTGATCGTATTCACCAGTACGGAGTCGATGGATTCAAAGTTCTTGCGCAGGTTATTATTCGTGATCTCAAACAATTTGCTTTCGGCCACATCCAGCAGGTCAAATACATCGGTGGAATCTTCGTAAGCATCCCCGATGATCTCACCGCTGATACGGATCAGTTCACGTTGTATGAATTTCTGGAGGATGATTCTTGAGTGTGCTTCAATATTGGCTGCTGAAACCACCGCATTGGTCAGCTTGGTTACATAATAAGCGCCTCCCACCATTTCCAGTTCTTCCCTGAAACGTAATTCCTCGGCCACCGTGAGGATATCGATCGGCTGGCTTTTATTGGCCAGTCCCTGCATGGCACTGAAAATGCGCTGGTGTGCATCCACATAAAAACATTCAGGTTTCAGGATCTCCACGATGGTATCGAATGCTCCTTTTTCCAGCATGATCGCACCCAGTACGGCCTCTTCCAGGTCTTTGGCCTGAGGGGGTACTTTACCGTATACCATTGTTCCGAGGTCGAGGGTTGACTTCCGTTTATTCTTACGGTCTTTGTTGATATTCGTCAGTTCCATTTTGCTGTAAGCGTGATAATGAGTTAACTATCAGTTATATTAAACCTGTCAGGCCGCCTTATGGCGAAGCTGGCCGGTGACCACGGGCAGGCTCCAAACTTGTTTTAAGAAATAATGATCTCTTTGTTAAGGGGGTGTTCCGTCCGTCAGTATGGCGAAATAAACCCCTAATCCCTTTTGAGCAAAATTTTTCTTTGTGCACCAGTTTTTCACCCCAATTCGGGGGTTATCCACATTCACATTTTACCCACCCGGACTATGACAATTTACTTAAAAAATCTGGTAAAATCACTTACCATCTAAGTACAGGGGTTTGTTAATTTTGTATCTGATTTTAATCAGGTATACAATAAAGACCAAGGTCCTGAGTTAAAAGCTAAGAAGTTCTTTAAATAACCATAGACCGCTGCACCCGTACCCCCTATTCATTTTAAAATCACATATATAATGGAAACTAAACAACACAGCAGCCATTCCCGCCCGGTACTCAGCCAGGCACAGAACAACACCACTCTCTGGATCGGTCATCTCAGGCCGCATACCCACGACCACCTGGCCGGACAGACCTTTGTTTGCCCCTCTGAAGGATTAGTCAATAACATACAGGTTTTCGCTTCTGCAGTCACCCAGCCCGGTGAAGTAGCCCTGACCCTGCATGAATTTGATACTGAGTCCCGTACATGGGGTAATGCGATTGGAAACAGTGTGCGCCAGGTAGACCGGAACGATGACACCCATTGGATCCGTTTTGAACTGGACCCCATTGAACTGAAAAAGAACGGTACTTATGGCTTCCGTCTGCAAACCAATGACGGTATAATCGGTATCGGCGAAGCCGCCACCGGAAACCGCCATCCGTTTACCTTCGGTCATGCCTGGAACGGTCACAGTACCAATGATAAAGGTGATTTCTTCAGCTATTTCAGCCTGGCTTTCAAAGTCGAGCTTTGCGCATAAACATATTGCTGCTGAGACGGTTGTAATATTGAAAAACTGAATCTGGCTATTCCTGGACTGATAGCCGGGTTATACCCTGTTTTGACGCCTGAAAAGGTGCCGGGACAGGGTTTTTTGTGCCCGGTATACCAAGAAAATGGTATTGCCGGAGTAAAAAAATAATACCAACTTCAGACTTCACTTCAGCTACCCGCCCGAAAGAAACCGGTTTTTTACCCGATCCCGCTAACCAGACTGTTTATCCTTCGTTCAACAAATAACCATTAACCATGCCGTATTTTGATTTTCACCTCCACCCATCGCTGAAAGCCCAGATGTCTGCCCCACCGGCTTTCCCCTCCCCCTGGGAGATCATTAAACTCAAATTCAAACATCCCAATATCATTACCCTGTTGCTGAAATGCAGCGGGATCAATGAAGTGGTGGATTCCCAGTCCTCCCTGGCCCAGTTAATAAAGGGAAAAGTAAACCTGGTGGCCATTGCACTCCACCCGCCGGAAATGGCGATGATGAATGACGGGTTGATTCAGCAGATTGCAGCTGAAGAGCAAACCAGTTATATCAACCTGGACCGGATCACCGATATCGGTTCCGGGGATATTTTTTTCAGGATGCTCAATGAAGAACTGGCCAACCTGAAAAAGAACCTGTCCCTGAATGGAAAGAAATTAAAGATCATTTCCTCCTTCAGCCAGTACAAAGCGGCTGATACGGATACCGTACACGCTGTGCTGACCATTGAAGGTCCGCATGCTTTTTTCGGGCCCCGTCAGCAGAAAACACCTGATGAAATATGGAGTACCTGCTGGGCAAATTTTGACAGTTTCACCACAGCCAACCGGATCTTTTCCATCAATATCGCCCACCTGCAGGACAATGGTTTTTGTAATCACGCTTTTGGCATACAGATTTTCAAACCAAAACCCTTTTATCCAAAAGGAAATGGCATCACACAGCATGGATTCAAACTCCTGCAGAAAATGAAAGAAAAAAATATCCTGCTGGATATCAAACATACCAGTCTTTATGCCCGTAAACAGATCTATGACTACCGCATCGGGGAAACGGCCTGGCCCCTGGTTTGCACCCATGCCGGCCTTACCGGTATTAAAAAAGAAAACAGGGGGAAGTACTTTATAGAAACAAAAACAGAAGGAGATGTTTTGTATGTACGTCATTACAAACCGGCGGGATACCTGCTGGGCACTTCCTTTAATGCCAGCAGTATTAACCTCTATGATGAAGATGTATTTGAAATCGTGGCTTCCGGCGGTCTGATCGGCTTATCACTTGACCAGCGGATCATCGGTGTACCCGAGGAGTCCATGATGTCGATCGATAATATGGGAGATATCTATGAAGAAGAATATATCAGTGCCGGGGAAAAGGATTTTTTCACCCATGTGCTGGGGAACAGTCCGGATAATTCGGATATACTGATTGTGGCAGATATCACCAATGCCGACAAACAGGACTGGCCCCGTTTTCATGCCCGTCATTTTATGAACCAGGTCTTTCATCTTTTTAAAATCTGTGCCGACTTTAATTACAATATGGGCGAAATGGCCCGGCGCATCTGTATCGGCTCTGATTTTGATGGTATGATCAACCCCGTGGATTGTTGCGCGAATGTGACAAAACTGGAGAGCTTTAAAAATTACCTGGTGGCCAATTTCCGGGAATGGGAAACCGATTTTACGGAAGTGACCGGAATTAAAATCTCGTCATTTATCACGCCAAAAAAACTGATGGATAATATTTTTTACCAGAACGGGGCGGATTTCCTGAAAGAAATGTATAAATAAAATCTGGTCAAAAAACCGTGAAAACACCATTGAAGACCCGGATCCGGGAATGTACCTTGCTGACTGTTACTCTCAATATTTAAACATTCGTCCCTGTCAGAACCTGCCCTGATTAACAGCATAGTCAAGTCGACCATTTAAACCATTAACCAAACCACCTGATATGAACACGTTTCTTGAAACGGGAATTTCACTGGTACTGCTGTTCTTTCTTTTTGGAATAATCACGTATGTTATCCAGGAGCTCATAGCGATCAACCTGAAATACCGGAGCAAGATGCTCTGGAAATCCCTGGAGCAGTTGCTGGACAGCAAAGTACTG
>CAZFLL010000121.1:0-11475 GCA_964519865.1 uncultured Chitinophaga sp. | reverse complement strand
ACTGCCCAGCCAAATAATGACCCTAAGATCCCCATTCTCATCCGTTGTGATGATATTGGCATGAGTCATTCAGTGAATATGGCCGCGAAGAAAGTGCTGGAGACCGGTATGCCGGTATCCATGTCGGTAATGGTGCCCTGCGCCTGGTTCAGTGAAGCCGTGGACTTATTGCAGCAATACCCGAATGTATCAGTAGGCATCCACCTGACCCTGAATGCTGAATGGAAACAGTACCGCTGGGGCCCGGTGGCTGGTGTAAAGCAGGTGCCATCACTGGTGGACTCACTCGGGCAGTTTTTTCCTTCCCGCGCCAGGCTGTTTGCCAATAATCCGCAGCTCAGCGAAATTGAAACAGAGTTAAGGGCCCAGATCGATAAAGCGCTCAAAGCGGGATTGAAGATTGATTACCTCGATTACCATATGGGGGCAGCCATGCAAACCCCGGAGACCCGTAAGATCGTCGAGAAACTGGCCGCTGAATATAGTGTAGGCATCTCCCGCTATTATGATGAGGTGGATGTGGAGGGTGGCTATGCCGCACCCGTTGCTTCCAAACTCGATACATTAACCGCGAAAGTAAAAACGCTGATTCCTGGTGGCACCAAACTTCTTGTTTTTCATGTGGGCATAGATGATGCTGAACTCGCTGCAATGGAAGACCTGAATCCTTTCGGTCCAAAAGAGATGAGTAAACACCGGCAGGCTGAACTGAATGCCCTGATCTCCCCATCCTTCCAGGCATTACTGCATGAGAAGAGATTTCGTTTGGTGAACTACAGGAACCTGAGAGAAAGTCGGTAGTTAGTAGTCGGTAGTTAGTAGTCAACAACACATCCTTAGAATATTTTCGTGTGTTTTCGTGCAATTTCGTGGCCACCCATTTTGCTGCAAGCAAAATAATCCGTGTCAATCCGTATGATCCGTGGCCAGCCTTTCTGTATTTATTCGTGTCCATTCGTGTGTTTTCGTGCAATTTCGTGGCCACCCATTTTGCTGCAAGCAAATTAATCCATGTCAATCTTTGTGTTCCGTGGCTTACGCCGCAGGCGTACAAGAAAAAACCCCGCCGGGAAGCGGGGCATAAAGTTTAGGGGACACAGAACTTTTGGTTTTCATAGATCCGGATAAAACGGACCTGGACATTGGACTTAAGTGGTTTTCATTGGATAAGCCGGGACATTGGATCTGGACGGTTTTTTCATTGGATGGACTTAGTGGTTTTTTGTTGGATCTGGATTTTCTTGGTTTTTCAAAGGTTGGATTTGCATCCTTTGTTCTTAATTGCACCATGAAGCTACGTGCGCAGTACGCGCAAACAAAATATTATGGGATCAATTATTACGAATTCGGTGATGAACATTAGTGTGGCTAAACAAATACACTTACTTTCTTTATCAGTGAGTTATATACTCGTAATTTCACTGGTGAAAATCACTTCGTAGTATCACTAATGCCTTGTAGAACGGGAACTACATATTAACTTTAAACAGCAATCCTTCAGTGATGTTATATGGTGTACTCAATATATTTTTCTTCATTTTTCATACAGCATTCACTTTATTCAATATAACCGGCTGGGCTTTTCAACGTACGCGCCGCTGGCATTTATTCACCATGCTGCTGACAGCAGCTTCCTGGTTTATATTGGGTATCTGGTATGGATGGGGTTATTGTGTCTGTACCGACTGGCACTGGCAGGTAAGGGCAGCCATGGGCATTCATGACTACTCCAGTTCATATATTCATTTCCTGATCCTGAAACTGACCGGACGGAACCTGGATACCACTTTAGTGGAACAAGCCACCCTTTATATCTTCCTCCTCTGTTTTATATTGAGTGTATGGCTGAATATCAGGGGCAGAAGAAAAAACCCCGGAGTATGATGTTTTGACTACTATCTGCTGACTACGAACTTCTCCCTCAGTCCCCTCCACCGCACCCCCCGCTGCAACCCCCACCATCTCCTCCGCTATCACCTCCGCTGTCACTGCCATCGCTGAAATCACCACTGGCCCCACCGCCACCAGCATCACCCTCACCAAACCCGGAGAATTCAGGGTATGAAGTGGCCGGCTCAGCATCGAAATGAGTATAGAGCGGGGTGCTGTCATAGAAACTGCCACTGTCACCGATGTATTCTTTTTTCTTTGACTGGTATCCATTGCGATTTACCTGTTCCTTATCGAATTTGGCATCGCCCCAGATATCCGCGGGCGGATCCAGGTCAAACTCTTTTTTATAAAGGGCCAGTGTATCGAGGTATTGCGCACTGAACCGGCCAGTCTGGTCTTCCATTGGTACGAGTTCCGGATAATGATCAAAAGGTTGCCGGATCACCTGTTCACAAAAATCACGGTAGGCTTTGCTGAACAACAGATGCTCATGCCATACCACGTCAATGATCTTTGATGGGGTGACCTGGAAATCACTGACCAGCCCCAGGAAGATAAATTTCTTGTATTCTCTCAGGGCTTTTAATGCAAAGCCTGTTTTCCAGCCATGCTTGCGGGCAATTTTATGGGCAAACGCATGAAAGGAAGGATTGGCATGTCCGAATTTCGCAGCGATCCTGTCAAATAATCCGGGATTAACCACGTGTTCGAAATAATATTGACGGAGCTGCAGCCATAGTTCTTTTTTATCCATATCAAGAGTTGTCTTTAAAATTAAGGGAAGGAAATGATTTAGTATAAACTGCCTGGATTAAAAAATGTTTATCTGTACCCGGTAAACCCGCCCGGCTGCAATATTGATCCAGCATGGCAGATTACTTCCATCGTGGCCCGGGGTTACCCGAAACTGAGTTTTATCAGCCCGGTTTCCGACACAGGTCATATACATACAGGAATGTCTTTTTATCCTTTGCAGGATGAAAAATTGTTTCCACCCCTCCCGTATCTTCATCGCTTTATTTCTTTTAACAACGGTCACTGTTTCTGCCCAGCAAAAGATGAGTTTTGACCTGGCCGTGATCCGCCAGACTTTTCATAAGGTAAATGGGCTCAACCTGAGCGCTTTTTATCATTTCAATGAAAAACTGGCTGCCGGGGTCGAGATGAACCGGTTCTTTCCCGTGGTGCATAAGGAAGCGGAACTCTCCGCCTGGGATTTTGATTTCAATGCCCACTACCTGTTCAACCTGCAGCATCATTTTTATTTATACCCCGTTGCCGGGATCAGCCATACATTTTCCAAAGAGGTTTCTACTGAACTGTTGGGTGAAGCAATCAATGACCGGTTCTGGTCACTCAATGCCGGAGCGGGCCTGGTATGGCAGAAAGGGAAATGGGGGCTTCACACTGAATTCCTGTATACCTGGGGACAATTCAACCAGGAATTTGTACTCGCCGGACTCAATTACGAAATCGAACTGGGCCGTCATCATAAGACCGGGGAACATCACGAGTAGATCGGGTTATTTTTCAATCAGCTATCCTGTTATGTGGTTTTTGCCCGGGGTATTTCATTTTTGGAAATATTAGTATTAAATTCATAGGGTAAACCTCCTGTAAAAATTTATGCTATGCCAACTCAACAACAGGGTACCCCGCCCCCTTCCCGCAAACCCAACGACCAGATCATCTCTTACTATACGCTGCGCATCCTCATTGGTGCCACCGGTATATTGTTACCACTGTTAGTGGTGATTGGTAAATGGATATCCAATGGTACTCCTGCCCTTGAATTTTCGATCAGTGATTATTATGACAATGGTGCAGGCGGGGATGTACTGGTGGGAGTGCTCTTTGTACTGGGCTTCTTCCTGCTATCCTATAAAGGGCCGGAAAGAATTGACAACCGGGCCGCGGATCTGGGTTGTGTGGCGGCGCTGGGGGTGGCCTTATTCCCAACTACATTTTGCGGAGATTGCTGGGTGCATTACCTGCATTTTGTATTTGCGCTGACCCTCTTCGGGGTTTTTATTTTTTTCTCCCTGGTGCTTTTCCGTAAAACTGATCCCCGGAAACAAATGACACCCGAGAAAAAAAACCGGAATAAAATTTACCTGGTCTGTGGCATTATAATGATCGCCTGTATCCTGGCCATTGCATTCAGCCTGCTGGTATTGAAACAGGAAACCTGTGAAAAATACAATCTTGTTTACTGGTTTGAATCCATTGCACTCGCTTCCTTCGGATTTTCCTGGATTACCAAATCAGAAACCTTTTATCTCCGTGACCAGGGGTCGGATAATCATTAAGCTTACCATACCCAGGCAGGGGCTTCCGCATTCTGTGCATAAACCAACAGGTCAAATATGGCGTGTACCAGCAGTGGCGGCCACAGGCTTTTGGAGAAATAACGGAGTGTGCCAATCAGCAGGAAAGCACCAAACGACCAGGTAAAAAATAACCATACCGGGGTGATAAAGGCCATGGCAGGAGGAAGAAAAAGACAGGCTTTATAAGCGGCATGCGCCAGGGCAGATCCGGTTATTCCCAGGACCGGATTTATTTGTTGTAATTGTTGCTGCACATACCCCCTGAATACAAGTTCTTCCATACAACCGATACAAACGGCTATCCATACAAAACCCCGGAAGTATAACGGAAACAAAGGCATGGCATAATTTCCCCGGTAATACAAGGCACCGGCCAGTCCCATCAACACTCCGGTCACACAATAAATCAGCAGGGAAGGACTTTTGCGGAACAATGAAGACCAGTGTTCTGATTTATTGAACAGGCGACGGCCCATCAATAACCCGGCCGCTGTGAGTGGAATTGCAGACAGCCATTTTACCGGTTCCGTCCAGCTCACCAGGTATGCGAATAATACCAGTGCCATGCTGACCAGGATTGCTTCAATGGCCGCATTGTGTTTGTATAGCCGCATGGATTGCCAGGTGCTTTCCATTTTCAGGCATGCTGATTTTTTAAAAAAACAAATCCGGATAATAAAGCCAATGGTAACAGGAGCAGCAACCAGCCGGAACCCAGGCAGGCCCCGCTGTTGGCAACGATAATGCAACCCGGCAATGCTTTCTCCATTTCTTTTAAATAGGCACTGTCTGCCTTATTTTCCTGGGGCAGCGACAGGTACCTTAGTTTTTTTAAAGTGGCAATATGGGTCTTGTCCGTAACCGTATCCCTGATCACCAGCCCGCTGAGATCGGGTAAACCCTGTAACGCGCTATAATCAGTAACGGCCTTGGTACCGGTCAGTTCCACTACCTGCAGTTTTTTTAGTTTAGTACAAAGACCGTTGAATTCCTGCTGTGATGTATTCGGTGGCAGCCCCAGCCATTTCAAACGGGTGGCCTTGCCCAGCTGATCAATATTTTTACATTTACCGGAGATGATCAGTACAGATAACTGATCCAGGTGACTGCTGTCTGCCGGCAGGGAAGCAATACTGTCTTCATTCATCAGCACCAGTTCGTCCAGATTTTTCAGCGGGGAAAGCAGTTGATCATATGGCGCATCTGTCAGCAGGCTGAGTTTTTCCAGTTGCGGATTCTGGCTAAAGAACCCCGGCGGCAGGGAAACGGTATTTTCCCCGATCAGTATACACTCTTTCAGGGCAGGAAGGGCCGGTAAGTTTTGGGTGATTACAGAATCAGCCAGGCTGATATACAGGCAATTCGCTTTTTTCCAGTGTGCCAGTTCCTGTATTTGTTTATCGCTTACCTGGAGGCTGACGAACAGGGGCTGGAAAAAATCAGCTTTTTCCCGGAAAGTGGCTGCCAGGTCAATGGAATCAGTTGGAGTAAATACAAGGGATAAGTCTGGGTGCTGCAACGCGATTTCCCGGAGATGAGGGATATAACTATCCGGTAACGGGGCATGAATGACAAGTGTTTTCAGTTCATCCAGCTCTGTTGGTTTCATCCGTATAAACCAGGGAAGCAGGTCCTCATCCGCATTCATGATCAGCGTATTAATTTTCCCGTTTATAAGCAGCATTGAGTCCCCGTTGTCGTTCACATGAAGACTGTCTGCTGAAAAATCAGCCAGGTAGAAATAGGCATCGTTGAATCCGAGCAGGTCATTTTTTTCAGCCAGCAGCGCTCCTTTATATTTTTGTCCCTGGGCAAAATAAGTCAGACGATATGCTTTCGACAGGTTAGTCGCCGCGCCTTTACCATAGAGTTTAACCACAGAAAAGTTTTTCTGCGATGGATACTGCCGGATAATCAGCAGTACAACCAGGGTAAGCAGGAGGATGATGATCAATGGCATCCAGCGGTAGAACCCTGTTCCTTTAACATGATTACTGATCAGGGGTTTCATAAAAAGAGGTTTTCTGGTGATTTTAATCAACCGGAAGCAGGCAGGAAACAGGATTCCCGGGAAAGCATAGCGGTACGTTGCTTCCGGGTTAAGGACAGAAATTGGATAATGAAAATTACCGGCAGCAGGTAGCGGTTTACTATGATGCCGGTTAGTTCGGGATATGATTAGGGGCTGATGCCTTCAGGACCATTCATTGAAAAAGTGGAGGATTTCGCGGGCACGCCCTATATAAAAGCCGCCAAACATTACTGCGTGCACAAGCAGGGGATAGGCTTCAGTGAGCTTCAGCCTTTTCTGCCAACCCGGTTCCAGGGGATACATTTCATGATAGGCTTCATAAAACCGTTCGTCAAATCCGCCGAATAACCGGGTCATTCCAAGGTCCATTTCGCGGTGACCGAAATATACAGCCGGATCAAAGATCGTGGCCTGGCCGGCCCCTGTAACGCTGTAATTGCCACTCCAGAGATCACCATGCAGGATTGAAGGATGCTCGACCGGGAACAGGCTATCCAGTTCGTTGCAGAAATGGCCGGCTGCATTGAGATCCGATCGGTTAAACAGGCCCTTGTTGAAGAGGATCTCTACCAGGGGCATGATCCGGCATTCGGTATAAAACTCATCCCAGGTATCATGTCGTTTGTTGATCTGCTTCAGGCGGCCGATATAATTATCCGAAACCCAGCCAAAATAATCCTGTGTTTGCTGATGCATAAATGCAAGGGCGTGGCCAAAACCTTCCCAGAAATTTTTTGCCGGAACCCCTTTTTCGATCCACTCCATCAGGAGGTATTGTTCATCTCCGGCAATACCGGTTTTAATCACGTCTGGAATATAGGGCCCCCTGCTTTTACTCAACAGGCTGAGCCCCGCAGCTTCAGCACGCATCATATCCGGGTAAAGCCCGGCCTTATTTATTTTCAGGAAGTATTTACCGGCCGGGGTATGCAGGCAAAAGGCGGCATTGATATCCCCTCCTGTTACCTGCTCAGTTTTCAGTACCGTTAACCCGCAGTCATTAAATATCGGTTGTAGTGGCATCCGTTGAAGTGGTTCAGCCACCTGAAAGTACGCATTCCCGGTGGTAACGGGCACTGATCACTGACCGCCGGTTGCCCGATTTTTGTTTAAATAAGTACAAGACGATGAATTGGTTAAGTAGAAACAGTTAGCCTTGAAACAGGGGGTACATGAAGTTTAACAGTCGTTTGTATGTCAATACTCATATCAAAATGAATTTTTTGCTGACTTTCCTCATTTTAAGCGGGGTATTGCCGGTTCTACATTTGACAACTGACCTGTATATAAATCCGTATGCCGGTCAGGATTAAACGATTGTAAACACATAAAACCTTGCTGTATGATTACAACAAAAAAATCAGTGGTTGATAAATTCATGCAATTAATGAAGAAACGTAACCCTGATCAGCCCGAATTCTTACAAGCCGTATCTGAAGTTGCCCAGGCCATTATTCCTTACATTGAGGAACACCCGCAATACAAGAAAGCAAATATCATGGAGCGTGTGACCGAGGCCGAGCGTATTATCATCTTCCGTGTTCCCTGGGTGGATGATGCTGGAAATTTCCGTGTCAACAGGGGCTACCGTGTACAAATGAATAACGCGATCGGGCCCTATAAAGGCGGTTTGCGTTTTCACCCCAATGTCAACCTGAGCATTCTGAAATTCCTGGCTTTTGAACAGGTATTTAAAAATTCCCTGACCACTTTACCAATGGGAGGTGCCAAGGGTGGTTCTGATTTTGATCCGAAAGGAAAATCAGATAATGAAGTGATGCGTTTCTGCCAGAGCTTTATGACCGAATTGTATCGTCATATCGGCAATGATACCGATGTACCTGCCGGTGATATCGGTGTGGGCGGCCGCGAGATCGGTTTCCTGTTCGGACAATACAAACGCCTCTCCAATGAATTTACCGGTGTACTGACCGGCAAAGGATATACTTATGGAGGCAGCCTGATCCGCCCGGAAGCAACCGGATACGGACTGTTGTTCTTTGTGGAAGAAATGCTGAAAACAAAGGGACAGACGCTGAAAAACAAACGCGTGGTGGTTTCCGGTAGTGGTAATGTGGCCCAGTATGCCATTGAAAAAACCATTGCCATGGGTGGTATCCCGCTGACCGCATCTGACAGCGATGGGTTCATTTATGATCCCGATGGTATTGACCAGGAAAAACTGGAATTCATCCTGGAACTGAAGAATGTTAGAAGAGGAAGAATCAGTGAGTATGCCGAAAAATTCAATGTGCCTTATTATGCTGGTGAAAAACCATGGATGATCCCTTGTGAAGTGGCCCTGCCCTGCGCGGTTCAGAATGAACTGGACAAGAGCGGTGCTGAACAGCTGGTGAAGAATGGATGTAAACTGGTAGCGGAAGGTGCCAATATGCCTACTACGCCTGAAGCCATTGAAATATTACATGAGAATGGCGTGATGTATGCCCCGGGTAAAGCCGCCAATGCTGGTGGTGTTGCCACTTCCGGACTTGAAATGTCCCAAAACTCCATCCGTCTTTCCTGGACCCGCGAAGAAGTAGAGCACAAACTGCAAATGATCATGCAAAGCATACACGAACAGTGTATGGAACATGGTAAACGCGAAGATGGTACTATTGACTATGTAAAAGGAGCTAATATAGCAGGCTTTGTAAGAGTAGCTGATGCCATGCTGGCTGAAGGACACGTATAACCGGCAGCTCAGTCTACTGTTTGATGGTTTACAAAAAAGGGTTGTATCTGAATGGGGTACGGCCCTTTTTTTATAGCTGTACAGGAGGCTGATTTATTTATTTTCAATGATGAACTCATTGCAGTAAATGCGGAAGAGCAGGATGACATAGTTCACCAGCAGCGGCCCAAAGATCAGCCCGATAAATCCAAAGAGACCAAGTCCGACAATGACACCCAGTACGGTTACCACCGGGTGCACCTGGCCCATTTTTTTCAGCAGCGTTATACGGGCGAGGTAGTCTACATTTCCGGTAACAATTACACTATAGAGAAGAAGTCCGGTGGCATTCCAGTTATTCCCGCTGGCATACATAAATACCACCAGGGGTACCCAAACGATCATGGTCCCTACTATCGGAAAGAAGGCCAGGGCACCGGTCAGAAATCCCCATAATACGATATCATTCAGTCCGAAGAGGAAATACCCCAATGTAGCGGTAATGCCTTGTATAATACAAATGATCGGAATTCCCAAGGCACTGGCTTTAACCAGCCGCTTTGTTTCTGCAGCCAGTAATTCTATATTGGTTTGTTTCAGGGGCAGAATTTTTCCAAGATAGCTTTCAATGGCCCGTCCATGTACCAGCATATAATAGAGCAGGAATAGTAACAGGATCAGGTTTGTAATCAGGTTGGCAGTATCGTTGACCAGGGAAGGCAGGAAACCGGAAATACGTTCCTGGAGGTTGACCAGGGTTTTCTCGGATAAAAGGCTGAAGCCGGCTCTTTCCTGGGCTTTATCAATGGCTTCTCTCAGCTGACTGAATGTGGCTGCAGGGTCATTGATATAAGGATGCACCTGTTTTTCAACCAGGGTGAATGTAAACCAGACCAGCAAGGCCATTAACAGAAAGTAAACCAGGAGGTACAGCAGGGCGGTACCGCTTTTATTCCATTTCCGGTGATAAACAAGCTGGAAATAACTGTTTCGGCTCAGTATGTAAAATGTAAGTGCTCCCAGTAAGCCCGGGAAGAAAACATAAAGCTCCCGTACAGAAAGGAAAACCATCAGTATCAATAGCACCAGGATCATTATCTGTTTGATCTGGTTGTTAAAACTGCCGGGAGTATTCATAAGAGCGGGAACAGGTTTAAGGTATCCATAGTAAGTTACAGCATTTTCCCTTACCCCGGCATGACACCCATTCGTTAAACAGGTCATAAAAGTCCGGATACAGGCCCAAACCGGGACAGATCTGGTTAAATTTACCGGTGAAAGAATAGTCATAAACAGGTTATTATCACCCTAAATTTCCAGGTATGAAACAGATAACCTTCCCCCGCTTTTTTTTATTTATCCCGTTTTTATTACTGTTTGGCTGTACTTCCGGCAAACAGGCTGTCGCTTTCAATAAAGAACTGGAAGATGCCATAACCACCAATAACTGGGTATTTATTGCCCAACAGGCTAATCCGCAATTGAATAACAACCGCAGCATGGACGCCGGCTATGAAGTCCGGTGCGGGAAAGGGAAATTACAGAGCTACCTCCCCTATTATGGCCGTTCTTATTCCGGGACAGGGGCCTATACCAACCAGAGCCCGCTGGATTTTAAAACCGATGCGTTTACTGTGACCAAAGAGCAGGGCAGGAAAAACAGCTGGATACTGGTTATTCGTCCTGAAGGGGTGGCTGATATCCGTGAATACAGGATGACGGTCTTTAATAACGGGTCTGCCACGCTGGATATACAAATGAATACCCGTTCACCCATGAACTTTACAGGCCGGCTGGAAGTAAGCCGATAACCTGAATTCAAAAGGCAAAGGCAGGAATATCCACGGATTTAATCGCCTGTGGCGATAAATTTTTTTTGCCACGAAATCACACGAATAGACACGAAAAATACACTTTGCATCCATTCGTGTGTTTTCGTGAAAATTCGTGGCTACCCCTTTTGCCGCAGGCAAAAATCCGTGGCTATTCGTGTGATCCGTGGCTCCCGTTGTCGCAGACAACTATTTGCGAAGCAAATTCTTTCGTGGCAAAAAAAAGAGGCTGCTCCATTGCTGAAGCAGCCTCTTACTATAATGTGGAATGAAATTAACTCAGGTGTTTGCCGAGGAATTTCGCGATTTCAAACATAGAAACCTGTGCTTTGTTACCGAAAACAACTTTCAGTTTAGCATCAGTGTTTACGTTACGCCTGTTTTTAGCGTCCTGCAGTTTGTTGGCTTTGATATAAGCCCAGATTTTTTTAACAGCTTCTGTACGGGGCAGAGCTTTTGCTCCAACTACAGCGGCTAATGCTGCACTGGGAGTCAGCGCTTTCATGAAAGCGGCATTGGGTTTACGTGCAGATTTTTTCTTAGCAGGCTTTGCAGCTTTTTTAGCGGCGGGTTTTTTAGCAGCAGGTTTCTTAGCTGCGGCTTTCTTTACGGGTTTTTTAGCAGCGGCTTTCTTTGCTGCTTTTTTCTTTGTTGCCATGTTTTTTAGATTTTGAATGTTAATGGGTATGCGTTATACCGGAATCAAATATAGAT
>CAZFLL010000120.1:0-11588 GCA_964519865.1 uncultured Chitinophaga sp. | reverse complement strand
CCGATCGTGGCAGTGATATCCGCGCTGTTATTTTTCAGGCTTTCGGTCATGGCCTGTGCATTGTTCAGTGTTTTGGCCAATGCCCCGTTCTGGTTATCCAGCAGGCCATTCAGTGCATTGCTGGCCTGGCTGAGGTTGAATAAGGTTTCCTTGAGATAATTCTTATTTTCCAGGCTGAGCATTCCATTTACCCCGCTGAGCGTTTCTTTTAAAGAATCCAGTACATCCCGGATACGGGCCATCGTGGGATTCATTTGTGCTTTCACATCCCCGAGGATCCCGGTTTCCAAACGGGTGCTGAGTGTATCGCCATCTCCCATCATCTCTGTAGAATTACCTCTTTCGATGATGATATAAGAAGAACCTACCAGGCTGGAAGAAATATAGGCTACGGAATTTTTAGGAATATTGATATCGCGGGTCATGCTGATCGTAACCACCACCGCGCTGACATCCTTGTCTCTTTCTTTTTTATCATAGACGTTACCCACCGGCAGCCCGTTGATCTTGACTTCATTTGATTTTTCCAGCGTGCCCAGTTCTTTGAAAACGGCATAGATCTTTTTGGACCTGCTGAACACATCCTTTCCTTTGAGAAAATTGAAGCCGATGATAAGGATTACGAGGGCGACAATGGTTAATATTCCGACTTTGGTTTCGTTGCTGATTTTCATTCTGCTGGATCTGGCTGATTAGCGCCATTCCGGGTGCCAAATTAGCTAATTATTTTCAAACGGCTAAGGAGCTCAGAAAGCTTTGGGTGCCTGTTCCGTTTGTTCTGCCGGTTTAGCCTTTGATTCCAGCCTTTCCTTATAATGTTTGATGGCGGTGAAAATATTGGCCACTATTTCAGCCTGGCCGCTTTCGCTGGTCATGTATTCTTCTTCCTCCGTATTGGAAATAAAACCGATTTCAATCAGGATACTGGGCATTCCGGTGGCCTGAAGGACCCATATCCCTTTGTCATTCCGTTGCTTCACCCCCCGGTTTACACGGCCGGCTGCGGTGAATTCCTGCTGAACCTGGTCAGCCAGGCTAAGGCTTTTCCGGAAATAATTCTGCGCATAAACCAGCATACGGGCTTTTTCAGTGGGATCTGATGGATCAGGCAGGGAAAGGGTGGAAGTGGAGTCAATCTCCCCGGTATATTCTTCGGCGTAATCAGTGGTTTTGCTCACAGAACGGATCTTATCATCGTTTTTATTCATGGCCCATACATAGGTCTCGGTCCCCTTGGCCTTGTTAGGTACCCAGACATTTTCATATTCGTACTCGTAATATGTCTTTTTATAGGTCTTTTTTCCTTTTTTGACCGTTTTTGTATGGGGAATCTTATTAATTACCCGTCGTTCATACCAGCCTCCCGGTTTATGTCCGGCCGAATTACAGTGAATGGCAATAAAGAGATCCCCGTTTGACTGATTCGCCAGGTCGGCCCTGTATTTCAGGGCGGCATCTTTATTGGGTTTATTACCGGGAAGAACATCCGTGGTGCGGGTAAAAATCAGTTTTACATCCGGCCAGGCCTTGGCCAGGGTATCCCCAAGTTTCAGGGAAACCTGGAGCGACACTTCCGCTTCGTAGGATTTTGATCCGGGAGCACCGGGGTCAAGTCCGCCATGTCCCGGGTCGATTATAATCGTTTGTATTGGTTTTTTACTCCCCTGGGCATTCAATCCGTTGGCCCAGCAAGCGCATGTAAATAGGGTAAAAGCGAGCAATACTTGTTTCATTCGGTTCTTGTTTAATGGTCCTTCGCAGGTGATTTTACTCAGCGGGCTCTTTCTTGCTCCATTTCCTCGATCCGGTTCAGCATGGCAGACACATTCCGGGTATCATGCCGGTTGTTGCTGCCGCTGTTATTATTCTCATTGGCCTGCTGTTGTTTTTCCAGCCATGCAATATAATTGAAAACGGCACGAATGATACATCCTGCCAGCTCTTTTTGTCCTTCTTTGCTGTTGAGATAGTCTTCTTCAGCCCGGTTGGTGATATATCCGGTTTCCACCAGGATGCTGGGCATGGCAGTGGCCTGGAGCACCCAGATACCCACTCCGCGCTGACGCACATCCCGGTCTACCCGTCCCACTTTGGCAAATTCATCCTGCACCAGTCCGGCCAGGGTGGCACTGCGCTTAAAATACTGTTTTGTTTTGAGCAGGGAGAGGGCAATGAATTCAGGTGAATTGGGATCCACATCCCCGTAATTGGCCTTAAAGTTATCCTCCGCCAGCATCGGGGCGTTTTCCCGCATAGCTACTTCCTTGTCTTCATTCTTATGGGATCCCCAGATATAGGTTTCGGTACCCTTGGCCGGGTTAGGAACTGAATAAGTGCGGTATTGGGGAACTGTCCGGGTAACTTTCTTTTTCTTTTTGCCTTTGCCTACATAGCTGGTGACCGTTTTATGCCCGATCAGCTCTGAACGTTTGGTGGGTACAGCCGCGTTTACGTGAATACAGATAAACAGGTCACCCTTGTTTTCATTGGCGATTTCCGCCCGGCGGTGTATCGGGGTGATCTTTTCGGTAGGTCTTGATTCAACGATCCGGATCTCCGGCATTTCGTCATGGAATTTTTTCACCAGCTCCTTTGATACGGCCAGGCAGATCTCATCTTCGTAGGAATAAGAACCTTTTGCCCCGTTATGGCCACCTTTTTCCATAATCCCGTGGCCCGCATCCACAATAATAGTCTTGATGACTTTCTGTTTTTTGGGGGGAATGGCATTTTCACCGGTCCGGAAGGAATAGAAACTGATGCACACAGAGAGAAAAAAGAATACCAGGAAGATTCGTTTGATCATAGTTTTTCATTTTGCGTCCGGTGGACTATTCATCACAGGGTCGGCATAAGTTTCACAAATTGTTTAGGCCAATCAATAGGTAGCCGGGGGAGAATGATTTACATTTGCTCCCGTTGATGATGCCTCTATACAAATTTAGGTCAAAAAGTTTTTCTTACGGGATACTGACTGCTGTTATAATTTACTCACAAACGTGGATAACAGCTGCTGACAGTGTGCCGCATAACTATTTTGGGAGTCCTTTAACAAGCATCAGCGATACCACTAAACCACTGACCCCAAAAGATAGCGCCGGTCTTCTTAAAGTGGCTGCGGATACCAACCGGGTACCCGATACCGGCCGGCTTCCCGGTGCTGATACCAATTTCATACAAAAGACGGATACATTCAACCTGAAGTTGTCTAAGGACTCACTTGAAGCCCCGTTAAAATATACAGCCCAGGATTCCGTGGTGGTGATGATCAAAGCGAAGAAGATCTATCTGTACGGGAAGACAAAAACAGAATATACCGATATCACCCTGACGGCTCCTAAAGTGGAAATGGACCAGAACACCCAGGTGGTTACGGCTTTTAACCTGAAAGACAGTACCGGTAAGGTGCTGGAGACAGCCAGTTTCAAACAGAAGGAGAATGAATTCAGCAGTGATACGATCCGTTATAATTTCAAAACGCAGGTGGGGCTGACGAAAAACACAATGATTCCGCAGGGAGAAATCCTGATCATGGGCGAGACCATCAAGAAAGTGAATGAAAACACTTCCTTTATCAAGAGGGCCCGTTTTACCACCTGTATGCTCGATGACCCGCATTTTGCCTTTGTTACCCCCAAGATGAAAGTGATCAACCAGAAGGTCGCTATATCAGGACCGGCACACCCGGAATTTGAAGGAGTGCCTGTACCAATCTACCTGCCCTTTGGTTTTTACCCGTTGAGCCAGGGACGACATTCCGGACTGATGCGGCCTAATTTTATCACGGATGAGGTCAGGGGGCTTGGATTCCAGGGCCTCGGCTATTATAAAGTGCTTAATGATTACTGGGATGCAGAACTGACTGGTGATATTTTTTCCTATGGTGAGTGGGCCGCAGGGTTAAAAATGACTTACCGCAAAATTTATAAATACAGCGGAGGATTTAACCTGACCATGCGTTCTTCCAAACAGAACTTCAAAGGGGATCCTGATTTTTCCAAAACCCGGATCTATAATGTAACCTGGAGTCACAATATGGATAGCCGGGCCCGGCCGGGGATCACTTTTTCTGCCAACGTAAATGCCGGTTCCACCAAGTATAACCGGCTGGTACCGGGAAATGCTTACCTCAATTACCAGAACCTGCTGGGATCTTCTATCACTTTCAGCAAGACCTGGAAAAACAAACCGTTTAATTTATCCATCAGTGCCACGCACTCACAGAACAATAACCTGGGACTGGTGAACCTCAACCTGCCCAACGCGGCATTTACCGTCAGCACCCTGTATCCTTTTCAGAATAAGAACAGGGCGGGTACGCCGAAATGGTATGAAAACCTGGGGATCGCCTATAATGGATCATTCAGCAACTCGATCAGTTTTAATGATACGATCAAATACGGGCAGAACGGGGTAAAACCTTTTTTTCAATACCTGCTCGATACGGCTCAATGGTCGGCCCAGCACAATATACCGATCACGCTTTCTCTTCCTCCTATCCTGGGAGGAAAGATCCTCGTGTCACCGGGTATCAGTTACGGCCAGACCTGGATACAGCGTACCACCAATTACCAGTGGAACAGTGCGCTTAAAAAAGTGGATACGATCACCTCCAAAGGCATTTATATCGATCAGCGGAGTTCAATTTCGCTCAGTTTCAACACGGCATTGTTTGGTACCGTACAATTCAAAAGATCAAATATCATTGCCATGCGGCATACGATCCGTCCGCAGATCGGGTTCAGTTATACCCCTGACCTCAACACTTCACATATCAAGAAAACCCAGGTGGATACCACGGGTAAAGTGCTTTACTATAATGAAATCGGCGGGGTGCTTTTATACAATACCAGTTCCCGGCGAAGCGGGGCCATGAGTTTTGGCGTGGATAATAATATTGAAATGAAAGTCCGATCCAAAAAAGATACGGGCGACCTGGCGATCAAACGGGTGAAACTGATTGAAGGATTTGGTTTCAGCGGGGCCTATGATTTTATCCGGGATTCCTTCCGCTTATCACCGATCAGTTTTTATTTCCGGACCACTTTATTTGAAAAACTGAATATCAATGCCAGTACCACCCTGAATCCATACCAGACCAATAGCCGGGGATATGATATCCCCAAATATGCCTGGCAGGGAGGCAAGTTCAGGCTGGGACGGCTGACTTCAGGAAGTGTGTCGATGAGTACCAATTTCCAGAGTAAACCAAAGGATCCCAAGAAAGATGCGGCCCGTAAAAAAGCGGTGGAAGAACGCTTACAGGATCCGGGATTGCTGGGTGATCAGCAACGCCTGCTGGAATATATGCAGCAGAATCCTTCTCAATTTGTGGATTTCAATATCGACTGGAACCTGGGGTTAAGTTATTCCCTGTCATTTGTCAACCGGATGAAATCCGATTTCAGCGGATATGAAACCGATTTTCAGCTGGGAGGCATTTCCTTCAACGGCGGGTTTAATCTGACCCCGAAATGGAAATTGACCGGCAGTGGCAGTTATGACCTGGAGACCCTGAAACTGCAGTATATCTCAATGTCTATAAACAGGGATATGCACTGCTGGCAGTTATCGATCAATGTGATTCCGGTCGGATATACCCGTTCCTTTAGTTTCTCCATCAGTCCCAAATCCACATTACTCCAGGACCTGAAGATCAACCGGACCCGTTATTTTAATTCTTACTGATCCATTCCCGCCAGGTAATGATCCCGGGTGATCCTGAATATTTCCTCTTTTAATTCTTCGGTGGTTTTCCCGACAGAGCTGACCGGCTCCAGGAAATGGATACCGATTTTCGCAGGCCAGAAATAAAAGGACTTATTGGCTGGCACGGCTTTCTTTGTATTAAAGATCACTGCGGGCAGTATCGAAAGTCCTGTATCTACCGCCAGCCTGAAAGCGCCGTCATGGAATTTTTTTAAAGGTTCATTGCTCCGGTTGCGGGTGCCTTCCGGGTAAATGCACATATGCATATGGCCTTTCAGTACCTGTTTCATTTTATCATAACTCTCCCGGCGGCTTCTGTCGTTTTTGCGGTCAACCAGGATGGCCCCTTTCATATAGAAGAACCCAAAGATGGGAACTTTGGCAAAGGAGGATTTGGCAATGGTTTTATTCGGTCCCTGGATAAAAGGAGAGGAGAGCGGTACATCCAGCAATGAATTATGGTTACAGGTGACGATATAACTTTCCCCTTTCTTAAAATGATTCTTCCCTTTGATGGTATAGCGGCAGCCCACCATCAGCAGCCAGATCTGCATCCAGAAACGCGAGATCCGGATAAAGATATCCTGTCCCTTTGGATTGGGGATCAGCCAGGTGATCTGCGAGGGGATAAAGATCACCAGGAAAGTGGCGATAAAACTGAGGATGGCCCATGCGGCCAGCAGGCGGCCTGCGATATTTTTAATCATGTTCATGCGCTGTTGTTGGTTTTTGCCGGTTTATGGCAGACTCCAGTCCACCGGGTCGATCCCATGTTTCACAAGATATTCATTCGTTTTTGAAAAATGTTTGCAGCCCAGGAAACCGGCATAGGCCGAAAGCGGGGAAGGGTGTGCGGCCCGCAGGATCAGGTGCCTGGCCTGGTTGATCAGGACTGACTTCTCCTGGGCAAATTTGCCCCAGAGCAGGAAGACCACATGTTCTTTTTTATCGGAGATGGTTTTGATCACCGCGTCCGTGAATGGTGCCCAGCCTATTTTGGCATGACTCATTGGTTCACCGGCTCTGACCGTCAGGGAAGCGTTTAAAAGAAAGACACCCTGTTCAGCCCAATGGTTCAGGTTGCCATGCGAAGGAACCGGAATGCCGATATCATCCTGCAGTTCCTTAAAAATATTGAGCAGGGAAGGAGGCGGGGCGATGCCGGGCTGTACAGAGAAACAGAGCCCGTGTGCCTGGTTGGGGCCATGATAGGGATCCTGTCCGAGGATCACCACTTTCACTTTATCAAATGGGGTCTGGTTAAAGGCATTAAAAATCATGCTGCCGGGCGGGTAAATCGTTTTGCCCTGCGATTTTTCAGTCTTCACATGAATCGCGGCCTGCTCAAAATAGGGCTTGGCAAATTCAGCTTTAAGCGCTGATTTCCAGGAGGCTTCGATCTTTACATCCATGTGTTTTTCCTTTGGCTGCAAGCTAAAAAAAAATTACCTTCGCCGCTCGTTCTTTTACAGATTGGTCCGGTAGCTCAGTTGAATAGAGCAACTGCCTTCTAAGCAGTAGGTCATTGGTTTGAATCCAATCCGGATCACCAAAAGTCTGTCCACAAAATGGGCGGACTTTTTTTTTGCCTGCGGCAAAAGGGTAGCCACGAATTAACACGAAAACACACGAAAGAATACAGAAAGGCAGGCCACGGATCACACAGATTCACACGGATTAAATACAATGGACCATTTCTAACTGAATAAAAATCCGTGCCTATCCGTGTGATCCGTGGCTCAAAAGCCGCAGGCATTCATTTGCGTAGCAAATCCTTTCGTGTGTTTTCCCCGCATTTGGCGGGACAGGTGTGTTAATTCGTGGCCAATATCAAAGCCTCGCAGAGGCGTTTTAACATTTTTGGCAACCAGTATTTTTTGCCAATCCTGCATTTTGTGGTATTTTAACCTTACTTAAAACCTTATTCTCCTCCTAACTGATTTTTTATGAGTAAGAAATCTTTTTTCTCTTTGCTGGCCCTTGGCTTTACAGCCTTTGTCAATGCACAAAACCTTTCCGGCACCAGTTCCTTTTCATTGGTACTTCGTTCCGACAGCACCACCCGCACGGCCTTACTGACCAACCGTTACCCGGATCAGTCAGGTCATCAGTCAGTGATTATCGGTTCAGCTGCCTGGGACAACAAGGGACAATTGGAAAAATGCCATTCCCTGCTTCAATTTGATTATGGCGACCTGCCAAAAATCATTAAACCCGAGTGGATCACCAATGCGGAACTGATCCTGGTACCGGTAATCCTGAAAGATGAGGAAACGCTGGATGAACTAACGCACCGGTTTACTGTTCGCCGGGTCATACAACCCTGGCAGGATAGTCTATTGAACTGGGAGAAACAGCCGGTCACCAGTGTGGATGACCAGGTGAAGATGAAACTCAACCGGCGGAAGAAATCCTCCGTAATTAATGTGAACGTGACAAGGATCGTTAAAAATATGTTTCATTCAGGAAACTATGGTTTTATGATGTTTGGGGAAGACTCGTTGCAAAGTCAGCTGGCTTACCGTGACTGGTTCGCTTCAGCCCGGATTGATAATGAAAATCTGCGCCCTTCTTTAGTTATAACCTATACTTTCCCGTTGGATTACGGGGGTGACCGCAACATACTCGCGCAAAGTATCTATGCCCGCGACCGCAATCAAAACATAATAAATATCGGGCTGCCCGCACAGGTTATAACCCCGGTTACCGGCAATTCACCCAAAGCACCGGTTCAGAGTAGTGGCAACGGCCAACAACAGAAAGGAGAATAAACAACTACAAACCTGCCTGTCCGGCAGGCAGGCTACTAACTACGAACTACAAACTCCTAACTTCTGACTCATATTAAACAGAAAAACCACCTTCTCTCAAGTGGTTTTTCTTAGCAGTCAGCCAGGGTTCCATCCTTTCTTATTGCCATGCCGGTATTTTGCCGCGGACAATCAGTTAATCATTACATTTTTTTAATGCGAATCGTTTGTACAGCTCCTTCAGTGGTGCTTACTTTCAGCAGGTAGATGCCTGGCTGTATTCCACTGACATCGTAGCTGTCCTGTGGCTGATTCCAGGTCCTGATATTTTCACCAGTGACAGAATATAAAATTATTGAGCTGAGTTTTGATTTTTCAATATTGCCGACATACAGTACTTTATCGGTAGGAGAGGGATAGGCTATAATCCGGTTATATCCCGGGTCGGCATCGATCATCATGATCGTTGAGTAGACGGATTTTCCATCCAGGTCCACTTCTTTAATGCGGTAGTAAACCACGCCGGGTATATACTCTTTGTCTGTATAATAATAAGCATGTGCCCAGTCACCGCTCTGGACCTGTTTTTTATCCAGCACCACGGCCCAGTCGCGCCCATTGATACTCCTTTCCACCTGGAAATGACTGACATTGATTTCCTGTTCAGTCATCCATTCCACTTGCTGGGTTTTATATTTCCGGAAGGCGCGTACATCGCCCCATTTGACGGGCAGGTTGGAACTGAAGACCACATTGGCTGAACCACTGGCAGGGGTGCCATTTATAGAGAATGAAATGGCTGCCGTAACCTGGTTGTTGGAGCTGGTAAGTACAACAGTATAAGTTCCATCGTTATTGTCAACTACCGTTCCCAATGTACCCTCGGTAGTGTATACTGTTACTATACCACCACTCCGGGTAAGATAGTTGTTCGCTGCGTCTTTTAAACGGATAGTTATGGTGCTGGTGCTTATACCATTGGCAGTAATGACATTGGCAGACACACTGATTTGGGAGTTAATTGTACTGGCCACCACCGGAACATATCCGCAAACTTCCAGTTGAGGGGTGGAAGAACAGGTATGAATTAGTGTGGCAGATGAAGTGGTTCCGGCCCCTGTTGTGGTACCATCACCCATACTTCCCTGGATCTGGTGACCGGCATAACAGAAGCGGTCGCTACCTTCTTTCAGGTATACCATAGTGTGTCCGCCAACTTCTGCTGATATGGCCACACCGGAGAAGCCGACTGCTATACCCGGATCATACGATACAACACTGGTGGCACTGCCGCCTGGTGTATTATCACTGGTCCTGGAAAGCATTCCTGAACTGTTATTGCCCCAGGTGTATAACTGCCCGGATGTATTGATCGCTGCAATACCCGGGTAAGAGGAATTATGTTCCTGTGCACTTATATAGTTGATGTTCGTGAAATAGTCACCACTGGTAGCTGATTTTTGAACCCTTACCCAACTGGTTCTTTCTGTAGTAGTGAAATCGCCACATTGCCTTTGACTGTTATCACCAAGGGAATACAATTTACCAGATTCATCCAGGAGGTAATAAGTGTTTTTGGTGGTGGTATACGATGACTGTGCAATACCTCCGGTTATACCTATCATTTTAATGGTACCGGAAAATCCGGTGGGTAAAGTCATTTCAGTGGCATAATTCCGGGCAGTAACTGCACTGCTGTTCCCTAAGTAAGATGAGTTGCCCCAGGTGTATAATTTACCGGACGCAGTCAATGCTATAAACGCATTGTAGGAACTACTGCTAACCTGTCCTCTTACAGCAGTCACCTGTTGTAAATTGACACCTGCTCCGGTTTTTACCTGTTTCCAGGTGGAAGAGCCTGCAGTACTGGCTGTGCCGCCATTTGCTTCCACCGCCAGTGTTGTCTGTGTAAGTATCCAAACATTTCCTCCTTTGGTATGTAAAATCAGCGTCTGGTAGGTGGCAATTAAATTGGCTACACTATCTGTTGTAAGACCGGTTGGCAAGCCTGTTGTTTCCGCACCGGTGGGGGAGGTGATCCTGGCAAATGTTGAATTTGCCGTTAGAGAATTATTCAATACAGCCCCTTCAACTCCCCAGGCCCAGAGTCCGGTTGTGGTTAAGAGGATTCCCTGGTCCACGGCAGCTGCGGACTTATTTCCGCCTAATGCCGCTTTAAGTATTGTGCCGGTTAATCCGGTATAATTAGTGGAATTAATATCCTGTGGGGATAGCTGGTCTGTACTACCGGTCTTTTGCATATAAGCTCCCCAGACAGCATAAGTCCCATTCGATTTTAAAGCGATGGAAGCATGATAGCCGCTGATGATCTTGTCATATTTGTCATTGACATTGCATTGAGCGGATACAGATGAGGAAACTAACAGGCATACAATAAGGCCTGTTGCGAAAAGGATGGTAGCGCTTTTCATGATACGGAATTTAGGGTGGATGAACGATGGGTGTAATCGTTACACTACAAATCTAAAAGCATGTTTTCGAAAAAAAAGATGAGGTAACAGGGAAGACGACTGTTTTTTTTTGAAAACAAGTGAAAACCAGTAGAGGTAAATAGTGAGTAGTGAGTAGTGCAGAATTAACCGGGCAGACGAAAACCGTCGAGGAATAAATTGATCTTTGGTTCGGGTAGTTCTTTCAGACTGTATACAAACATAAAACCGATGAATTTGCCATCGGTCCAGGCTTTGATCTTCCAGTTATTTTTATCCATATCGCCCCAGTAATCAATGACGCCACGGGTGTTTTCCTTGTTTTGCAAACGGTGACCCTTGCCATAGCCCGCCGTTTTAGTGATCTTGAAACTGGTTTTCAGGTAATCCGAATAATTGATCATCAGGTCTTCGGCCATGGTCAGGTCGGTGACCGGTTCTTTCAGTTTCACACAGATAATGCCGTAATTGATTTCATCTTTTAAACATTCCCCGGTCCAAATCTGTGAAGAGTCTTCACTTTTACTCGGCTCAAAACTGATTTCACAAAATCCATAATAGGAACATCCTGAACCAGCCAGGTTATATTTCTTCAGACTTTGGGCTCCAGCAATTCCGGTTATAAAAAGACAGGCAATGACAAAGAAGATACGGCGCATAACAGGGGATTAATTTGCAT
>CAZFLL010000119.1:10284-11649 GCA_964519865.1 uncultured Chitinophaga sp. | reverse complement strand
TCCCCTACCACCGACACAAACTTAAACCCGTGTCCGCTGAAGCCCCAGGCTACGGTCACCTGTTTACCGGTACCGGGTAAATGATCAATGACAAAATGTTCATCGGGGGAATTGCTGTACATACAGGTGGCGGTATCATTGACCTTTTCATTGGCCCCGGGAATATATTCATTGGTAAAAGCAACGAGGTGCTCCAGGTCTTCGGGATGAACCGTACGGTCAATGGTCTCCGGGGAGGTGGTGCTGCCCGGGTAGTGGAGGGCCATTTTCATACCCGCCGGACCGCCAAACTCACCTTCCTTCATGGCCGGGAAACCATAATAGGATCCTTCAGTGCCTTGTTTTACGATCATCCAGCAGGGAAAAACATCTTTGGTAAATTTCTCCGGTTCCGCCGGTTGCATCCAGCTCAGCACCTGCCTGCTGATACGCAGTTTGTCTTTAATTCCCGGAATCAGTTGCGCCGACCAGGGCCCGGCAGTGATCACGAGTTTTTTACAGTAATAAGTTCCCTTATCGGTTACTACTTCTATGGTATCACCTGACCGTTTCCATTCAATCACTTTCTCGTCCGTATGTATTTCCGCCCCGCTGCTTTGTGCCAGTAAAGCATAACGGGTAATGGCATGGCCCACATCCAGGAATCCGGCTTCCGGTTCGAACAGGATTTCATAGTTATCCGGCAACTGAAACTGCGGATAGCGGTTACGAAGTTCTTTTGTGGTTAGTTTCTGCAACGGGATAGTATACAGGGCTGCCGATTTTTTCACTTCTTCAATCAATGCATCCCCTGCCGGAGCAGCATATAAGAGTCCGCAGGGATAATACACCTGCTCACCCGTCATAACTTCCAGTGCCGCCCAGTTTTCATAGGCCCTTTTTAATAATGGAATATAATCAGGGTGTTCAAAATAAGCTTTGCGGATAATCCGGGTCTGCCCGCTATGGGCCCCGTTTGTATGCCAAATGGAAAACTGCTCAATACCCAATACTTTTTGTCCACGGCTGGCCAGGTGATAACAGGCGGAAGCACCCATGGAACCGACGCCAATGACGATGCAGTCGTAGAGGGGGTTGTTCATCTTTACAAGCGGATTATTTTATGATGCAATGATAGGTTGCTTCGACAGGCCTGCCTACCGGACATGAAGGCTCAGCATGACGGGGCCGTTGTCACCCTGCCGGACAGGCATGTTAAAGCTACTAAGAATGATTGTCATCCCGAGCGAAGCGAGGGATCAGAAAAGTGATTTATTAGAGTATAACGATTCCGACTAAGGAGGAATCTCAGCCAGCAAGAAAACTGATCAATCGGTTAAGCCAGGTAATTTGTTTAATACAAGACTCCTCCTTCGTCGGAGTTAA
>CAZFLL010000119.1:0-10184 GCA_964519865.1 uncultured Chitinophaga sp. | reverse complement strand
TGAATTGTTTGGAAATACTTGCTTAGAAGGGGCTCCCTTCGGCTTACACATAGGGATGTTTCTGTTTCTCCCTTGTATTCCTATGTGTCCCCTATGACCCTACTGTTCCTATGCCTGCCTGCCGGTAGGCAGGTGTTTAAAAAGCGGCGCAGCCGCATCCTATAGAACTAACTCTACATAAAAAAAATCCTATGTGTTTCCTATGTGGCCCTATGACTCTATGTGTTAAAATTCAGCGGCGCAGCCGCATCCCGCAAAGCGGGAAAAAACCAAAACATCACATATTAATAAAAAACCCTAACTTAACAACCAATCCCCCCGCTCCGCCCCCCATCCAGCCCTTATTCACCTGTCACCAAATAACCAACGATAATGAAAAAGATCCTGATCTCTTTCGTCCTGCTCGCCTGTTTGTCCTGTAATAATGAGAAAAAAGAAACACCCGCTGCTGAAACACCCGCTGTAACGAATGCCGATACTCCGGACGGCCTGCCTTTCACCGCCTCCTATTCCAGCAACTGGGGCCACGATGTATCCGATGCCGACCTGAAAACGGTGTTACAAACCTATAAGGACTGGTCTGCCGGGAACATGAAAGAACTGGGAGCCGCCATGGCCGATACCGTGGATGTGGATATGACCAGTGGCGCTTCCTTCCATGTAACCCGTGACAGCCTGGTAAAAATGTGGAGCACCTACCGGGACAGTCTCAGTTCAGTGGTGATTGATATGGCCACCTGGCATAAAATGTCCACCAATGATAAGAAGGACCATATCGTGGTGACCTGGTACAAGGAGATTGATACCTATAAATCCGGCAAAGCCGATTCGGCCTATTACCATGATATCAATATGCTGAAGAACGGGAAGATTGTGTGGTATAGTCAGTATAAGAGGCCGATTCTTCCGAAGAAATAGGTGAGAGGAGAGGGGAGAGAGGAAAGAGGAGAGGGGAGAATAGAGAATAGTAAATAGAGAATAGGGGAACCCGTCAACTGCTGATGCAGGTGGCGGGTTTTTTTATATAAACTCTGGCCGGAAGCCACTTAAAACTTACAACCTATAGCTTACAACTTTTACCACTTTTCAGTAAATTGCAGTACAAATTACCCCGATGCAACTGATTGGCTGAACGGATAGCCTCCATCCGTATATTATCCTCCAACCATTACCCGAATCACGCCGGTAAACGGCAACTGTTTTTCTTCCTGTTTCCGGCAACTTTAATCAAGCTGTTATGAAACGGTTTTTGCCTGCCCTCCTGGCTGCTCTTTTATTTAGCACCTTACTTCATGCACAATCACTTCTTCCTTACCGCGACGGAACCCGTTGGGGGTATTGCAATATGGAAGGGAAAATCATATTGCCCTGTACTTATGACAATGCCTACCCGTTCACCCCTGCCGGTGCCGTGGTGGTCGTGAATAATAAATACGGTCTGATCGATACCAAGGGGAATTGGCTGTTACCCGCGACATTTGATTCACTGGGATCTTTTGTTAACAATATTGCCATTTTCAAAAAAGAAGGAAAGCTTGGGTTAACAGATAAAACAGGTAAAATAATCTTACCGGCGGACTACCAGAAAATTGAACTGCAGAAAAGTGGCTTTTACCAGTTGTGCCTCAGTGAAATATTAAATGGTTTTGCAGATAAAAAAGGAGTCCTGATTTTACCCGCAGAATACAGGGAAGTAAATGATTTCCGGTATGGCCGGGCCGTGGTACAGAAAAAATGGTCGAATGACCCCTGGATTATCATTGATGAAAAAGGAAATAACGTTTTCAGTTTGAAATCCGGTGAGGGGTTCTATGATAACAACGCCAAATATTTCAGGAATGGGGTATTACATTACAGAACCTTCAGTCCCAATGCAGGCGGCGGTTTGTACGACAGCAGCGGAAAAATGCTGATCTATATCCCGGATGCCTGCTGCTACAATGAAGAGGAACGAAAACTCAGGGGTATGTACCTTAAAGGCTTATTTCCCGCCACCCAAAGAGGTGAAATAAAAGACACCCTGCCGGATGGAAAGGTTATTACGGTGAAACACCCGGTCGGCTATTGTGACAGTACTGGAAAATTTGTAATAAAGCCGAAATTTAATGAAGCCGGTGAATTCAAAAACGGCAGCGCCCTGGTATTGCAGGATGGAAAAGCATGGCTGATCAATCAAAAGGGTGAGTCCGTTATGAAGGAAAAATACAATAGTGGCTTTTATGTCAGTGATACAAGGGTGATCTTCCGCAATAATAGCAACAACTACTATCTCTATGAGTCCGGTGGTAAACTGCTCGCCACGATTGAAGGACTGAAACAGGCCACGGCTACTTACTGGACCGAAGGCATTGCTGAATTCAAAGACGGGTTAGCTGTTGTGACCTTTAAAGATGAAACAAGGGGTTATATCGACAGTATGGGTCGGATTATGAACGGTATAAGGCTTAACAGTGGCACGCCATTCAACAATGGGCTGGCCAGGGTAAAACAGGATGAGGAAATCAATAATCTCAATAAAAAGGCGATTTCAATTGGCCGGCAGCAATGGGATTACCAGGATCTCAATACCCGGGTCTTTGCCAATGGTGATTCCATTTATAAAGCCGTTTCCATCACTGATTTTATCCAGAAGGGGCAGGAGAAGAAACCCGCCTTTTATCATGTCAGTTATATCCCCAATACGCAAAGCAAAACGCAGTTGTTATATAACTGGTATGCCGTCAATGATCCGCGCGGACTGGCACCAGCCGGCTGGACGATACCATCGGAGGAGGATTTTATACAGCTGAAAAAAGCCAGTTGTGCGGATTCCATTTCTTCGGATATTCTTTATGCCCTCGGGTTTGATAATGGAGGTCAGCGCTTATTAAAAGAAACCGGCCTGGGTACTCTTTTTGAAGGTGGCTGGTGGACCCGGACGAATCAATACAAAAACAATGATGAAGCCAAAATTATATTATTACTGGTCAGTAAGGATGGCCAGCGCCCGGATCTCCGGTTCGGGGTTCATCCCTGTTATACCGGCTTCCCGGTACGTTGTATGCGCAAACCGGTGCCGGTAAAGCCCGGTATTAAGTTGCCGCCCTTACCAAAACTCAATTGTGATTCCCTGCTGGCCATTACTAAGGCAAAAATAAAACCCGTTAAACCGATAGAAAGGAAAATTGAGTCCGCGGTAATTGAATATGCCAGAGAGATGGCCGGAAACTACAAGGAATTTACCTGTGTGCTGTCTGAGGCCCGGGAAGTTACATTCACCAATACTTCTGTATCCAGTAGTCATTTTACCGTAGAAAGAGTCCTGCCCGGTTATATCAAAATTGATTTTGAATTCCGCGTTAACAATACAGAAGGCGGGAAGTTTTTCCTGCAATTCGTGATGCAGACCGGCGAAGTCACCAAAACAGGAACTGGTACAGCCACCCGCACCAGCATACCCCTGTACAAAGTGGATGGTAAGGCAGAACCCTACAAACCGGGTGTATACTATTACCGGGGAGATAATGTCAGGGGCTCCTATTGTCCGGAGACCCGTACCATTGCCATTTATGGCGATATGGTGAAAATGTATAACAGCAATGAAGTGAACAGGACGAAGTACAGGATAACGGGAACGAAATAGCGAGGGAGAGCTGCGAGGTATGAGTTACGAGACGCAAAGTGGGAAGGCTCTTCAATATTGCAGCACTCCCAACCCTGAAAGGGTGACATTTTTTACCTTATCAGCACAAATGTCCCCTTCCCGGTCTTCTCCTCCTCTCCTGCCAGCTGGTAACGGCAGATCCAGGCATATACATTGCCGTCCATTAACAGCCCTTTATACATACCGTTCCACCCGGTATTCAGGTCTTTTGTATGGAATACTGTTTCGCCCCAGCGGTTGTAAATACGAAACTCATATTTCTTTACATTTCCAAAAAGGAATGGTTTCAGTATATCATTTCTCCCATCCCCGTTTGGCGTAAAGCCTGAAGGAACATACAGGCCTTTCAGGCATTCTTTCGGTGTAATAAGAATAGAATCGCGTCCGACACAGTTATTGAGATCGGTTACATCCAGCCAGTAAATGCCCGGCTGAGTGACGGTGATCTGTGTTGTATGGTTACCGGTACTCCAGTTGTACGCTGAATAATTACTGAGCGGGTTCAGCAGAAAACTTCCATAAGAACAAAGTCCTGTATCTGCCGGTAAGAATTTTGCCGGCAATGGATAAAACTGGTTGATATAGGTTGTGTCAGCCCCTTTACATCCATTGGCATCCGTAACCGTTACCGCATACATACCGGTAGTGCTGACGGAAATTGTGCGGGTACCGGCACCTGTGTTCCAGGCATAACTGCTGAAACTACCGGCATCCAGCTGTCGGCTCGATCCGCTGCATAAACCCGTTTGCTGATCCAGCCTCACGACCGGATCGGGGTGGATGGTCATGATCACCGGGGAACTGATGGCCGAGGCAGTAGCCAGGCAGCCGGCATTGGAAACCAGTTCGCAGGTTAGCAGATCCCCGTTGGCGATTGTATTATCAATATAAACCGGACTGTTCGTACCAACGGATTGATTATTCTTTTTCCAGGTATAGACAGGATTCGTTCCCCCGTTCACAGCTGTGGCAATAAACTGTACGGGTGTATTGCGACAAACTGAGGCAGATGCTGTTGTTACAGCAACAGCCGGTGTCACCAATGGATTAATTGAAGCAAACAAAGTATTACTCACTACCTGGTCAATAGTCACACAGCCGAGTGATGTCCGCATCGCACACAGAATCACATCGCCATTGCTGAGGGCATTATCGGTATACACCGGGCTATCCAGGAACAGGTTGGTTGAATTTTTAAACCAGGTATAATGCGGGGCACTGCCCGGGTGGGTGGTGGTGGCGGTAAACGTAACCGGGGTACCAAAGCAAACCGGCCCGGTGGCGGATGAAGTGATCGATACGGTGGGAGTAACCGGTGTGTTCACCTGCATGCTGATGGTATTACTGCTGACGTTGCTGGCGGTAACACAACTGGCACCGGAGGTCAGGTCACAGCGGATCAGGTCCCCGTTGGCCAATGCATTATCCGAATAGGCATTACTGTTAGTCCCCACGGGCAATCCGTTTTTCCGCCATTGATAGAAGGGTGCCGGGCCACCATGCTGGGTAGCGGCCATAAAAATCACCGGTGATCCTGCACAGATATTATTGAAATTGGCCGTAATGGTTACAGAAGGGGTGACGGGTGTATTCACAAACAGGATGGCCGTGTTGGTATAAACCGGGCCGCAACTGTTACTCAGCATACACCGGTAGAAATAGATATCCATGGCTGTGGTAATGCCGGTAACCGCGAGGTTGTTTGTCTGGGCACCTGCGTACATAGCATTGTCGGTGATATCCGTCCAGCCCGGTCCGCTGTTCATTTGCCATTGATAGGTAAGGGCATTGGCGGCTGTTACGGAGAAACTGGCATTGCCCGTTATACAGATATTTACATTGGCGGGTTGCTGACTGATTGTTACGAAAGCACAGTTGGTCACTTTGCGGATCACGCCATAATTACTGTTATGGGTGATGTATAGATTCCCTGCAGGATCGCAGCAGATTCCCGCCACTCCAAAGAGTTGTGCATTCACCGCCGGACCGTTATCGCCGCTATAGCCTGCGGTCCCGTTACCCGCATAATTGTCGATAATACCAGCCGGGGTGATACGTCGTACCTGTTCATTGATCGGATCTGCCACATAAAGATTACCGGCTGCATCATCCGCGATCCGCCAGGGATAAGCGAGGGATGCCGCGGTGGCCGGACCGCCATTGCCTGTGCTGGCATTCACGCCGGTTCCGGCAATGCTGCTGATCACTCCTGCGGGACTTACCCGGCGAATCCGCCTGTTACCTGCATCGGGAATCAGCATTGAACCGTCGGACCTGATTACAACGCCAAAAGGGTTTTGCAATGTGGCGGCAAGGGCCGGACCACCATCACCGCTGAAACCAGGAAGCTCAGGGGTCCCCGCAAAAGTGGTAATGATTCCTGCTGAATTTACTTTCCGGATAATATGATTCCCATTATCGGAGATATAGAGATTGCCTGCGGCATCGGTCTGTAATCCTGTGATTGATCTGAACTGAGCGAGGGCCAGTGGTCCACCATCCCCTGAATAGCCCGAGGGCAGGTTACCCGTTATGGAGCTGATGATACCCGCCGGACTGATTTTCCGGATCACATCCGCATTCTGATCGGAAAAATAGAGGTTACCCGCCGGGTCCAGGCATAAATTGTTCGGATGATAGAGGTTCGCATTCACCGCCGGCCCGCCATCACCCGAATAGCCCAGTGTAGCCGTACCTGCATACGTCGTGATCACCCCCGTGCTGTTCACCTTCCGGATCCGGTTATTCATCATATCCGCGATATAGAGATTGCCCGCATTATCCGCCGCCACATCAAAAGGATCATAAAGCTGGGCAGCCGTAGCCGGACCACCATCACCGGAGTAACCGATGATACCCGTACCTGCATAAGTACTGATAACCTGGGCCACGGAAACATGACACAGACCCAGGAACAGCAGCAACAGGATAGGTTTGCGGGGCATAGTGATTGGTAAAATTATAAAAGTGGGGGAGATTAGAAAATAGTAAATAGAGAATAGGGTTATCCTTAGAGGCAATTCACTAATATAGAAATTCTTATACCAGTAACAGGGTTGAATGATGTTAGCCCCGGGTGGCAACCCGGGTCCGAGGCTCCCACGATCTCTGGAACTCCGGAGGGGTGATACTCGCCAGCCTTCCCTTCGACAAGCCTGCCTGACGGGCATACTGGGTCATGACAAGCTTAACGACTGCCTTTGTGTCTATTTTTCACCCCTGATATAATCATAAAGAGGTAGTATACTGCTCTCCTGAGTTTATCAAAGAGCAGTTTCACAACTTCATTCCGTTCTTTAGGATTTAAATTAGGGAAGTCCACAAATATTGCCATTCTTCCCTGCCCTTAGTAGTCATCAATAATTGAAGCGAAGAAGGGAAAGAGTTAAACGATTAATAACCCGTAGAGGCTAAAAAGTAAATACCAGACAACCCTTTATGTAACTTGCTCTGTTTTGCTGCAGTCAGTGTTAAAATACCATCCACTTGTAAAGTTTCCTCATTTTTTCGATTGAAATCTAAATAATATTTTATATTAGTGTTGTATTTTTCATCTCAATTATTAAACCAAAACCTGTAATATGAAATTCAACTCAAGTCTCTCAGTAGCCTTTGCTATTCTATTTTCATTTATTTCCTTATTATCCTGCAACAACAATTCCCATGAAGAAAATGATCCTGTCATTGATCCCGTCACACGTATTAATGAGCTCACATCTTTCAAAGAGCCTGAATTAGCGGTGAATGGCAACCAAGCACTTGGTGAAGAAGGATGCCAGGGAATCCCGACCAAGATATCCGATTTTAATTCTGATTGGATTGTTCGTTATTACCGCTTTACATCAGATAAATCCGCTAATGCGAATTTGTTTGGATTTAAAGGAAATATTTCAAGTAAGGAAGTTGTTATAGTTAAGGATTATTCCCTTTCAAAAGATGCGAAATGTAATGGAGCAGATGTTCCATACGGGATCGGCCTTCGCCTTTTTGTCAAGGTGAAATCAACAAAAAAGGGTGCTGAAATAAGTACGATCGCAAAAGTGTCGGCATCAGTTGAGTTAAATAAGGCGGAAGCTTCTTATGAACTTTCAGGTTATGGTTTCAATATTCCCCCTGGTGCTATTGATGAAGTCTTCAGCCAGTCCGGTGAAAGTTTCACGGTCGAGGATTTTGGCAAAGTGACTTCCGCCTTCAATAAGATTGCAATTTTAATGAAGGATGGAACACCAGGCCTGACGATAAACCCCAAGCGGCTGCCCAATAACTGATTAATCATACACAGCAAAACTATCCATTGTGAAAAATATTTTAACCGGCCTTGGTGGCCTGCTACTTTTCCTGTGGGGATGTACAAGTGACGGTTCACCTAAAGATGAAATCACTGAAGTTGATACTTCTAACAGTATCAATTCAGTAATCAACGACCCCCCGCTTGGAGAGGAACCCTCGTCTTTTGATGAATTTCAAATAACGGACACACTTCCACCCGATTCAATGAAGATCATATATTTCGGAGTGTACGATACACTATTTGGTTATAAAAAGGGAAATAAACTGGTGGTTGATGGGGATATGCTATTCAACTACCCGTCAAACGGTGGTATGAATTATACCACTGGCATTGGAACTACCAGTAAGTTATGGTCAGTTTCTGCAGATTATATTATTATCCCCTATGTCATCAGCGATCAGTACAAGCACAAAGAATATGTGCACAAGGCAATGAAAATGTGGGAGAACAAGGTCAAAGTTCGATTCGTTTCGCGCACTGCACAGCCTGCATTCCTGAATTTTATTGCTAGCCCCACCAATGCAACACAAAGTTTCGTCGGTAAAATGGGAAACGGCCAGGCCATTGAAATTGGCAATAAGGCACTACCCGGCAATATAGCTCATGAGATCGGGCACGCACTCGGTCTATTTCATGAACATATGCGCTCTGACCGTACAAACTGGCTAGTATTGGATCCAGGCTGCCTCTTTGACAGGAACTATAAGGAAGCGAAAATGATAGACGCAGGGGCCAAAGATCTTGGCCCCTACAACCTATTTTCCATCATGCATTACAGCATCGGTTGTGGGTGTTTCACACTCCGCGTGAGCAATTTGCCTATAGGGATTCCAGGCCAACGGGATAGTATAAGTACTGGTGATAAAGACGCTATTAATGCACTTTATAAAATTAAATAAGAAGTTAACGGCCATTTTGCTATGCCTGGTAACGGCTGCCGTTGCATTGAGCCAGGAAAATGACTGCAGTAGGTATTGCAATTTTAAAGCCGGTGCGCCCTTTGATACACTTCAGCTTACACGTATTCTGATGAATCCTGCCCGGCTTGATGAAGATACTGCCACAATTCAACGGGTTGTAGAAAGGATATTATGCCTAGTTAAACTGGATGCAAGCAGCTATAAGACAAAAGCATATACTGAAGACAATGCATGCGCGATAGAGTGTGATAAAATCAAGTATATTCTCTATAACACCGATTATCTTACCGCTGTTTCATCAAACAATTTCTATATCATGTTCGGTATACTTGCCCATGAAATCGGCCATCATGTTCTCGGGAATGCTTGGCTTAGTAAAGATCGTGGTATTAAGGCTCTTTATGATGCCGAATATGCCGCAGATGAGTTTGCTGGTATGATCCTTGGCAAACTCAATGTGCCTTATGATACTGCATTGCAATGTTTGAATGGCGTAGATGAAGTGGCAACATTGACACACCCGGCAAAAAAAGACAGGATACTTTACTTCAAACAGGGATGGAGCAATGGACAGCAAGAAATTATTCCTGCCGTTGAGCTGACTTATGATATAAACTGCCAAAGTACAATTAAGTCAAGTTTTAAAATCACATATGCTAAGACGGGCTCCAAAAGGTTTTTATTCTGGAAGAATAAGAAAACCGTCCGCGTATATGTGCAATCAGTTGACGGTACTCCTCTTAGCGCGGTAGATCATATCGATTATTACTTGCATCCAACGACTTTCAAAAGAAATGTTATGCCAAGTAGCATGGCCGCTGATCAATTTGCAATCTACCTCAATATTTATGGAGAATTTGAAGTCCGGGGCACTGTGCACATGAAAAATGGGAGCGAGTTACTGTTGACTCCCGTATACCTGAATGTTTTCAATGGTCATCGTCGTAAACAGGGGCAATAATAACATCTTCTTGTGATGATGTTATATATTATGGGCAAATTACTAAAATATTATTCATGAAAATATTTCCACTACAACAAGGAAATACTTATACAAAAAAGGATTTATATAAACTATTTGATGTTCCTGATGAAAAACAGCAAGGTGCATGGAATATTGGATATAGAATCTATGAAAATTACTTTTTCATATTTGCCAATATTGGTGTGCCCGGAAGAACAGGCCATGATTATAAAAATGAATGGGTAGGAGGAAATCTACATTGGTATGGTCAAACAAAGTCAAATATTAATCAACCACAAATTACAAAATTATTAAGTGGTAATTATGAAATATTGATTTTCACAAGAAGAAATGATAGAGATCCAT
>CAZFLL010000118.1:0-11746 GCA_964519865.1 uncultured Chitinophaga sp. | reverse complement strand
AAACCGGAATAAGCTTTCGCGATATTATTGATCAGTTCCTGGATCAGTACGGTTTTACCCACACCCGCACCACCAAACAGACCGATCTTACCACCCTTTGCATAGGGTTCGATCAGGTCGATTACTTTAATACCGGTAAACAGTACTTCAGTAGCGGTACTCAGGTTTTCGAAAGAGGGGGGCAGGTTGTGAATCGGGCGGCCTCCTACTTTACTTACGGCGGGCAGACCATCGATCGGGTCCCCGGTAACATTAAACAGGCGGCCTTTAATGGCTTCGCCCACGGGCATGGCAATCGCAATGCCGGTATCCACTACTTCTGTACCGCGAACGATACCTTCAGTTCCGTCCATCGCGATGGTACGTACACTGTCCTCACCAAGGTGCTGCTGTACCTCAAGTACCAGGATATCACCATTTTCTTTTTTAAGTTCCAGTGAGTTGTAGATCTCGGGAAGTTTGCCATCAAATTGCACGTCGATTACCGCGCCGATGACCTGTTTTACTTTACCTACGTTTGCCATGATTTTGTGTTTATTAGGAGTCCGGTGATTACCGGTATTTTCAGGCCGCAAAGGTAAGGGTGCAGGCTTAATCCGCCAATTTGAAAATCAACAAATTTTCTGCTGTGGAAAAGCCTGTTGGCAACTGGGCGAAACCGGGGTTTTTCACCCAAAAAGCCTGGTTTTCAGTCCCGGTCCGGGGTTTCCCCGGCAACCACTTTTCCCAGGTTGCTTACATTTGTGTCTATTTATGCAACTGATCGAAGTCACCTCACCCAAACTGGCCAACGAATTTATCCTGGTCAACGTGGAAATCAATAAAAACGAGCCGAATTATATCCGTCCGCTCGACAAGGATATTCATGAAATTTTTGACCCGAAAAAGAACAAAGCCTTTCGCTTTGGGGAAGCCACCCGCTGGATCCTCAAAGACGATAACGGGAAGCTGATCGGGCGTATCGCCGCCTATGTCAATAAAAAATACCGGACCAAGGGCGATGAATTCCCGGTGGGAGGTGTGGGTTTTTTTGATTGTATCAATAACCAGGCAGCCGCCGATATGCTGTTTGATGTGGCCAAACACTGGCTGATGCAACGGGGTATGGAAGCCATGGATGGCCCGATCAATTTTGGTGAACGGGATCGCTGGTGGGGCCTGATCGTGGAAGGATTTCACCCTACTCCCTACGGCATGAATTATAATCAGCCTTATTACCAGTCCTTGTTTGAAACCTATGGCTTCCGGTGTTTTTTCAACCAGTACTGTTACGGGCTGGATCCGAAACGGGAAGTGAGCCAGAAAATAATTGACCGGCACGCCGTGTTGTCCCAGGACCCGGGTTACAAGGCCCGTCATATCAAAAAAAACCAGCTGGAAAAATATGCCGGTGATTTTGCCACTATCTATAACAAAGCCTGGGCGGGGCATGGCGGCATGAAGGAAATGAAGAAGGAACAGGTGCTGGCCCTGTTTAAAAAAATGAAACCGGTGATGGATGAGAAGATCGTCTGGTTTGTTTATTATAACGAAGACCCCATTGCCTTGTTTGTAAATATTCCCGATCTCAACCAGTGGTTCAAATACCTGAATGGCAAATTTGACTTCTGGCATAAACTTAAATTCCTTTGGATCAAAATGACCCGGACGAATAAAAAATTCACCGGGCTGGCATTTGGTGTGGTGCCCGAATTCCAGGGCACCGGGGTGGATGCTTATATGATCAATGAAGCGAAATTTGTGGTTCAGCCCCAGACCGCTTACGAAGAATATGAATTGCTCTGGATTGGCGATTTCAATCCCAAAATGATCAACGTGGCTGAAAATTTCGGGGACACTTATAAATCCCGGCACCTGATCACTTACCGTTATATATTCGACCGGACCAGGGAATTTAAACGTCACCCCATCCTGGTCTTTTAAACTTATGCACAGGATCCGGTAATATTAGCCCGCAAAGCCCCTGTTTCTTAAATTGCAGCCGGTATGGATAAATTTATCGTTTCGGCCCGGAAGTACAGGCCCCAGACATTTGATACAGTGGTGGGACAGGCGCATATTACCACTACCCTGAAGAACGCCATTAAAAACCAGCAACTGGCCCATGCCTTCCTGTTTTGTGGTCCGCGTGGGGTGGGCAAAACCACCTGTGCGCGTATCCTGGCCAAGACCATCAACTGTGAAAAGCCCACCAAAGATGGGGAAGCCTGTGATAAATGCCAGAGCTGTACATCTTTCAATGACGGGGCATCCATGAACTACTTTGAACTGGATGCCGCTTCCAATAACTCGGTGGACAATATCCGCGACCTGGTGGACCAGGTGCGTTTTGTTCCGCAAACCGGGAAGTATAAAGTATATGTGATCGATGAGGTACACATGCTCAGTTCCTCTGCATTTAATGCATTCCTGAAAACACTGGAGGAGCCCCCGCCCTATGCCATTTTTATTTTAGCCACCACGGAGAAACACAAGATCCTGCCGACCATCCTGAGTCGCTGCCAGATTTTTGATTTCAAACGGATCACCGGTAATGATACAGTACATCACCTGGAGGAGATCTGTGAAAAAGAAGAAATCAAAGCGGAAAAAGCCGCTCTCCAGATCATTGCCCAGAAAAGTGAAGGTTGTATGCGGGATGCGTTGAGTATCCTGGATAAGATCGTGAGTTTTACCAACGGTGAACTGAATTATGCCAATACCCTTGAGCACCTGAATATCCTGGATGCGGATTATTATTTCCGGTTGCTCGGTTATATGCAGCAACAGGACCTGTCCGCTGCAATGTTATTATATGATGATATTAACCGGAAAGGATTTGAAGGTGACCTGGTACTGAATGGCCTGGCCGAATTTATCCGGAACCTGCTGGTCTGCAAGGATGAAAAAGCAGCGGTACTGCTGGAGGCAGTAGAGAGTTTTAAGAGCCGTTATATAGATACGGCTAAAAAAGTGCCGGCCGCCCTGCTCGTGAGTGCGCTGAATATCCTGAATGAAGCCGAGATCAATTATAAATCTGCCCGTAACAAAAGGCTGCATGTGGAATTAGCCATCATCAAGCTCTGTTACCTTCAACAGGCCCTTGATCTTACAGCCGATGCGGGAAGCAGCGGCAAAAAAAAAATAACTGATACTGCCCTGGCTTTCCGTACCGTGCCGATCCGGCTGATGTCTAAAAAAGCCATTGAAGCACCACCCGCGACCGCTGCTAAGGAAACGGGGGCCAGACTCATTATCGAAACCCCGGCCGCCCTGATTCCGGAAACAGCCCCGGTTACGGCTTATATTTCAGATAAAAAACCACCCATTATCCCTTCCAAAGCAGGGGGTGGCCTGAGTGCCCTGGATAAAATCCGTCAGCAATACCAGGGAAATGGTAATGCGGGGAATGAGAAAGTCAACCTCGCGCTCGACATGGAGACCCTGCAGAAAGCCTGGGACGGGTATATTGTCAAACTGAAGGCCGAACGCAATCCTGCAGCCCAGCCTTTTTCATTGGCTGTCTTACGGATAAAGGATGCCAATTCCTTTGAAGCGGTAACAGCCAACAATATCGAGCAAAAATTCATTGAGGCGGAAAGAAATACCCTTTTCCATTTCCTGCAACAACATCTTCAGAATAAACTGCTGCAGTTTACCGTGACGGTAGAGGAAAAAAACGATGACCGGGCCCCCGTGGAAGTGACCCTGACATCCAAAGAGCAGTTCATGAAAATGGCGGAACAATACCCGCTTATCCGGGATTTAAAGGAAAGATTAAGGCTGGAACTGGACTATTGATCCAAACCTCCGGGCTGGATGCCACATTCACTATTTTACCTTAATTTCGGCCAAAATTTAACGGTACATGGCTGAAGTGATATTAATGCCCCGCCTGAGCGATACTATGACAGAAGGTGTAATCGCCGCCTGGCATAAAAAAGTGGGAGATCCCGTAAAGAAAGGCGACCTGCTGGCCGAAGTGGAAACAGATAAGGCCACCATGGAACTGGAAAGCTATAAGGATGGTATTCTACTCCATATCGGAACCGATAAAGGAGGCAAACTCCAGGTAAACGACCTGCTGGCCATCATTGGTACTGCGGGTGAAGATATATCGGGCCTGATCGGCGCTGGTGCTGCGGCACCGGCAGCCACTGCACCGGCACCAGCCGCGGCTCCTGCTCAGACTTCTGTTCCTGCTGCTGCACCTGCGGCAACCTCCCTGGATATTTCCAAGATGGATGAAGTGGTGCTGATGCCCCGCCTGAGTGATACCATGGAAGCCGGGGTAATCGCTTCCTGGCATAAAAAAGTGGGCGATACAGTGAAAAAAGGGGAAGTGCTGGCGGAGATCGAAACGGATAAAGCCACCATGGAACTGGAAAGTTATAAGAACGGAACCTTACTGCATATTGGCGCCGCCAAAGGAGAAAAGATTCCCGTAAACGGCCTGCTTTGCGTGATCGGAGAAAAAGGGAAAGTGGATGTGGACGCCATTATTGCCGCCAGTAAAGGCGGAGTCACTGTTTCCGCAGCCGCGGCTCCTGCTGCAACTGCCAATCCTGCGATACCGGCAACTGCACCTGCTGTATCAACTGCAGCCGCCGCTGTTGCAACTGCAGCAGTTACTGAGAATGGCCGGGTTAAAGCATCCCCGCTGGCCAAAAAAATTGCCCAGGAAAAAGGAGTTGATCTTCGTCTCCTCCAGGGAAGTGGTGATGGCGGACGGATTATAAAAGCCGATATTGATAATTATAAACCCGGTGCAGCCGCTCCTGCTGTGGCTGCGGCTACTGCAGCGCCAGCTGCCACTGTTGCGGCATATACCGGAAGCGCGACTGAAGGATTTACTGATATTCCCAATTCCCAGATGCGCAATGTAATTGCCCGCCGCCTGGGTGAAAGTAAATTCAGCGCCCCCCATTTCTATCTGACGATGGAAATCAATATGGACAATGCCATGGCTGCCCGGACTCAACTGAATGAGATCAGTCCGGCCAAGATCAGTTTCAATGATATGGTGGTAAAAGCCGTCGCCCTGGCCTTACGTCAGCATCCGGCCATCAATGCCTCCTGGATGGGCGATAAGATCCGTCGTTATGCACATGTGCATATTGGCATTGCCGTGGCTATTGAAGACGGACTGATTGTTCCTGTCGTTCGTTTTGCCGATCAGAAAACATTGCCGCAGATCGCTGCTGAAAGCAAGGAACTGGCAGGCAAGGCAAAAAATAAAAAATTACAACCCAATGAATTCACCGGGAATACCTTCACTATCTCCAACCTGGGTATGATGGACATCGATGAATTCACAGCGATCATTAATCCGCCGGATAGCTGTATCATGGCAGTCGGCCGCATCAAGGAAACTGTGGTTCGTAAAGGGGACGGATTCGGCGTCAGTAATTTTATGAAAGTCACCCTGAGTTGCGATCACCGCAGTGTGGATGGAGCATCCGGTGCTGCCTTCCTACAGACCTTTAAAAAATACCTGGAGAATCCGATCACGATGTTACTCTGAAAATGAATTAGTCAGCATAAAAGGCCCGTCCAACCAGACAGGGCCTTTTTTATTGGCCGGAAAATTCATATTTTACAGGTGAAACCCATAAATGGCAGAATTATTGTGATTCGATTTTAATGCTTATTGCATGTTAAGTGTAACGCCTTAAAATTTGAAAATGGGGTTGTGAATCATCCGATTATAATACATTCAACTTTACCTTTCCTTAAAATTCAACCGTATGACTGAAAGGAATGAATACGGATTTTCCTGGCTGACGATGTTCACGGTAACCGGTATTTCCGGTTTCGGTTTTAGTATGATCATTAAATTTCTGGACGGACATCACTCTTCTTTACTATTATGGACCGGAGTTATCGCAACAGTACTGGCAGGGCTCAACCTGCTGATCAACTACCTGGCCCGGTCTGCCTCAAAGAAAAAAGAATCTTAAAAAATAGTGGCTGTTTAGTCGGTTTGCAATAATACAAGTTTGCCATCCATGGTGGCCGCCAGCAAATGCCGGGCATCCACCACCTGTACCGTATTGACCATGGAGTTATCGATTTTATATTTCCAGTTCAGTTGCCTGTTTACGGGATTGATACAATAAACAACCCCGCTACGGGTACCAAAATAAACCCGGTCTTCTTTTTCAATCAGCATGGATGGCGCGTGTTCATATCCAAATCCGGCATGCATTTTCCAGGCCACCGGTTGTTTAACTCGCCCGGCAGAATAAGCAACAATTGTATCCTGCATTGTTTTTCCATAAATCCATTTGCCATCTGCGGAAATACCAATGGATTCCCTGACTCCACCGTCATTGTTACGCCAGAGGGTATTACCATTTTGTATATCGATGGCGGTAACCACGCGGTCGGGAGCCATGATATATACCACCCCATCCGCCGCAACCGGGATACAGGAGGCCGGGGAATAATTCCGGACCGAAGATCCGTTGTTCCACTTCCAGAGCAATTGCCCGTTTGTAGTGGATACTGCATACAAATGCCGGTCCCAGGCACCGAAAATCAATTTGCCTTCATACCAGAGCGGCGTACTCACCACCGGGCCCTGTAATCCGTCAAAGTCCCAGATGAGTTCCCCTTGCCGGATACTGAGTGCCCGGTAATGATGATCACTGCCCCCGATAAAAACCGTATCCCCATGAACCAATGGGCAGCCCAGTACGGCTGCACCGGTTTTATATTTCCAGATCAGTTTTCCCTTTTTTGTATCCAGGCAATACACATACCCATCGGCAGATCCGAACAGCAACCTGTCACCGGAAATAGCCGGGGATGAAAAAATTGCTCCCCCTGTTTTAAAGGTCCATTTCTTTTTGCCGTTCTTATAACTGTACCCATTCATCCGGCCCAGTTGATTTCCGGCAAATACCAGGTCTTTGGTAAAAGCCGGAGTGGATATAATATTCGCATCATCTGAAATACTCCAGCGCAATGAAACATTTTTTTCCTGTTTGTTCATTGTAAAATCCGGCCGCGTGAATTTTTTTCTCTGGGTATATCCGTGTTCTGCACGGACAACAGAAGTCCAGCGTTTCTCATTGCCACTGACCGGCTTTCGTTCCGTAAAAAGGATGGAGTCAGACTTAACCTCCACCAGGTTATATCCTCCTTCTGTGGCTTTTGCCCGGAGGTTGGAACGCCCCATCACCCCGGGAATATCTTCAAAATTCATGGCTTTGTTGGCATGACCATGGCCACATAATATCACCTGTGTGTTATACTGGCGCAGGCGGTCTGTTATTTCATACCAGTTATCCAGTCCCTCATCGATCGGATAATGATTCAGGAAAATAAGAGGTTGCCCGGCTTTAAGTTTCTGCAGTTCTGTATCAAGCCAGTTCACCGCGTCACGCGGTACATGCCCGTCGCTCATTCGAACATAAGGTCCCGATGCGCAGGCCAGGAACCTGATCCCATTGTATTCAAAACTGAATTTATCGCCGCCAAAAACGGTCTTAAACATATCCCCGCCACTCTCACTCCAACCTGTATCGTGATTGCCGGGTATGATATACCAGGGAACGTGGAGACTGTCGAGGATCTGTTTGGCCAGTTTCAATTCTTCATTGGTGCCCATTTCTGTTATATCACCGGTAAGCACCACAAAAACGATCTCCGGCCTTGCATTGATATCACGAACGGTTCGCCGAAGATCCTCTTCAGCCGATCCGTTGGGTGAACCAATATGTGTATCGGAGATAAATGCAAACCGGAATGCAGGAGCCTGTGCCCGGCTGCCAACAGAAATTAAAAATAAAATGAATACCACTAATCGCTTCATAAACCAATTTAGTTATTTCCGTCACTGCCTGTATAAAATATATTTTCAATAAATTTTGAAATTTCGGAAACAGCGTGTAAATTTGGGCCATGAAACTGACCGAAGCCAAACAACAATTTATCAGCAGCTGGGGTGCATTTGGCACGCATTGGGGAATCAACCGGACCATGGCCCAGATCCATGCGTTATTACTGGTCAGTCCTGACCCTCTCACCCAGGATGATATCATGGAAGAACTGAATATCAGCCGGGGAAATACCAATATGAATATCCGGGAACTGATCAACTGGGGACTGGTGGATCGTGTATTGATCACCGGGGAGCGAAAGGAATTTTTTTCCGCTGAGAAAGATATCTGGAAAGTGGTGAAGCAGATCGTGAAAGAGCGTAAGAAAAGGGAGCTGGAGCCGATGCTCCAGTTACTTGATAAACTGGAAGCGGTGGACGGGGATAAAAAAGATAAAGACGTAAAAACTTTTGTGGATACGATCAGCGGGATCAAAAAGCTGGGCAGGCAGGCCGACAAAACCCTGGACACCATGATCCGGGCTGAAGAAAGCTGGTTTGTCGGTGCCCTGATGAAAGTCTTTAAGTAGTATATGTTTTGTTTACAGAAGCCGGTTCGTCCGGCTTTTATTTGACTATTTACTTTCAATATTTTCTGAAATTATAAATACTACAGTTTTGAAATACCTTAAACTTACGGACCTGCTGACACAGGCCACCCTCCTGCTGACCAGCCTCTTGCTGGTGATAATGGACAGGGAGGGCTCCGTTGCTTTTGTCCTTTTTTATTTTGTACTCGGAGGCTGGCAATTACTGAGCTATTTAATACACCTGTTTTTTGCGGATGAAAGCTGGTACCATAAAAAAAACAGGAAGAGGTATGGAAAAACACTGGCCTGGACCGTTGGCACATTCATAGCCAGCCTCCTGTTATCCGCCACGCAATGGCCCTTTATCTTTTACTTTATGTATGCCTTATTGTTGATCAGTCCGCTGTATGCCATCGGCTATTTTATCATCGTTTACCGTGAATTGCAAACCATTCAGCGTAAAGCATTCATTCATTTAAAAAACTGAAATGCTGGCCGATTGCACTACAGAAATACCGAAATAACAGTCCATTTGATTTTCCCTTTGTAGTTTTATAGTATGGCACAAAAGAAAACACTGGTCCTGGGAGCTTCTGATAATCCTTCCCGTTACAGCTACCTGGCTGTACAACGATTAAGAAGTCATGGTCATCCCGTAGTGGCCATTGGCCGCAAAGCCACCGTGGTGGCTGATGTAAAAGTGGAGACAGACCGCAGTGCTTACCCAGATATTGATACGGTCACTCTTTACCTGAACCCGCAGCACCAACGGGAGTATTATGATTATATCCTTTCCCTTTCTCCCCGCCGGATCATCTTCAATCCGGGTACTGAAAATGATGAACTGGCCGAACTGGCTGCTGCAAAAAACATCCAGACGCTGGAAGCCTGCACCCTGGTGATGTTAAGTACAAACCAGTATTAAATCGTAGATAAACAGGGCCTGGTTCGAAAAACTACGAAACGCCGCAGGTACTACTCCTCTATTTTCCCCAATTGAGTATCCTTGTTTTTGGAACTGAATAAAAGTTTCACCAACCTTTACAGTACCGTACCCTCCTGAAAGCCGCAGTCATCAATCCTGACTGCCGAACAATATCCTATTGACTTTAAAAAAAGTTCAGATGAAAAACATTCGTGCCACTATGCTGTGCGCAGGACTTGCGCTTTTCACCCTTGTTGCCAATAGCCAGGAGCAAAAAGTTCCGCTGAATGAACCGGATTATAATAAACCGCGTTTATTCTCCAACCTGCCTGATAAAATTCCCGTAAACAAAGACAATATTAATAACCTGTTGAATGCCCCTGTTGGCCGGAGTGCACAAATCCGCCTGACGGAAGACAATTCCTTACAGTTTGACGGAGAAGTGGTGTCCACCGCCAGCAAGTATAATAACAGCATTCAGAGTGTGGTGATCCGTTCCGACAGTTACAACGGGGCCCGGCTGACCATTTCCAGGATCACCAATGCAGATGGCAGTATCCGTTATTCGGGCCGCATCATCAGCTTTAAACATGGTGACCTGTATGAACTGGAAAACCAGGATGGCCAGCTGGTGCTGGTGAAGAAGAATTATTATGAATTAGTCAATGAATAGATTTTAAAAGTTGTTGTGTCAGTTGTCCCGTTTTTAATCCGTATCCCTTGTATCCAATCCTAAATCCGCCTTGTTATGAAAAACATTTTCTTACCCGTTTTGGCCCTGTTGCTGGGTGCCGGAACTGCCCGCGCCCAGGTACCGGTGATGAGCAGTTATCCTTCCGCAACAGCTGTCATGTTCCTCGATTTTGACGGACATACTGTAAACGGAACCAGCTGGAATACGGCTGGCCCGATTATTTGCGCGCCATCCGGACTTGACAATGCCCAGATCACCACGGTTTTTAACCGGGTGGCTGAAGATTATCGTCCTTTTAACCTGAATGTCACCACTGATTCGACCAGGTACCTGAGCGCCCCGGTTGATAAGAGAATGCGCGTGATCCTGACACCTACCTATCAATGGTATGGTGCTGCAGGCGGGGTGGCATTTGTAAACTCCTTTATCTGGGGTGATGATACCCCTTGTTTTGTATTCACCGGCTTACTGAACTTCAATGTAAAAAATATAGCTGAAGCGGCGGCCCATGAATCCGGGCATACCCTCGGCCTCTTTCACCAGGCCAGTTACAATGCCAGTTGTGTGAAAACAACTGATTATAACCCCGGCCAGGGAAGCGGGGAGATTGGCTGGGCACCGATTATGGGTGTGGGCTATTACCAGAATTTCACGCTTTGGAACAGTGGTCCCAATTCATTTGGCTGTAACAATATCCAAAGCGATTTATCAGTGATTACTTCCAATAATGGATTTACTTACCGGACTGATGATTACTCCGGATCCTTTGGTTCCGCATCTACTGTAACTTTCAGTAACAACCAGTTCAGCATAAATGGAGTGATAGAACAAAGCTCCGACCAGGACCTGATCCGGTTTGTGCAGCCGGCTTCAGGGCGTTTTCAACTAAGTGCCATCCCTTATAATGTCGGTACTGGTAATGCCGGATCCGACCTGGATATGCAGGTAACTCTTTATAACAGTTCACAGGCCCAGATCAGTGTGTATAATCCGGGTGCCCTTTTAAGTTCTGTAATCGATACCACCCTGAATGCAGGGAACTATTACCTGAAAATAGAAGGGAAAGGAAATATGTATGCCCCTAACTATGCCAGCCTGGGTTCTTATGCCCTGCAGGCAACCTTTACTGAAGGTGTTCCCCTTCCGTTACGCCAGCTTACGCTGCAGGGGCAACTGAACGGCGACCGTCACCAGTTTACCTGGATCGTGGATGCGGATGAGGCCATCATCAGCCAGGTGCTGGAAGTATCCACCGATGGCAGGAATTTTGCCACGGTAAACCAGGCCAGCAGTACTGATCGGAGTTTCAATTACAAACCCTTTGCCTCCGGTAACCTGCAGTACCGCCTGAGTGTGGTATTTGACAATGACCGCCAGTATTATTCCAATGTGGTCACCCTCCGGAATGTATCCAATACACCCAAACCCCGGATAATCAACAACCTGACTGAATCCAATACACTCAGTGTGATCAGCCCGGGCAGCTACGATTATATGGTTTATGACTTTAATGGCAAGACCCTGGCCCGTGGTGTGCTGGTAACCGGAATCAATAATATTACTGCCAATGGACTTACCGGCGGTATGTACCTGGTCCGTTTCAGCAAAGACGGCCAGCAATGGACAGAAAAAGTAATCCGTCAATAAACGCTTTTTTGTTCTGACACTCCGAACAGGCAGGCCTGAACGAAGTTGTAACAGAACGATAATCCGTGCCCCTTTTGTACTTCAGA
>CAZFLL010000117.1:3796-11869 GCA_964519865.1 uncultured Chitinophaga sp. | reverse complement strand
CCTCCTTCCGCAAAGCCGCACTTGCTTTCACCGATGTAGTGGAGCAACCTCATTTTGAAAAGACCTCTTTCCGGATCAGGGGGAAAATATTCGCGACGATGGATGTCGCCAATAAACAGGCTTCGCTGAAACTACCACCCAATGAACAGTCTGTTTACGGACTGATGAAACCGGTATTTGCCAGTCCGGCCACCGGTGCCTGGGGCAAACAGGGCTGGACCAGGTTTGATCTCGCGAAAGTGCCTGCCCCGGTTATGCGGGAAGCACTAAAGACTGCTTACGAAACAGTAGCCCCGGTAATGAAAGCAACAAAGCCTGTCAGAAAAGCAGCGGTACGCAAAGAAAAGGCGGAAATGATCCAGACCCTGCACCCGGATAAAACAAAGACCAATAAGCGCATTTTGCTGGAGAAGTACAATTATATTAAAACACATCTGCTGGCTGTATTAAAAAAGGCTGAATTGACCCATACCGATCTGATGGAAGCCCTGTACCAACGGGTGAAGGACGAGTTTGAAGGCGGTGTGCAATGGTATGGGGAGACGGTCAAGCTGGACCTGGAAGCGAGAAGGGTGATTGAACGGACAGGGGCGAGGCCGGAGAGGTACAGGATAAAGGGGCAGGGATGAGGTAGAGGGGAACTGACCATATAGTTATCCCGGAAACAGTCCCAAAGAAATCAATACCCCTAAAATTGTATTGAATCGTGTGTTTATGTAAATTAACAGGATAACGGAAAGCATGAAGTCGCTTATAACTATACTCCTTATTACCACTATCACTACCCTGTCTTACGCCCAGAGCAAACAGGACAAGGAGCTGATCAAACAGATTGACCAGGTGGCCAATGATAATTATAAAAACTTTGCCCCCGGCTGCGCAATACTGGTGGCTAAACAAGGACAGGTTATTTATGAAAAAGGGCTGGGACTGGCGAACCTGGAACTGAATACACCTATGAAACCGGGTATGGTCTTCAGGGTGGGATCCATCACCAAACAGTTCACGGCTGTGGCTATCCTTCAACTGATGGAGAAAGGGCAGCTTGCATTAAATGACAGCATTCAAAAATTTATCAGTGGCTTTCATGTTAAAGGCAAAACGATTACGATTGAAAACCTGCTGACCCATACATCGGGTATCACCGGGTATGATAAGCTGGATGCCGGGATTCCCAATGCCATACGGGTGGACTTTAAAACCAGGACTATTATTGACTCACTGGACAGGCTTCCCCTTGAGTTCGATCCGGGTACCCGGTTCAGTTACAGCAATTCCAACTATTTCCTGCTGGGCTATATAATCGAAAAACAATCCGGGAAGACCTACCCGCAGTATCTGAAAGAAAATATTTTTGATCCGGCCGGACTTAACTCCACGTTTTACGACAGCCAGACGGCCCTGATACCGGACCGGTCGGGTGGCTATGCCTACGCGGACGGGAAATACCAGAATGCCGGGTTTATCAGTATGTCACTCGTGTATAGTGCAGGGGCATTGGTTTCAACAGTGGGCGATTTGTATAAATGGCACCTGGCCCTTTACAATGGAAAACTGATTAAAAAGGAATCTCTGGCAAAAGCAACAACGGCTTTCAGACTTGCTGATGGGAAACCAAGTGAGTACGGGTATGGTTTTTTTATAAAAAATGTAAACGGCGCTAATCTTATCGGGCACGGAGGGGCCATCGATGGATTCAGGGCCATGGAAGCCTATTACCCGGAGCAGGATATTTTTATTGCCTGCCTGTTAAACAGCGAAAAGGATAATGATGTGCAATTTTTTCAACTGATCTCGAATAAAGTAATCGGCGAAAAAGCAGGGTCACAGAATCAGGAAATCCGGGTCAGCGATGAACTGCTGAACAATTATATCGGGACCTATAAGAATGAAAAATACAATGTAAGTATCAATGTATACCGGGTTGGCAATCATCTTTACGGTGACCTGTCAAACGGCACCGGATCATATATGAAATTTGTGGCACTGACGGAGAAGACCTTTGAATTACCGGATATAAAACGGGTCCCCACCACAGCGGAGTTTGTTACGGAGAATGGGAAAATAACCAAATTGATACTGACCCAGGAGCAGCCAGCTGATTTTATAAGGGTTCAGTAGGGGAGGGGAGAGAGGAAAGAGGAAAGAGGAAAGAGGAAAGAGGAGAAATGCTTTGTATGGTTGCAAGAAGCTGGAATCGAGAAGCCCTTCGGTACGACGCTGGTACCTCTTTTTTCAACACGGTAATGTTTGTTTGACGCTTGTCAGGACGACATAGATAGAGCGTGAAAGGAACAATCTTTCCAAAGTAAGCCCTTCTAAACACCTAAAAACTTCTTTAGTACTTTATCTGCAATAGGATCCCTGAACGACTAAACAGTTCAGGTGAATGCTGAGCCATCTGCCTGGTAAGGCCAGGCCGAGGATTGGCAATAACCTGTGAATTATGCAATTCATTTTTAAATGGTTGTTATGAATTCTGCCGGGAAAAGGGCCACCTTGTGAAAGTGTAATGAACATGTTGAATAATAAAATAATATAAAATGACCCACAGAATATCAAAGGCAGATAAAGATGCTGAACGTAAATTAAAAAGACTGGATTATATACCGGAAGAAGATATATACAACCAGGCAAAAGAAGAGAAGGACATTGACCCTGACGATATTTCTAAGATAATAACGCCAAACGAAAAGGAAGAAGGGGATAACGAGAAGGACTTTACAAACGATATGTCAGGCGATGACCTGGACATTCCCGGATCTGAACTGGATGATGAACAGGAAGCTGTGGGTAGTGAGGATGAGGAAAATAATTATTACAGCCTGGGGGGTGATGGGAAAAATAACCTTGATGAAGAGAAGGAGTGAAAAACCACATTTAAACTATCCGGAAATGAAAATTCTGATTAATACCGACAAGACCATCAACGGGGACGAAAGACAACAGCAATATTATACTTCACTGATTGATGAAGAATTAAAGAGATACCAGTCTCATATTACAAGAATCGAAATGCACCTCTCTGATCAGAATGGAAAGAAAGAGGGAGTGGAAGATGTACTGTGTATGCTGGAGGCCCGGCTGGAAGGCCGGCAGCCAATGGCTGTGACACACCAGGATGATACAGTGGAGTTGGCGGTATCCGGTGCCCTGGAGAAACTTAAAAACGCGCTGGAAACCATACTCGGACGTTTGCAGAATCATTTATAGCGGGTCTTTGCGGGGTGTCTTCAAAATTGCCGGTACTATTTCTCAATAAAAAAGACTGTTTCCCGTTTTAACTTTTTTATCCAGATCCGGTCAAAGACCCCAAAACCCAACCTATGCAACGCGTTAGTTTCATTTTCATCGTACTCCTGACTTTTTTTACGGCCTGTACTAAAAACGGGGGCGATCCAACCCCTGCAGAAACCATGTATTTTCCCTCCAATACGGATACCAGCTGGGAGCGGAAGTCCATGACCAGTCTCGGCTGGAATACCAGCGCCGTTCAGACCCTCAAAGACTATCTCGCTCAGAAGCACAGTAAATCCTTTATGATACTGGTGAATGGCCGTATCGTGATGGAGGAATATTTTAACGGGCATTCAGTGGATAGCACCTGGCAATGGAACAGTGCGGGTAAGACCCTGGTGTCCACGACCACCGGTATTGCCCAGCAGGAAGGACTGCTGAATATTAATACAAAAGCCTCCCAGTATATTGGTACGGGCTGGACCATCGAGCCCCAGGCCAAGGAAGACCTGATCACGGTCAGGCATTTACTCACGATGACTTCAGGTCTGAATGATTCCAGTGAACTGGTGATCCGGGCCAACTTGAAATATATGGCGGATGCCGGTACCCGCTGGTCCTACCATAATGTGTTCCAGAAACTGATGGATGTTGTGGCCGGGGCAAGTGGACAGGACTTCGAGACCTATTTCAACAGCAAACTGAAGAATAAACTCGGGATGAACGGGTTCTGGAATTACGGACTGATCTTTAAAATATATCACAGTAATACCCGGAGTATGGCCCGGTTTGGTATAATGGCCCTGAACAACGGAAAATGGAAAAACGAGCAGATCATCAATACCAGTTTCTTCAATGAAGCCACCAATACTTCCCAGTCCATTAACCCTTCCTATGGTTACCTCTGGTGGCTGAATGGTAAATCCGGGGCTATGATACCCGGTGGACAGGCTTATTACCCGGGCAGTCTGATTCCCAATGCACCATCCGATATGTTTGCTGCCATGGGGGCCGATGACCAGCGCATTTATGTCATTCCTTCAAAGAAAATGGTGGTGATCCGGATGGGCGATGCCTCCGATCCGCTTAATCCCAGTTTCGCCGTATCAGGTTTTGATAATGAGTTGTGGGGAAAGATCAATGCGGTGATTAATTGACGCCTGAACTTTGTTCCTGTTAATTATGAAACTATTCCTGGTTTTTCTGTAACAATCCCTCCCGGTAAAAGGAATACTTTTCCCGGTCCCGGAATTATTCTTTCAGACTGTTTTTAGCCAGTTCGTATTATTTTCCGGCACCATTAAATATGAAGATTTACGTGAAAAATATGGCTTGTGAAAGCTGCAAGGTTGTGGTGAAGGAAGCCCTGGAAGAAATGGATATTTTCCCGGTAAAAGTGGACCTCGGGGAAATTGAAATAAAGGATGATATTTCAGATGACGAGAAGCGGGAGCTGAACAGCAGAATCAAAAAAGTTGGCCTGGAATTGCTGGAGAAAAAGCAGGGGGTACTAATAGAGAAAATCAGGAGCGTGATGGTCGATTATGTGTATAAATCAGAGGAGAAGCCAAATGTGAATTTCTCAGTCTTGCTGAGCGAAAAATTACATCACAGTTATACTTACCTGGCAAATTTCTTTTCTGAAGTGGAAGCCACTACCATTGAACAGTATATAATTGCTTTAAAAATTGAACGGATAAAAGAACTGATCATATTCGGGGAACATACTTTTTCTGAAATTGCCTATATGCTGCATTACAGCAGTATTGCCCATTTATCCACCCAGTTTAAAAAGGTGACCGGGTTAACGCCTACCCATTTTAAAGCCTTAAAGGAAAAGAGAAGAATTACCATACAGAATATTTAAGGCCATACCCGTCAATCGATAAAATATTAATGAAACCCTGATCCTGTAATTAGTAGTTCTATATTTATCTCCCCGCGACTTGTATTTTTTGCATATAGCAAATGCCTTTAATACAATAACCCTGCGCTTACTGTAATTCTTCCAGGGACAGTTTAAAAATCACCCCCTTTCTATTGATTAACGCAAGATTGTGAAAGCCGGATAATGGCAGGGTCTTGTTATTTCATTGGCCAGCCTAAGACCCATTCCGGGTGGGTATACATTTATTTATCGGAACTGTGAATAGTTAAACCTAATCTCATCATTGTGTAATGACCCCTGAATAAAAGACCTGCATATTTGTAAGTGCAGATGCTGATGCACATTAAGACATTAAAATGAAAAAAAACAAAAACGAAAAAGGCAATCAGGCGAATGATGCCATGTTAAAAGCAAAAACCAACCAGGACTTCAATAATCAGAAACCTGATCCTGAAGACCCCAATCAGAATAAAAACCACCAGGAAAACGGGGAGGCGGAGAAAGAAGGTGAAACAACCGGTCAGCATTCAGAAACGAACCCGGATAACGGGAACGGGAAGCACAAAGGGAAGGCCGGGCAGCAGGATGATCATTCCGGCCATGACTGGAGTACTACTTTTCCCTTCGACTCATTAAAGCCTCCATTCGGTTAGAATCCTGTTTTTTACTGTAACAGGCCCCGGATATTATAAGCCATTCTTGTTATCGCACTTGTAGTGCGAAGACAGGTAGCGGGGGGGAATCAAATCGTAATCATTAATCATACTCAAAAAACAAAGAAAATGAAAAACAATGTAAGCCAGGGAACCGGAAACGGAAACGGAGCAACGGCCACAAAAAAATTAACGAAAGCGTCCATGAAGTCTTCACAGCTGATGAAATTATTTGAAGATGAACTGAAAGATATTTACTGGGCGGAAAAAGCGCTGACCAAGGCCATTCCCAAAATGGTAAAAAAGGCCACAGCCACAGAACTGGTGGAGGCCCTGGAAAAACACCTGGCAGAAACTGAAGAGCAGGTAACCCGTCTTGAACAGGTATTTGATATACTGAGCAAGAAGGTGGAGGCGGTGAAGTGTGAAGCTATGTCTGGTATACTGAAGGAAGCCGAAGAGATCATGGATGAATGCGAGGAAGGAGCTATGCGGGATGCCGGTATCATATCTGCCGCACAGAAAGCGGAACATTATGAAATTGCCACGTATGGCACCCTTCGCCAGTTTGCTGAAACCCTGGGACAGAAAGACGTCGTAAAACTTCTCTTAGCTACATTAAATGAGGAAAAAGCGGCCGATGTAAAACTGACAGAACTGGCCGTGGCAGCTATCAATGTGGATGCCGCCGAACTGGCAGAAGTGAAATAAGTTTTGACCTTGGAATATTTCAAGAGAGTGCAGTAAACCTGGTTTACTGCACTTTTCTGTTTTACAGGAGTATCCCGGCATCGGAATGGAATCAGTACAAAAAATACAAGGTAAAAAGCTGGCGGATTAAGAAGAGAAATACCCTAAAGTGGTATAAGACAAAAGTTGAAATGCTGTAAATTGTGTTCTGTTGTTCACATTTCCTTTTTCAGATACAAGAACATCGACACCTGATCCCACTAGTTTTCCATGACAGACAGCATAAAACTCTCCGCCCTTACCCAGCTGATCCAGGATACCATCCAGGACCGGTTTGAAGGGGAGGTATTCCGGGTAACGGCCCGGATCATGAATGTGAAGAAGTATGAATCCAGCAGAAGGTGTTACCTGACGTTGGAGGAATATGAATATGGAACAAAAACAACAGAGATAAGGGCTGTTTTCTGGTCCAATGCATACAGTGAGATCGAAAAATTTGAAAAAGCGCTTAAGCAACCTTTTAAAGACGGGACAGAAATCACCTGCCGGGTAAAAGTAAGGTATCATAAAGTGTATGGACTTAACCTGGATGTGCTGCAGATTGACGTGGCCCATGCATTGGGTACACTTGAACTGGAGCGTCAACAGACACTTGAAAAACTGGTCAGGGAAAATCCGGAATCCATTCAGTTGTACGACGGGGTTTACCGGACCTTTAATAACCGGCTGGGGCTTCCACTCGTCATCAGCCATATTGCCCTGATAACAGCACCCAATTCAGACGGGCAACGGGATTTCCTGGAGGAGTTAAGCCGGAATAAACACCAGTACAGTTTTAAGGTGACTGAGTTTTTAACCACGATCCAGGGCGATAATGCCCATAAACTTATCCTGGAACAGCTCCGGCTCATAGAACAAAGTAAAGAGCCCTTTGATGTGGTGGCGATTGTCCGTGGCGGCGGATCACTGACTGACTTCAAACCATTTGATGATTATGAACTGTCGGCCGCTGTGGCAAAATTCCCGGTACCCATATATACCGGTATCGGGCACGACCGGAATCAGAGTATTGTGGACTTAATGGCCAAAGAGCAGAAGACGCCTACCAAGGTCGCTTCCCTTTTTGTGGATCATAATTTTGAATTTGAGAATGCGCTGATCGATCTGAAAAGAAGGCTGGGGGATACAATCGCTGATCAGCTGGAGAAAGCGAAAGAAAGTTTGGAGCATGCCAGGCGGATTATCCGGCTCTCAAGTCCGCTGGACATCCTGAACCGCGGATTTGCGATTATCACCAGTAATAATAAAATTGTGGTGGATCCGGCCACCATAACCGAAGATATGGAGCTGCAGACCATTTTAAAGAATGAAACCATTCATAGCACCGTAACAAAAAAGACCAAAAATGAAAAGCAATTTGACTTATAGCGAAGCGTATGTGAAGCTGGAGGAACTGGTGGATCAGCTGGAAGACGGAAATATTCCGCTGGATAAGCTTTCGGCCAAAGTAAAGCAGGCCAATGAGCTGGTGGCGATTTGCGAAAGCAAACTGCGGCAGATTCAGACGGAGATTGATGCGGCTGCGGGGGGAGTGGCGAAGAAAAG
>CAZFLL010000117.1:0-3696 GCA_964519865.1 uncultured Chitinophaga sp. | reverse complement strand
TTCAGTCCCCGATTCCTGCTATATACTATTCTCTTCTTCATTATTGAAGTACTGATAGCCCTTTATGTTCATGACGATTTTATCAGGCCTTATGTGGGCGATTACCTGGTGGTGATGCTGATCTACTGTGCGGTCAGAACCTTTATCAAAGCGGATACACTCAGAATAGCTATTGGGGTATTGTTATTTGCTTACCTGGTGGAAGTGTTGCAGTATTTCAGGATCGTGGACCGGCTCGGATTATCCGGCAATCAACTCGCTAAAACAGTTATCGGGTATGGGTTTGAGTGGCTGGATATTCTGGCGTATACGTTGGGGGTGATTACCATAATATTGGCAGATAGATATTATAATAGCAGGAAGAGTTAATGAAAATATTCTGTCACAATCAATACCTGCTGCTGGTAAATACCGGCTTTTCTATTGTTTTATAAAAATTACAACCATTCCTCCCAACCATTTATAATCAGGACAATCAGGAATTTTCATTGACAATTATCAATAATTGTTTGCTGAAAACCTAAAACTTTCCTTTCGGGAACAGGCATGACCCGGTTATTGTTTTTACCAGATAAGACAGTAATATTCAGCTTCTTGCTGTTTCATAAGTAACTGGTCAATAACCGTTATACCAGACCGAAGCACTCCGGTAATTGCCGGATGTGCAAACCGGGAATAGTTTTTCTTTTGGGAAAAAGTTACATTAGGTAAACCAAAAAACCTGCGATATGAAAAGGAAAACACTCTTCCACCTGCTGGTGACGGGCATCTTGTTTGTATTGTTAACCGGCTTATCCTGCAAAAAAAAGGAGGGCAGAAACTCCCCCTCATTTACCTGGACCTTTGAAGGCGTGACTTACACAGCGGATGATGCAACCGCCTATACCAATGATATCGAAGCTGTAAAAACGATAGGTTCGGAAATAAGGCATGTGGAGGTGGCTCTGCACAGTGCCAATGATTTTCCGGTGGGCACACATACAATGGGAACCGGTGCCAATATTATCGGCACCTGGAACGGAGCAACTCCCTCAGGTGGCGGGTTATTTTCAATGTCCGGCACACTGACTATAACAGCCAGTTCACCGGATGAAATCAGCGGTAATTTCAATGTGGTGATGAGTACAGGTACGGGGTCATTGATGACGGGGACATTTAGTCATGTGCCGCTGGAGTGAGCCCTCCTACGCTATAGCTTCGGAGGACGAAGCGAGAAGCAAGAAGCTAGAAGCGAGAAGGGGGTGTCTATGAGATTGGGAGCTGACTATAGGCAGGCACAGATAAATCCTTCAGGCATGCTGAAGGATGGTGATGTAAAAGAACATCAGTAAATGAATGAATCAGAATAATTTGTAAGTCCCGCTGCGGCGGGACTTTTTTATTTATAGGCCTTAATAAACAAGTTGTTTGATTTTCTGGTAATTGCTCCTGCGGTTTTTTGCAGGCTAAACAGGCTGGCATACCCTAAAAATGATATTTGTTGTTTTAATCTCAATATGTATATTCAAATTACAATTCCCTCTGAGCCTCTCCGCTCACCCATTGAAGCAACCAACGTATTTTCTGAAAATATGGGTGAATTAACTCTTTTAGTTTACTTATGAAATTGAGGCATTGATTATCTCAAGCTAGATTAAACAGTTTGATATAGCCACAGTATTGATATAGTTTATCGAAGTAATTGCATTTGAGCATCCTCTGTTTATTTTTTTAGGAATCTAAATTTTCAAAAGGGCAAAGCAATTTATGAATTGACTCCGAAATCAAATAGGTTATAAATTTTGAACATAGTAATAATCTGCTTCTGGAGCTAAATTTACTAAAGTCTATGAAGTTTAACCTTGAAAATACTGATTACAATCATCATAGTTTGGCTTTTAAAAAAACTATATTTGTATCACACACAAATCATTATAAATATTCTATAATGAAACTGTAATTTATATGCACAATTAGAAATTAAAATTAAGGCATAACAAAAGAGAAAAATATAAGTGAGATAAAAAAGATTCTCGAAAAGAAAAATTATGAATACCAAGACATTGTTTACCTCATGTCTTTATTCCGACTTGTAATGGAGGATGATAATAGTAAAGAAAAGTATAAATATTTAAATTTATATTGTAATTGGACTTTGCATACTGAAATTTCGGGTTCATCAACAGCATATGAAATACTTGAATATATTGCTGAATCAATAAGAAATTATGAAAAGAATCCGAGTACTGCTTTATGGTTAAATGATGCAGTAGTATTAGGATTGTCTACCCATAAGTTGAATAGTGATATATTGAATGTCTGTCAAGAGTATAATTTAACAGAAGCAAATAAATTTAGGGATATAAAGGAATGGGTAAAATTTGGTAGACTGCTAATTGATATACTTTCAAATAAGCAATTAAGGTTTCCAAACCCAATTAATAGCAAAAAAGTACAGGCTATATATGATTCAATTATGACAAAAGCAAGCATGCCAGAATTACTGAAATATTGTCAGGTTGTTGGATTGGAGTTTAAAGATTCGCTGTATTCTAAACCTCATTGTGAGGAATTTGGAATTGATGTTTCACACTTAGAAATTATTACAATGGAGACAATTGAAAGGGGAATACACATAATTTGCGAAGTTAATTTTATAACTGAAAATCAAATAAATCCATAAAATCACGTGTAGCATAATTTAAAGATTGAGAAAAGCAGGAAAATAGTTTTTATGCATAATTTTACGTGGTATTGAGACCATTTTCATTTCTTAAATAGACATTATTTATAATTAGAGTAGTGGCTCCCAATTGATGGCCTAGTCCAAAATTAATACTAAGGTTTTTATTCGGATATCTCTAAAGATATTTTTGATGGTAATTCAAAATCAACATCTCAAACTCGTAGTAAAAGACTTAGTGATAATAGCTCTGAAAAGGATGGAGGCTTGTGAAATGAATTAGTCATTCCCCCTTAATAAAAAATATGGTAGGCCTGAAATGCCATGTCCAGCAAATAAATCAAATTAACACCCTCCTTTCTGAGTGTTTTAAAATATTGGTAAATGTATTTTAATTTTATACTATTCCCTGCCATTCGGATTAGGGCTCAGTGGCGAATTATTTTTCAATAGTCATTCTTATTCAACTGTAAATCGTCCACCAACAATAGGGCTACGCATACCGGGAGAAAGAAAGGAGATTTACCAGCAACTATAATGTAGGAATAAAGGTTGGAATACTATATCGGTTTACAAGGAATGTATTCACTGAAGCAGGCGTGGGTTACGTACCACGAAGCCTTAAAAACACTTTTTACTTCTTTAACCAGAATGTCATACCTCCACCGCGGCAAAGCCCGCAGAGGAACTGGTTTCCTATAAGAATGTTACTTATCGTACCCTGGAATTTCCAGTTACACTGGGTTCTCTATTTCTGAAAAGAAACAGCTGAATGTATACGCAACTGTTGTTTTTATCGGTAATTACCTTCTCAGTGCCATTTACGGAAAAGGAACCGGTTCTAGGTATTTGGGTGTATATAAGAAAAATCAATGGCAGGGGTATAACCTGCTCGCCGGTGTCGGGACTGATGTGAAATTGAAAGCAAAAATAATCTTATCCTTCCCTCTTTGTTATTCACTTAAAAATACAGTGAAAGCTGACCCCTAGCTTTTCTCCCCCACAAACCAATCCTCCTTCTCCTTAAATAACAC